>NZ_DGUZ01000026.1 GCF_002394865.1 Fibrobacter sp. UBA4297 | reverse complement strand
CCTTGCTATAAATAGCCCATTCATCAATGTATTTTCCCATGCAGTACGGCAATTCAAAATCACAAATCCAAATGGATATTGTTTCGGGAATTTCATAACGCCGGTATTCCTTTTCTTCTTTTGTGAGCGTTTTGAATTCTTCTGATTTATCCATTTCATGCTTGCCTTTTATAATCAAGAACGCTTTGTACAATATGGTTCGGTCGATAAAGAAACTGTGGTCTGCCTTCTGCATTTCAATATTGAGGAAACGCTTAGAACCCGTAGTTGCGAAAGCATCCAAAATGACTTTCCGCTCTTCGGGAATCATAAATCTTAACGTATGTTCAAACGAGTAATTCAGATTCTTGATTTGGTCGTCGCCTTTCAGGTGCAAGATTCCATCAACGAAGTCCTTGATGGCATCCTTGCTGGCGAACAGGCTCTTGAATCCGGTATCGGTTCTCGGGTCGATGTAGGTTTTGCCTTTTAGCTTTTCAGGAATAGATTGATTCATAATTACACCTCCATTAAGTTTGGAGGTTCTAATCTACAATAGAGAATTTTCAAAAAGCGAAACTTTGCAAATTTTGCAAACGGTTGTTAGCAAAATCGTTTATTTTGTCAACTATGGATTTCAACACTTCACTAGCAAAAAAGTACAAAGCCTCCAAAAAATTGGCCCAAAATACAAGAATCTCTTCAATTTTTCTGATTTTTCCAGAGCAAAATCGTTTGCGAAGCCGCATAAAATAAGGTATATTCAAAAGTACGTCTTATAGGGGCTCTTTTTGAGCGGAGTTAAAACGAGAAGATTTCAGACTTTATACAAGTTACGCAAATGATGATAAAGCGGGAAAAGCAATGACAGGAACAGTAATTTACCAGTAGCCTTAGAATGGTAGAGGGCGGCCCTCTGCAAAGGAACCGCCCTCTCTCAAGACATTCAAACGGGATGCAGCCCATCATGACTATCGAGCTCTCATAATATACCATTTTTCACAAGGAAAGTCAATACCCCATGGCAAGTTTCAGTCTTATAGGAGCTCTTTTTGAGCGGGGTTAAAACAAAGGAAGCCGGACTCTACGCCTTTACTTTGTCGACCCCAAAATGTATTTCAGTTTCCAGACTGCATTTCGAGCAAGTCTGCGGTGAGGCTCGCATCGTTAGGGAAATATTTTAAAGCGACTTTCAGCAGGCGCACGGATTCTTCTGTGCGCTTTTGTGCGTGGGCATCGTAGGCCATATTCTTGAAACCAAAGACAGCTTCGGAGTTTCCGTTCTTGGCGGCAAGTTCGTAAGCAGATTCCGCGCGGTCATAGAACTTGGCATCGTACGCGAGGTTTCCCATGAAAATGGCGGCATCAGAAAAATCGGGTTTGATTTGCAAAATGTTATTTAAGATTTCCATAGCGATGTAAGGCTTTTTGTCTTCAGCGAGGACATCGGCGAGTTTGTACATAATTTGCGTGTCGTCGATTTTCACGCTAAGAGCTTCGCGGTAAGCGTTTGCACTTTCTTCGAAATTCTTGTTCAGGCGGTAGACATCGCCGAGGTAGACTAGGAAATCGGATTCTTCGGGATGGAGCGTGTAGCCTTCGCGAATTACGGCAACGGCTCGGTCAAAGTCGTTCAGAGCAATATTCGCTTCGGAAAGTTGGTAGACGATGCTGACATCATTTTTGTCGAGGCGGTAAGCGTTTTCGATAGCGCGGAGTGCTCCGACTTTGTCGCCGGTTTTGGAGTAGGCTTCGCCGAGGTAAAGCCAACCGGAAATGTTATCGGGGTCAAGTTTGAGCGCACGGTGGTAAACGGCAATGCATTCCGGGAACTGCTTTAAGCGGAAATAGACGCTCGCCATATTGAAAAGCGCAGGAGCAAAATTGCCTTCGGAGTAGTCCACAGCCTTGCGGTAGGCGGCGGCCGCCTCGGGATATTTGTCCATCTGGTAATAGCTATTGGCGATGTTGAAACTCACGGCAACGGGATCGGCGCCGCGGTCTTCGGCCTTGCGGTACAAGAGGATAGCTTGCTTGAATTTCCCACTGCGATAAAGGGCATTCGCGCGATCCATCAAGTCAAAAGACGATTGCGCTGCAAACGACGACATTACAAAAAGCAAAACAAGAAAAAATGGTTTCATACTAGTCTCTAAACTTCACTTCGAAGGGTTGTTCCATGCCGCAGAAAGCAACGGCTTTACCGTCCTTTTCGGCGGGAGCAAAAGTCATACGAGCAATAGCATCCTTCCCCGCTTGCGCAAGTCCAGAGCCTGCGGGAGATTCTTCGATGACTTTGATATCATACGCGCGTCCGCCAACATCCACGCAGAAACTGAGACGAAGCATGGCATCTATTTCGCGGTCTCGGATTTGCGGAGGCACCTGAAAGTTTGCGACAGAGCGGCTTTCTGGTTTTTTATCGACATCGCCTTTTTCAGTGGAGAGCGCGCCGCCTCGAAAATCGGCAACGAGCTCGCTATTGATGGCAGCACCCGCAGTTCCTGAAACGGCGCCAAGAGCCATGGCAAAACGCGGTCCCGCTTTGGGCGAGCGAGAATTCAACTTTTGGCGGTTTGGCTTGCGTGCGGTGCGTTTTTTTTCAATCTTCTTTTCGACTTCTTCAACTTTTTTCACAGAGACTTCGGTCTTGACAAATTTCTTTTCGTGGAAAATTTTACCCGTCAAGAACAAGTTCGCCATCGTCACGGAGAATACGAGAACCATGCTCGCAAGAATCGCCGCGAGAAGGATTGAAAAACGCTTTAATAATTTCTTAACAAGTTTCATCTTTCGTCTATGATTATTCTGCTTGGGCGGCGATGGAGACTTTTTTGACGCCGGCCAAATTGCACATATCAATGACCTGAACGAGCACGCCGGTTTCGGATTCCTTGTCGGCAATCACGACGGCTTCGCGGTCAGGCGCTTTGGCGAGAGACTGTTTCAAGATGTCTTGCAGGCTCGCCAAATCCACCTGACGCTCATTCATGTGAATCGTCCCTTCGCGAGTGATGGCGATGAGCAAGTTTTCTTTTTCAAGTTGGCTCGCCGATTGCGCCTGCGGTTTCGTCACATCCACACCCGTTTCGCGAGTGAACGACGACGTTACCACAAAAAAGATGAGCAAGATGAACACGATATCCATCAGCGGACCCATTTCAATGCCCACGTCTTTCTGTTTTCTTCTCGGTAAGTTAAAGTCCATAAAAATTCCTTAGATTGCTTCGCTACGCTCGCAATGACGTAGCTACGTTAAGTCGCGGCCTTCAGTTTGCAATGACGTTGTCCAGCTCGGGTTGCAAAATAGTTGTCAATCACAGTTGCGCCAAATTCCATTTCCTGCTTCAAGATTTCAATGCGTTCGTCCAAACGTTGTTTCATAAGAGTCAGCGGGAACGCAATCAAGAGCCCGCTCTGCGTCGAAATCAAGGCTTCTGAAATTCCATCCGCCATCAGCACCGGGTTCTGGTTTCCGTACAACGTGATCACCTCAAAAGTCGAGACCATTCCCGTGACCGTTCCAAGCAGGCCCAAGAGCGGAGCGGCTGCAGCCATCACAGAAACAATGTGGTTTCCTTGTTCCATGTAGCGCACACTTTTCATCATGCGTACTTGCATGTAGTCGCGAAATTCGTCATAATTCTTTTGCGCGATTTCAATCGCGTAAGAAAGTTCTCTTGAAAGAAATCCACCGCGTTTGCGAAGGTTTGTCAAAGTCATCTGCACACGCTGTTCATCAGAGGAAGATTCGGTTCCAACAACAGCTCTTTCGCCGGTCAAGCCGCGCTGCATACGCCTCACAACTTTAGTGATATCCTTTCTGAAAAAATCGCTACCGATGCGAAACCAGCTCGAGAAAAGGAAATAGAATCCAACAACGCCTGCCAAGAGGATGGGTAGCATCACCACGCCACCCGCCTCATACGTATTCCGCAGAGATTCTATGAATATGTAATGAAAATCAGTCATAATTCATTCAGATGAGATTGCCGCGTTTTCAACTCGCAATGACGTATTTTACTTACTTTCCTTTCCGAAGACTTTATTCATAAGCGAAGTGCTTTGCACGTAGAGTTCGCTGGTGATTTTTTCAATTTTTTCGCTCAGGAGCCCATGCAAAATCATCACCGGAATTGCAATGACAAGGCCCATTTCCGTCGTCACAAGAGCTTCGGAAATACCGCCCGCAAGCACGCGAGCGTCATTCGTCCCAACTTCGGTAATCACGGTAAAGAGCGTGATGATACCGGTCACCGTTCCAAGCAAACCCAGAAGCGGAGCGATCGTTCCCATCGCAGCCAGAAGGCCCATGCGGCGTTCCAATTTCGGCTGTTCACGGAGCAAAGCTTCTTGCAAGGAGCGTTCCGCATTTTCACGCGTATCGTTCACCTTGTTCAGCACCGCAAAAAGCACCATCGCAAGGCTCGTCTCTTTCTTGAGGCAAAGATTTGCGGCTTCTTCGTACTTTTTCTCGGCAATAAGCGCATCCATCTTCTTGGTGAAGCGGCGGCCGAGATGACCACGGTAAGAAAGCATCACAAAACGTTCAAGGAATAGGAGGAGCGCAATGATCGCCACAAGCGAAAGCGGGTACATCACAATACCGCCCTTCTTGAAGAACGATTTGAATTCTTCGGTCCAAGTGAGTTCCTTCGTATCAGTGATGGAATTTTTGATGGCCTTATTCTGCAGCACATCCAACGGAATCGCGATAGTTGCAGACTGCGACACGTCCGTTGCAGCACTTGCCACCGAGCCCGCCTGGTTCACGGCAGACTTGATATTTGCCGCCATTTCCGTGGGCAAATTTGCATTCCATTCAAAGACCTTGCCCTGCAAAGCACCAGAGCGCAACAACGCCTGCACATCGCCATTGTCATTCGCCACTTCGCCGAGGAACACCGTTCCCAAGCGTAAACGATTCACGTTCACATCCGGGCGAGAGCCCACCTGCGAAACTTCATTGCCGTAGAATTGCGTGTAAGTGACTTCGTGACGGGCGAGCAAATCTGCCATATAGCCCTGCACCGCAGCAATTGTATTCGGCACTTTCTTTTCGGCTTCAGCACTGGCGCGTTTCAAGTTCAAAAGGCGCTTGTTCATCCCGACCGGATAATCGCCCGCTACATCGCCAAGAGTCTTTTCAATGGAAAGCTTCACTTGCGTGTTGAGCGCATCAAATGCAATTTCTTCGCTCTTGGCTTTTTCTTCCGCTTCTTCAGTGACGTTCTTGTTCGCCATCACTTCTTCGGTGACGCGGCCAAGATCTGTCGAGAGTTTAGAATAGCGACCGTCCAGTTCACGCGTTTTATTCTGGTGTTCTTCGGTCAGCTGCGATTCGGCATAGCGATTGCTCCAATGCTTGGCATCGAGCTTTTCAAGGGAATCGGCTTTTTGCATGCGGATGCGGGTAAGCGTTTCGACTTCGCGCTGCAAATTGCGCACTTCGACTTGCAACAAGGAATCCTTGATGCGGGCTTCGTCTTCGGCGCTTTTCTTGTCGCTGGACCATGGCCAAGCAAAAGCTGAGGACGTGAAAAATAAAACAAGCACAAAAAGAATTCGATGCATAGATTGCTTCGTCACTTCGCTTCTCGCAATGACGTATTTCACTGGATGAACGCCTACGGCGTTCGCAGCTTCGGCTCGGTCATGCCAGAAAAAAAACTTTCTGTCGCGACGCTCGCCTTGCACTAGATCCTTCGACTTCACTTCGTTTCGCTCAGAATGACACTCGGTCGGTGAGCTCGTCGAACCGCTTTCGTCTCTCGTCTGTAGGGCAAAGCCCGTTCTTTCGTCTAAAATCATCTCATGCCTCCCACAACAGACAAACTTACAGGCAATTTTACAATCTGAGGAGGCTTTTTCGCCTGTTTCACGTCAATGGCGAGTTTCACGGCGGCGCGTTCCTCAAGATTCAATTCTTCGTTCCATTCGTAAACAACTTTATCGTTTTCCAGCTTACGTTCCAGGCGACCGTAAGAGGCTCCGTTTTCATCGACATAGACCATCCACTGGTTCCCTATGCGGAGAATTGTCGCATTCACAATTTCGCCATTTTTGCGAGTGAGCGGGCTGTTGACCACAGAAACTTCATCGCCAAACTTAATTTCTTCATTCACAAGCGACTTCATGCGAGAAAATGCTTCTTCTTCGGTCACGTTTCCGCTTTCGATTTCACGCGTCAAAGATTTTGCACGGTCAAGGCGCTTATCGCGTTCCCACGGGAGCGTTTGCGCAATTTGGACTTCGAGCTGTTTACAGATTTTGGCAAGTTCACCGCGCAATGCACGGCGTTTTGCGGCCACGTTATCGCTCTTGTTCTTCGCGCGAGCCTGCTTGTTGCGCTCCTGCTGGAGATTTGCAGCCACCTTGCGAATCTTCGCATTCAGGCTATCAATTTCCAGATTGCGGCGTTCCACATCCGCCTTGTAGCGCTGTTCAAGCAACTGGCGATGAGACGCATCTGCACGTAGCATCGAATCCGTCGACGCGATTCGTGTGTTCAAATTTTGAATTTCGGAATTCAGCTTTTCCTTCTGCAGTTTCAAGTCTCGAATTTCGGACTCGTAGTCTGCAAAGGCATTCACCGCCAAAAAGGCTGACATCACAAAAATAACAAGTTTCTTTTTCATATTCACCTATGTAACACCTAAGCTATTAAAATCTGTCACCAGAAAAAACAAAAAATTTAACTTCTTTCGCACAAACATATTTAACGCATAACACTAACTAAATCATTTGACATATAACTATCGACCACTCCTGTTACAGAACTTTCTACATGTACGATCCTAAGACATTCTTTACGATTTTCTTGTTTGTAGCCCAATTCTTCGCAAAGAGAGTATTTTTCACTACAGGGACTTTCACACCAGTTTTTCACTTCTTTTTCCCAAACAGACGATGTCAGACTATCCACAACAAAGCGGTTCACCAAGGCTGGTCCACATTGCGGGAATGTTTCGTAATCCCAATTGCGATCGGAACACCATTGCCACATATAGGTATTACATTCATTTTTTTCCTTACTTTCGAGGCACCTTGTTTTAAGCGCTCCACAACTTGCAATTTTATTGTCTTCAAAATCGCTTGTAACGCAGTAGCGCTTAAGGCCATCAGCATAAGCTTTCGATTTATCTTCGGGCTTAATGGTATCCGGTAAAAACTCAGACCACGTTGATGAACCCAGCAACATCGCCGCTTTCACGTTAGACGCATAACAATCTTTACTCACTTCGTAATCGTCACCCCATAAATAATACTTATACGATTCTTTATTCGCATCAACCAAATCTAAGTGTGCCATATTCCGATTTGAAAGCATTCCCGAACACATCACATCGACAAAAAGACGACATCCCCTTGTTGTTTCATTAACATCTTCATTATAGCAATGCCTATCAGCCATATGGAACATACTAATATATTCGCCTTCATCAAAGCCCATATCTATTTTAAACGAAGTCTTGGCAGCGCCAAAAAAGACACCCATACCGTTTTCAATATTGGATTCCGGTTCAACACGTGAATCCGAGGCAGACTGTTTAACTTTGTCCACATAGTCAATATATGAACCGTCCGTCGTATAAATATCAATCGAAGAACTCCCTAAAGGAATAACCATATTCGTCAGGTACAGCGTATCGAGCATTTTATTTCCAGCAACAACGCGGTTTGACGTAAAGCCAAGATTCTGTTGCGTTTCCAACGGATCGTGAATTGAAACGCCTCTATAGCCATGGGAATCCTCTTTAGAAAGCCCTTCCATCAAATGATTAATCGTCGTATTCGGAGATTCTCCATTGTCCATACCATAATTTAGAATCATAAGGACGCCCCGAGCAGAATTATCATAATCTAGAGCAACGCGGATAAATTCCATATCCATCGGATATTCCAAAAAATCAATTGCAAATATTTTACCGACTTTGTAAGTTTCCCACTTATAGCTACCATCCTGTAGCGGGATATTCAGTCCCTCAACCTTGACAGAATTCGGGATTGTCGCTGTAGCCTTGTACGTAGAAGTCACCATTTGACCGGCGCTATCCCACTTAAAGGAGGCGTTCAATTTATAGGTTTCACCAGCTATACCCTTGTATGCAAAGTCGTAATATGAAGACCTAACGCCATAGTAAGAAAAGCATCCATTTCCAACAGAGTGAAGTGTTACCTCGCTTATTTCGCCATTGCCTTTACTGCCAGCAAAGCGACCTTCGACAATCACATTGGCGGATTCATAAAAATCAAAATTTTCCGTAGAAACTTCATTGAGCTGATACACTTTTGAGAAGCAGATATACGGAGATGCATTTTCAAGAACGTACCCGTACGTATAAATTCCCACGTAGGTTTCACGTTCTTCTGGATAGTATTCCCACGGACCGTGAAAATCACAAGCCGCAAAATAAACAGACGAGAGAATCCAGACGAGAGACGAGAGGAATCGCCTACAAGATTCTTTGACTACGTCCTTACGGACTTCGCTCAGGATGACACAATTTTTCTTTTGTCTAGAAATAGTATTCATAATTCAGCATAATCGGTAAAAAGGGGAACTGAGAAATCGTGGTTTTCTTCGGAGGCGTTTTACGCGTATCGTAGAAGGTAAAGAACATATTATCGTGATCGGTCAAGTTGATAATCGTCCAGCTAAAATTCCACTTGCCTTCGCGACCAATATCAATTGCCTTCAGGTCAATTCTAAAGTAGTCCGTCTGGCGCCCCGCATTGCGACTTCCTGGCACCACGACTATATTATCCGAATATTTCTGGGAACCAATTTCCTTGGCCATGTAGTACCCTTTATATTCGCTAATCGGCATACCCGATGAATATTTAAGCGCAAGTGACGAACGGAAATAACGACCCTTTTTCTTGTGTTGCCACAAGGCATCTTCACCACCTTTCCAGTTAATGCCAAGATCTAGTTTCAAAGCATAAGGCTGGTGCCAGCTCGGGAAATACGGTTTAGAGCCATCGTTGACTCTTGCCACGCTGATACTCTGGCTCCAGTTGATTCCGCCAAACCACCAACCTTTATCTTTACGGAGAGAAAGTTCGTAGCCCATGGAATAACCGTCTGCCGTACCAAAGTTATCGGCCAGCACCATATTCTTTGAACTCGATTCATCGCTACTATCCGATTTTACAGCAAACGTATTCAAGTTACTTTGCGTTTTGTAATAAATGCCTGCGGTAAAGTCATAGCCCTCAAAAAGATCTCGTTGGCTATATTCCGCCGCAAAGAGCCACGATGATGCCGGTTTAATATGGCGGCCATCCGTTGTTGTTGTCACCGGATAATAAAACTCGTTTAAGGTTTCCTGATCCGTATAGACAATTGAATTCATGTACTGCAAGTAGTAGCCACCATAAAGTTCCAACGACTTGGTATCATCCAAATTAACATTCAGCGAGAGGCGTGGTTCTACACCAAAATGTTGCGCCGCAGACTGATAATTCAAACGCAAGCCATATTGCAATAAGTAATCCGGAGAAATCTTCCAAGCGTCCTGCGCATAAGCGACATGGTGGAACGGTTTTTCGACATCTGCCACGCTGATTGTCGCCATCTGTTCCTGATAACGTTCCCTTGTATATTCCAGTTCATATCCAAAGGTAAACGTATGATTATCTATACCACGGTAATTCAGCCATTGCTTACCCGCAAAAGAATAAAGTTCCATCTTAATCGACATGAAGTCGCCAATTTTCATCGTCTGGTAAAATTCACTAAAAGCAAGCGTTGCATTGTAATCCCATTTATCATTGATGCGATGGTATATTCCCAGCGGGATTGCCGTGTTACCCCAGTCCATGTAAAGCGGGTCATATTCCAAGCGGTCCTTTCCGATATAGAAACTTAACTTGAGGCGCGTATCTTTAGAGAAATCGTACATAAACGTTCCCTGCAAGTCCGTGAACTCGTAATCCAGATCCAAATCCAAGAGGCCAATGGCATTGCACAAGTCGAGAATGTAGCCGATGTAAGTCGTACGACCCGCAAACACCCAGCGGGCAGGCCCCTTATGACCTTCGGTATGGAGCTGTGCCGCAAACGTACTGATTTTGATGCTCGACTTGCTAAACCATTCTTCGACAGAATCCTGACCGCCCGCACGACCTTCCATTTTGAGCACAGAACTTAAACGGTTGCCGTACTGCGCCGGGAATCCGCTCTTATAGAACTGCACATCGTCAATACCTTCGACGAGGAACGTGCTAAAAAGCCCAAAGAAATGCACCGGAGAATAGACAACGGCGTTATCGAACAAGAAGAGATTCTGGTCGGCAGCACCACCGCGCACGTAAATCTTGGAACTGAAATCGGAACTGGCGACAACGCCCGGGAGCGCCTGAATGCTCTTGATGACATCGGCTTCGGCAAGGCCCGGCATGCGCTTGATGGACTTTGCGGAAACAACAGATTCACCCGGCTTGCGCTTTGGACGGCGGCGCAACTGCACCACGACTTTTTTGAGTTCGGTCACTTTGGAATTTGCGCCGCCCGAAGCGAGAAGTTTTTCCACATCAACATCAGATGTGCTATCGGAGTTTGCAGTCGGAGCCTTCGGCTCCGCTTGCGCTTCAGCACGACCGTTCGAAATTGTATCTTCAACCGTGACTTCGTTGGGACCAAGCGTTTTGCTGAAAGTGCTATCATTACCAAAATACAGGAGTTCATAGCATTTTTCTTTTTCGGCACCAGAGGTATCGGAGTTCGTCACACAAATGTTCCAAAGCGTGTCAGCCGGGAGGACAACACTAAAGGGCGCCCCCACGGTCGTCTGCAAAGCCTCACCTGTTTCAAGAATTTCAACATTCAGCTTTTCGTGAGCTTCAAACGAGTCATCCTGAACAATTCCATTGAAGATAATACGTTCGTGGGCTGCGGCAAACGCAACCATCATCGACACAAAAACAACAATTTTCAACATAAAACTCATTACAGTTCCTAAACCATTCCCCAATGGAACACCTTAAGGTACAAAAAGTGTTACCACATAATTCAAAAAATAAAATTTTTCGTTTGTTAAACAGGAGATGCCCGCTCGGAGGCGGGCATGACAAGATAACAAGAGATCCCCGAACAAGTCGGGGATGACAAGAGCATACAGGTGATGCCCGCTCGTCCCCGTCATCCCCGTCAAGCGAGGACAGGCGCGAGGACAGGCATCGGGGATGACAAAGTAACTAGAATCGTCCGATGGTAAGTCCTGCGTAGAATCCCGGCCACCAGCGACCTTTATGGTCTTTGTAGCTCACGTCATCGTGGTAATCGCCAAGCGGTTTAAGCAATAGCTTGTTCAGATAGCCTTCGCTCGTCAAATTCAACGAGCCACCCACCGAGAGGCCAAAACCCGGGAACACCTGGTACACATAACCAACGCGGCCGCGATGGTGGTATCCAGACTTCCAATCATCTTCATCCATGCCAAATTTATCGTAGACGTTGAAGAACGTGTATTCGAGTTCCCAATGGCTTCCGTACTTTCCAAACTGGGTACCGATACCAACGCCGTGTTCATAGAACTTTTCGAACTCCTTAAAGATATGCCCTTTCTTAAAGAATGCGGCCCATTCAATATTCGTGTAGAAATAAGCCGTACCCAAATGGACAGATCCGCCAAGCGCTCCCATTTCGTTGATGTATGGAGTCACGCTCCACACGCCATTTCCGACGATATTGACGAGACCCACTGGGGACTTTTCGCAATGCGCGCAGATATTGACAATACCCCACTGGCGACCATTTTCATTCGTGGCATAGTTGACAACGCCAATTTGCACCTTTTCGTTAACGTGAGAAGCATTTACCCCCGCAGCCACCTGAACTTTCGACTTTGTCGCATAATTGACACCAGCAACCGCTTGGCTTTTTGTAGTTTGTGCAACATTCACACCAGCCGTCACCTGCCAATCTGTAACCTTCGCGTAGTTCACACCAGCAGAAACCTGCAAACCATTCAGCGAATCAACGGCCACGTTCACAATACCAATCTGCGCCCCCGAGGACTTGTCCTTCGCAATGTTCACAACCGAGCTCACCTGCGCACCATCAAAAGACCCTGCGTAGTTTGCCACAGACGAAAGCTGGGCGCCTTCAAAGTGGTCTTTTGCCACGTTCACAATCGTTGTCGCCTGCAAGCCGTGCATTTCCTTTTGAGCAATATTTGCAAACAAGCTCACCTGCGTACCCAACATGTAATCCTTCGTACGAGCGACGAACAAGCCCAACTGCAAGCCCTTACGCGGATCGCTATCCGTATTCACGAAGCTAAACGTCGTACGGAACTTGCCGTTATGATCCAGGGAATCAAGCGAGCAAGCAATCGTATCGCCACCCGGGCAGCTTCTATTGCCGCCAATTTCACCGCGGAACACCGTCTGTTCAGCCACAACACTCGTGAAATTGCCCATCGAAATCTTTTCGCGCTTACCGTTTACAAGAGCAACAGTTGCGCCCATGTAATCGGTCTTCTGCTGGAGATTCACCGTGTAATTTCCTGCCGGGAGGCCAAGACTCATCGCATGACCTTGCTTTTTATTGAGTTCTGCGACGAGTTCGCCATCAGCATCGCGAATGTAAAGGCGACCACCCACGCTTTCGTCCAAATCCAGACCTGCACTTGTTGCACGCAAATCGGTCATCACCACGTCACCCGTACCCGCAAGGTTCATGTCACGGCTCGGATGCTGAGCGCCACCCAGCGTTGTTTCGGTTTTTTGCAAAGTTTCATTGAATGCAAACTGGTACGCTTCCGAGAGCGTCACACGGCCATCGCTACTCAAGTCGCCTGCGCCACGGAGACCGCTCACAAGCGAGTGCGTAAAGAACGAGCCCTTGAGCTTATCGCTTTCCTGGCTAGATTCATCTTGCGTGCTGCTCGTGATAAACGCATAGCCCTTCATGTCGCTGCTCTGGTCGACCATAAAAGCAGGCACCGCCTTACCACCTTTCACGCGGGTAATTGCACCAGAACCGCAAGCATCAATCACTGCAATTTTCACATCGGCACTGAGGGCGTCAATGCGATTGCGCAAGTCCTTCCAGGCGTAAGTTTCTTCGCCCAAACGGAGACCCTTTTCGTCGGCGTGACCGCTGTAATAGACGAGCACTTCGTCGCGACCATTAGACGCTTTATCCTGCAAAATTTTTGCATCGAGATTCGCAAATTCCTTTTGCAAAGCAACAACAGACGGTTCCTTCACGAGAATCACGTTCTGCGGAAGCACGCCACCCATTTCCTTAAGCACTTTGGCAAACGAACGGGCATCACTTTCCGCATAGCGAAGCATCGGACGACCTGCACCACCGTTATTGGCACTCACGGCAACAACATAGCGATTGATTCGGCCCGATTCTGTTGCAGCATTAGCATTGGAAGCCAACAAGAGCAACACAAAAAGCAATGCAAAAGACAAACCAGACAACACCCCAAAAGCCTTATTTGAAATCATAAACATTATTTACCCGCCTTCTTGAGAGTAAAAACAATCACCTTCACGTCGCTTCTCTTAAGCAACTTATCAACATCATTTTCTTCAACCGCAAACTCCTTGGGAGAAGTCACGAAGAAGAACTTTTCAAAGTACGGAGCATCATCAAGCTTGTACGCAAACGGGAGCAAATTCATCTTGCCCGGAGCAAGTTCAATCGCCTTCACGCCATCGCCCATATGGAGAGTCAGAGCGCCATTGCCGTCCATGCTAAAAAGGAGTCCAAAGCATTTCTCGGGGACGGCATAGCGCAACTGGATTTCATCGCCTTCGCCGACAGAATCAAGATCGTTCAGCTGGACAATTCCGGCAGACGTCTTTTTCCAGACTTCCATGCGGGCTTCAAGTCCCTTGATTCGCGTATCGGATTCATTTTCAGCAAGCGCAACCTGCGTATTTTGCGAGCCATTGACTGTTGCAACATCGCTACCCACGCGTTCATTCATCACGGAAGTTTCGCGCTGGGCAAAGAACGCCACCAAGGCAACGGCAAAAACGAACATGGCCGCAACCGCAAATTTCACGAGCGTAAAGCGCGCCGCATTTTTCGCAACATTTTTCGCGGCAATCCTGGCAGCATCCGTTCCAAGATTCGCGGCAAGCGTTTCAAACGGCAACTTGTTCAAAATTGCCTTGTTATCTTCGCGGAGCATTTTTACGCGATTTGCAAATACCGCATCATTCGCTTCAAGCTCGCGAAGCTTATTCATTTCTTCTTCCGGCAAGTCGCCAGTCAGGAATCGTTCTAATTTCCAATCGGGAATCATCACTGAACCTCCAGAGTTTTAACTTTGGCCTGTAACCCGCGCAAACGCTTGCGCACACCGCTTACCGAGAGCCCCACTTCACGGGCAGTCTCTTCGAGCGTCATTCCATCGACAAAATGGAGGACTGCCATTGTGCGGCTAGATTCGGGTTCCTTCGAAAAGAGCTTTGCCAGCACATTTTTCGTTTCGTAATCGTCATGCTCGTCTTCGGCACAGGCGATGCTCAAAAGCAGGCTCGAAGAATCTACGTCAAGTCCACGACGGCGCTTGTCACGAATGCGGTTGAGGCAAAGTCTCGTTGCCGTATTCCACAAAAGGCTGCTCGGCGACTCCATATCAAGGCGCTCCGATGCAGAATAAATCCGCAAAAAAACGTCTTGCATAAGGTCGCTAGCTTCAGCGTCATCGCGAAGGAGTTGCAGGCAGCGCCTATAGACCATAGGCGCGTACTTCTCGTAAATCTTTGCAAATCCTGCTTTTTTTAAGGGTTCTAGGCTTTTCACGTTTATGTAACACCGGAGGTATTCAAAAGTGTTACCATAAAATTTAAAAAAAATTTAAGCCTAATCTGTCATTCCCGCCTCCGAGCAGGAATCTTCTTTTTTTCAAGCCCAAGAGGGCGATGCCCGATTAAATCGGGCATGACAAAGCAGCGCTAAATCGTGTCTGAACTGCGCAAAGTTTGCATGGAACGGCGGAAAATTTCCTTGCCAGAGCCAATTTCAAAGAAATACTTGAAAATTCCAAGATCGACCTTGCTAAAAAAGCCCAAACGCTTCTCCGCAAAAACACGACCGCTCTCGTCAACGGTAAATTTAGCCTTGAACTGGTTCAAAGCCGAAGGCGCAAGCATCACGCAGTCAATCCCCTTCTTGAACCAATCCGGAGATTGATCGTAATCCGGCGCGATTCGCGTCACAGGCTTCATCGGGTGCTGCACGCCCTGCGTCTCGCCATTGCCAATCGCAATCACAAGCTCCAGCTTTTCGCCATCGTCAATTTCAATTGTCGGAGTCTTCTTGAATGTAAGCCCAACCACGCAAGTATTTAGCCCAATCATCTGCGCCAAAAGCACAATATCGGCAGTCGCATACCCCACGCGTTCATCGAGCGAAGCTTCGCACCCCGCCACTGACTTTTGACCCGCAATCGCAATGTAATTTGTCACATTCCGAAACGAGCCATAATGCGCCAAACGCCCACTAAATGCCACATCGTCATTTAAAACAAGCTGCATGTGGAGGGCAAAATTTTCATTCAGCCGACGAATCCGCGACTGCAATTCTTCGACTTGCTCCTTAGTCAAAGGCGTCGAAGCATACCTACGCACAGAATGTCGTGCTAAAACAGCCTCTTCAATAGTCATAAATTCTCCTTCTCAAAAGCTCCCAAGAATTACTATTCTAAACTACAATTTTACAGCTCAATTGTCTCATCATCACTCTTGATAAAATCAATTAAGCGCTCCAACGTGAGGGCTGCCCCCATATTCCCCGTATCGGCAACACCTTCTACACGCAAGGAACACTCCCAGACAATCGCCACGCGATACCCCAAGAGCGAAAGTTCGTGTTGCGTTTTAATGTCACGCACAATGTTGCGGTCAAACTTGTCGTTCCAAAATGCAGAATTCGACTTCGGACGGCTCGTGAGCTTGCAACCGTGCTGGTGCCAGAAACACCCGTTCACAAAAATCGCAACCCCATACCTTTGTACGAAAATATCCGGCGTCCCCGGCAAATCCCGACGGTGAAGCCGATAGCGGAACCCAGCCTCAAAGAGCGCCTTGCGCACAATCATCTCGGGCTTTGTATCCTCCGAATGGACCGCCTGCATCATCTGCGAGCGGGTCATCGGCTTGCGAGACCTGCGCCTTTTTGCCACCCTTTTCTTGGCACTCGATTTTTTTGAAACTTTATCCACTATCGTGTTCCCAATTACGTTAAAAAAGATAAATTTAATTGCAGAATAAAATCGCAAGTTATTATGATTTTTTAATTGCAGGCACAAAATGAAAGTCCAAGACCGCTTTTTAAAATACGTGAGCTTCACCACCACCTCCGACGAAGAGAGCGAATGTTGCCCGAGCACCAAGCAACAACTTGAACTCGCCAAGTTTTTGACCGAGGAGCTCGAACAGATTGGACTTTCACAAGTGAAGATGGACGAGAATGGCTACGTCTACGGGCTTCTGCCCGCCACCGAAGGCCGCGAAAGCGACACGCCTATTGGATTCATCAGTCACATGGACACGTCACCGGATTTTTCGGGCGTGAACCCGAAACCGCAAATCATCGAAGATTACGATGGTGAAGATGTTCTGCTCAAAGGCTCGGGCGCCGTGCTCAAGGTCGAAGACTTCCCCACGCTCAAGTGGCTCAAGGGCCGCACGCTCATCACGACTGACGGCACAACGCTCCTCGGCGCCGACGACAAGGCAGGCATTGCCGAAATCGTGACCGCCATGGAAGAGCTCATCGAAATCGACCGCCACGCCGAAAGCCGCGGCTACGAGAATCTTTCCGGCCACGGAGACATCTGGGTCTGCTTCACTCCAGACGAAGAAATCGGACGCGGCGCCGACCGCTTGGACTTAAGCTATTTCACGGCTAAATACGCCTACACCGTCGACGGCGGATACGAAGGCGACATCGCTTACGAGAACTTCAACGCCGCAAGTGCCACCTTCAAGATTCACGGCAAAGGCGTGCATCCCGGCGAAGCCAAGGGCATCATGAAAAACGCAAGCCTCATGGCCGCCGAAATCGCGATGGCGCTCCCCGAAAACGAAACACCCGCCACCACCGAAGGCCGCGAAGGGTTCTACCACCTGACCGACATGCAAGGCGACGTGACCGAAGCCACCCTCAGCTACATCGTCCGCGACCACGACCAGACGCGATTTGAAGAACGCCAGGAATTCCTACGCGAAATCGCCAAAAAGTTTAACGAAAAATTTGGCGAAAATACCGTTGAGCTCGAACTCAAGCATTCCTACAGCAACATGCTGCAGATCATCGAAAAAACGCCCGAAGTCCTTGAACGCGCCCGCACAGCCATCGCCGCCGAAAACATCACACCGGTAAGCGACCCTGTGCGCGGCGGCACCGACGGCGCCAAACTCAGCTTTATGGGACTCCCCTGCCCGAATCTCGGCACGGGCGGCTACGGCTACCACGGTCCCTTCGAACACGTGACCGTCGAAGGCATGGAAACAGTCGTCCGCATCATCAAGAGAATCGCCACCAGCAGGGGTTAAAAGCCCCGAAATCATTCCAATTTGAAATAATTAGCCGTTTGAAATCCTTGTAATATTATTATAGTTTTTCCCGATGGAGGGAAGAATGTTACAAGGTTTGCTTTCTTTTGAACTATTGGGACTCTCGGGGAATGCGTGGTTTACAATTGCTGTAATCCTCGCGCTTTTTGCGTCCATGATGTTTTCAAAATTGCGCACCGACCTCATCTTTGTCGCCGCCATGTCCGCTTTATTCATAAGCGGAGTCCTTGATGTCAAGGGCGCATTTGGCGGTTTCTGCGCACCGTCCGTCCTCGTTATCGGCGTCCTTTTCGCTGTCATTGCAGGCCTCAACCAGACTGGCGTTTTAAACTGGATTGTCAAGCACCTCATGGGTACGCCCAAAACTCTTACAGGCGCCATTACACGACTCATGCTCCCCGTTGCCCTTTTAAGTTCTCTCCTCACCAACACGACCATCGTTGCCTTGTTCATCAACATCGTGAAGATTTGGTCCAAAAAGCTCGGCATTTCGCCGTCCAAGCTTTTGATCCCGCTCAGTTACGCATCTGGAATGGGCGGCATCTGCACTTTGATCGGAACTCCGCCAAACCTCATTATTTCAGGGCTCTACACCGATGCGACCGGCATCCATCTCGGGATTTTCACGACAACGATTTGCGGGCTATTCTGCCTCGCGGTTGGCATTTTGTCTGTCATCGCACTGCAGAAGCTCCTCCCCGAACGCAAGTCCCCGTTAAGCGGGCTCAGCGATGACGAAATGACACTCGAACTCTGCGTGCCCTCAAAGCATAACTTTATCGGCATGACTTTGCAAGAAATCTACGACAGCAATCCGCGCGGTTTCGAAAAAGACAAGAACGCGATTCTCGCCATCCGCCGTTTCGATAACGAAGTCGAAGTTGCTACCCCCGATTCCATCATCATGGGCGCAGACCACATCATCGTATCGGGCAAGGCGGAGCAACTCCAGTGGATTTGCAACAACCTCAACTTGAAAAACGAGCATCTGGAAGGCGTCATTGAAAACGCAGCCGTCGGAAAAAAATTTGGAAAGAAAACCGTTATTTCCGCAGCAATCATGATTGCCATGGTGCTCCTTTCGGCATTCAACATTATGCCGCTACTCTCGTCTTGCTTACTCGCAGCCGCAGCCATGATTATTTTCCGTTGCTGTTCAAGCACGCAAGCAATGAACGCCATCAACTGGGAAATCATCATCGTTTTTGCAGGAAGCATTTGCCTTGGCAAAGCACTTGAAATCACCGGTGTCGCCTCAAAAATCGCAAACAGCATTTTGAGCGTGAGCGGAAGCAACCCCTACATTACACTTGCCATCATGTGCGTTGTCGCAACCTTCATCACCGAATTCATCAGCAACACGGCAGCCGCAGCATTGTTCTGCCCCATAGCATTGAGCGCCGCGAGCGCCCTTGGCGTGAACCAGCTCACATTCTGTATCGCACTCATGATTGCCGCCAGCAGCAGCTTTGCCACCCCGATTGGCTCCCCCACCCACATGCTCGTTTACGGCCCGGGCGGTTACCATTTTACAGATTTTGTCAAAATAGGCATTCCAATGAATTTTATCATCCTAGCCGCAAATATATTTATAACAACTTTGATTTTTCCCTTTTAATAATATAAGTTAAAGTTATCAGTTTCATCAAAAAAGATTATACATTTAACATACGGAGGTTACTATGCATATTTCATTCATCATATTCAATATCTTTGTTCTCATTGTCATCGTCGTCGCTGCATACGCACTAGGGCGTAGAATCAGCAAAGAAACCAAGCAGAACGCACCCGAAGCCTTGAATAACACGCCTTACGACGACTGCATCAAGGAAAACGAAGCCAAGTTCAAATACGGGACTTTCACGGACGCCCGCGATGGAGAAACATACCGCACCATTCAAATCGGAAACCAAGTTTGGATGGCAGAAAACCTGCGTTTCAAGACCGAAGGCAGCTACGCTCCGAACAACGATGAATCGAACGTTGCAAAGTTCGGTCGTTTGTACACATGGACAAAGGCTTTGGACATTCCTGATGAATACGTTGAACAATCTCCGGCAAAAGACATCGAGATGTACAACAAAATCAAGGACAAGAACTACAAGGGCATTGCCCCAGAAGGTTGGCATATTCCGAGCAACAAGGAATGGGAACAGCTCCTCAGCAATCTTGACGCCAAGTCCGATGGTGGTGAGTTGCGCGGCAAATTCATGTGGAAGAACAAAGGCAAGGATACGTTCGGATTCTTTGCGCTCCCAGCGGGTTACCGCTTTGACAACGGCAACTTCTGCCATTTCAGCAGACGCGCCCGTTTCTGGAGCAAGGATGAATACGGCAAGGCTAATGCATTCCGCCTGAGCATTACCAACAATTCCGTTGATATCGAAGGCGTGTACAGATCCGACGCTCTTTCGATTCGCTGCGTGAAGAACGTGTAAATAAAGTCGGAAGTAGACAGTAGACTGTAGGAAGTCGCGCATTCTCGAATTCATTTAACGTAAAAGTCCCTCGCGAGTATTCGCGAGGGCTTTTTGTGTTTTTGTAAGTGCGTTTCCGTTCCGAGGAGGGGTGTTAGTTGGATGAATCGTTGCCGTGAACGTAACTTACAAAAGCAAAGCGTTTGCTGTCGGGAGCCCAGGAATTGACATTGATAGTTCCTTGACCGCCGAAGAGTTTAAGAAGCGTTTGCGGTGCAGACCAAGAATCTGCAGGGAGTGCGCGGCGCATCAAGCGGAGTTCCACATTTTTGTTAGGCACATGCTCGCCCGGTCGCACATCCGTTTCTGTGTACGCGACCATCACGACCTTTTGACGGTCCGGCGAAATATGCGGGAACCAGGTATTCCAATGCAAGTCATGCGTCATCTGCGTTTGTTCGGAGCCATCCGCCTTCATGCAGAATGCCTGCATGCGTCCAGAACGTTCGGAATTAAACCAGATATATTCGCCATTGCAATCATATTCAGGACCGTCATTCAGTCCAAATGCAGTTGTGAGGCGAGTTTCGTTGCCTCCCGCTGCCGGAATTGTGTAAATGTCATACGAGCCGTTGCGTTCGGCACAGTACGCAAGCATTTTTCCGTCAGGCGTGATTCCATGCAAATAGCTTGGCGCAAGGGGCGTCACCAATCGCGGTTCGCGGCCATCAAAATAAATCTTGTAAATGCGGGAAAGCCCATCTTCTTTTGTATGGTGGCTCACGTAAACGCCGCTGCCATCTGGATCAAGGACGTGGTCATTATTGCAGTTGTCCACATAATGACTTTCGATTTTTGCCACCTCGCCTGTTGCAAGCGTGTACTTGAAAATGCGACCGTTGCTATTGTACGTGAGGAACGTTCCGTCTGCGCTCCAGTTTGGGGCTTCGATAACACTGTCAAATTCCTTGAGAACTTTTGCTTCGCCAGTTTCGATATCGAACACTTGCAAAATAGACTTGTCGCCGTTACGATTCCACGTTTCACCTGGAGAAATTTCAAACGTGTAACTCACGCCAAACTGCTCGCGAATCTTGTCCATGAGCGTCATGAATTCCATCGTTTTGGCATGAGTCATTTCCGGGCGCTCCCAAATAATTTGTTTTGAGAGTGAGCGAAGAGCCGAGTGGTCGCAAATTTCGTGCCGGAACTGAGCGGGATTTTCAATCGCTTCCTTGCAAGCGAGAACTTCGTATTCGTAACAGTTGCAAAGACGCGGAGGTTCAATAGTTTCAACAACATTTCCGGCATCATCAAGTAATTCCAGCTTCACCATGTCATTTAAATTTTGCACGCGGATTTGCCCAGCCGTTCCGTAAATCACGCCCTCGTTATGCGTCGGCGAGACCATTGATGTCTTAAGATATGCTTTTCGGCCGTTTTCGTACGTGAGATTTATCCAGTCGCTCGCATCCACGCCCGTCTTGAACTTGACGCATCTGCAATCCATCGACGTGATTTCGTTACGGACAAGCTTTTCATCAGCATCAACACGCTCACCGAGGAACAAGTCCGCAAACGTAAGGCTATAAATGCCGATATCCAAAAGAGCTCCGCCCGCAAGCGCCGGGTCATGCATACGGTCCCTATCGCTAAGTTTCATCGAAAAATCAGCTTCAACCGATTCAACATTCCCGACGCGACCATCGCGAATCCAGCCACGAATCGTTTCCAGCGCAGGCAAGAATCGCGTCCACATCGCTTCGCACAAAAAGACGCCCTTATCATGCGCGAGCGAAATCACTTCTGCCGCAAGTTTTGCATTCGCCGTAAAAGCCTTTTCGACAAGAATATTTCGGCCATGTTCAATACAAAGTTTTGCAAATACATGATGATGCGAGTGCGGTGTTGCAATATAAATCAAATCGATTGCAGAATCCGCTGCAAGTTCCTCATAACTGCCGTACGCTTTACCAAAGCCATATTCCTTGGCAAAAGCGGTCGCCTTTTCCAAATTGCGGGAAGCCACGGCGTAGCATTCCACGCCCATTCCCTGATTTTCCAAAGTCTTAACAGCGGCAGCCATCTTTGTCGCAATATGACCGCACCCAAGAATCGCAAACTTCAAATTTTTCATACCATAAATATAAATCGCTCGCGCCCGAAACCGCAAAAAAATTTTGTACCCCCTGTTTACCGCTGTAGCCGAATAAAATCAAACCCGTTTTTCAGTTGCCGCCCACATTCAAGTCTGTCATGCCCGCCACCGCGCGGGCATCACCCTCACCGTCAAACGCTCTAGAATTTGATACATTTCACAGCATGAAACACCTAAGATCCATATTTATTTTTCTGTTTATTACATCAATTACAATCTATGCCGGCGGAACTGCATCTCTCGTCGCAAAGAAAAGCAGTACAAAGGGATTCTCTTATTCAAGATCAACCCGTTTAGCATTCATCCAAGAATGTTCCGAAAATGCCAATCAGGATATTTGTTATTGCGTTCTAGACAAAATTCAGCAACAGTATAGCGAAAAACAATATCTTAAACTTGATGCTGATTTAAGAAAAAACATCAAACACAATGATTTTATTTCTTTCATATCCAAAGCAGCTGATGCATGTGATGCAGAATACGCAGGAAACGTGGTCAATAGTAATACACCACAATTAAACCTTAATGAAAATCAATCTTCAAAGTTAACAGAAGAAGAGGCTAAGGAATTTACTAAAGCATTTTTTAAAGAAGTCTCTAAAAACAATTTTGTAAAAGCATGCTCTTCAGAATCAAAAGACTTCTATGGAGAAAAGACAGCATCTAAAGTATGCGGTTGTGCATATGATCATATGGCCTCAGACGTCCCTCGATTTACACAATTTATCATGGACAACGGATATCCCGATGAAACAGATACAAGCACCTGGGGAAAAGAATATATGTACGAATGCGCTCCGGAGAAGTTTACACCAGAAATGAAAGCTTACTTCATCGCCAATTTTAACGAAGCAGGCATTCCTAGATCTTTAAGCACTTGTGTTGTAGAATTTATTGACAAAGAATATTCTTTTCAAGCTTTTGTGTACGCTTCACAAAACAAAGCCATTAATCTTTTTTTAGAAAAAATAATTTCAAGATGCCAATTAGAAATGGAGCTAAACAGTTACCATCGCAGTGTAACATCAGAAAATCACAATACAGACAAAAAAGTTCTCGGAGGTCGACGCGATAAGACCAGCGGAGGTAGCAACGATGGTTATGCAGTCGGTGGCTCCGGAGGCATCGGAGATGGCCTCGCAGGACTACTAGGCGGCGGTGGTGGCGGAATCGCAACAAAAGCCAAAGGCTCTATAAAAGTACCATCCACGCAAGATATTAACATTTCATACAATGAAGGAAACCGCAGCGACAGCGACATCATAAAAGTTGTCCGCCAACGTACTCCAGGTCTTCGCCACATTTATAACAATTGCCTGAAGAAGAGACCAGGATTCCAAGGCAAGGTTACCTTGAAGTTCACAATCGCCCCAGATGGCGAAATTATCAATATTTCCATTGAGTCTTCCACAACCGGTTTCAGTGAATTCGACAGCGAAATCAAAAATGCAGTCGGCCGCTGGACATTCAGCAAAATTCAATCAGGAAACACAACCGTCTCTATTCCGTTTACATTCTCTGAATAAAATTTAGCCTATATTTCATCCTATGAAGCAGATTGAAACAGTTGCAGTTGTGGGTCTCGGGGCTGTCGGCGCCGTTGTGGCAGAACAGCTCTTGAGCGTTCTCGGGAACAAGCTTTATTGCGTGATGGACGCCGAACGCAAGGCGCGCTACCAAGCAAGCGGAATCGTCATCAACGGGAAAAAGGCGGACTTCAACTTTGTCACGCCGGACGAAGTCCCGGTCGTTGACCTTGTGATTTTTGCGACCAAGAATTTGCAATTCAACGAAGCGCTAGCAGAAGCGAAAAATGCAGTCGGTTCGAACACCGCTTTGCTTTCGCTTTTGAACGGAGTCCATTCCGAAACAGAAATCGAGCGCGTTTACGGTGCAGAAAAGACGTTGTACGGATTCATCGTCAATTTGCAGTCCATCAACAAGCACGGGAACATTGACTGCGCGGGCCGAGGCATCATCCTCTTTGGCGAAAAAGACAACCACCGTTCCGAACGTATCGAAGCCATCCACCAGCTTTTTGAAACAGCGCACATCGTCCACAAGATTCCAGAAAACATCCGCTTGGAAATGTGGAAAAAACTCTTGATGAACACGGTGTTCAACTCGATCGGAGCCATTTGCCGTTCGACATTTGCGGGTTTCAATTTCCCGGTGATGCAATCGCTTGTGCGTAAAATCGGGAACGAAGTCATTCAGGTGGCGAACGCCGAAGGTTTTGCACTTACAAACGAAGATCTTGAAGAAAACTTGCGCCTCACATGCAACTACACGCCGCTCGGCAAGTGTTCCATGCTGCAGGATATCGAGGCCGGACGCAAAACGGAGAACGCGTATTTCTGCGGGACCATCACTAAGCTCGGGAAGGCTCACGGGATTCCGACTCCCTACTGCGAATTCTTAGGCGAGCTCATCGAAGGGACCGAGCTCGCGCGGGAATTGCTAAACAAGAAATAATGGATCCCCTCCCTAACGGTCGAGGATGACGGAGAAGCAGGATTGCGTCACTCGCAAATGACGGTGATGCTATAGATGTTTCACAACCTCAACATCGGCGGGGAGCCAGCTGACAGTGTTTAAGTTTGTGCGGTCAAGCCATTTGGCGTCTTCGTGTTCCAGGAGTTTCGGCTTGCAGCCTGCAGCGAGCGAGCAATAAAAGCAATGCATCGTCAGGTGAAATTTCGGGTAATCGTATTCCACCGTGCAAATTTTTTCGCCAACATTTACTTCAATGGCGAGTTCTTCCTGAAGTTCGCGAACGAGCGCCTGCTCCGGAGTTTCACCCGGTTCCATCTTGCCGCCCGGAAATTCCCAGCCATCTTTTTGGTCGCCATACCCACGCTGCGTGGCAAAAATGCGCCCGCCATCCGTGATAACACCCGCGACAACTTCTATCGATTTCATGGTGGCAAAGATAAAAAACAAGATTTAACTGGATCCTTCCCCTACGGGTCAGGATGACATGTCATTTGCAAAAAATCACATAAAAACCCCAATATAACTTACTTTTTTCCGCCAACCATTGCTTTTTCAAATTAAATTTTATAAAATTTAATTGTGTAAAACAAAATAGTGTATATGGAGAAAAAAAATGACAATCTACGACTTCACACTTACCGATGGTAAAGGCAACGAAGTTCCACTCTCTAAATTCAAGGGCCAAGTCATGCTCATCGTGAACACGGCAACCGGTTGCGGATTCACCCCGCACTACAAGCCGATCGAAAAGATGTACACGGACTTCCACGACAAGGGCTTCGAAGTCATCGACATTCCGTGCAACCAGTTCATGGGCCAGACCCCTGGCACAGACGACGAAATTCATGAATTCTGCACGCTCAAGTACGGCACCACGTTCCCGCAGATGAAAAAGTCTGACGTGAACGGACCCAACGAGCTCCCGCTATACACTTATCTGAAATCGCAAAAGGGTTTCGAAGGTTTTGGATTCGGCGTCAAGGCGGCAGCAATGGCCATGCTTCTGAAGAAGATCGACAAAGATTACAAGAACAATCCTGATATCA
>NZ_DGUZ01000025.1 GCF_002394865.1 Fibrobacter sp. UBA4297 | reverse complement strand
ATCGGCCACCCATAATGGTTCTGTAAGTATAATCTTCTAAATCCAGCGCCACTACCGCATATGGAAAGGCAAAAGACAGCGCTAAATCCGTATTCCAATACCCTTCTTCATATGATACCGATTCATCGTCCCGCCCAGGAATTTTCCTGTTATCCAAATCCCCAACTCTTACCGCTCCGCCAGCAACGAAATTAATTCCATTCCTCGCATTCATGAACTGCGCCGCAGAAGGCGGATGGTTCGAGCACCCCGCAAGCATCGCCACCACAATCAAAACAAGTAAACAAGCCAACCGATTCATCACGTATAAAATAGCTTTAATTCAAAAAGTTTCAACGTAATCCATCGGCAAATTTCAACCACCCATCAGGCGATTTAAACAAGAAGGCGATTCCGCATACTTCGACTACGCTCAGCACAGGTTCCAGCCGGAACGACATTTGAGAAGGGCATGACAAAACGCCCTTTGGAGAAACGAATTTGGCAAACGGCGTTTACCAAATTGGGCAAGCAGTGTTTGCCCAATCTGAAAAACATCATTTTCCCAACACCGGGAAAATGATATTACTTTTTCTTTTTTTGAAATTTCAAAAGAGACGCGTCAGTCGCTTTCAAACGACGCGCCACCTTCTTAACATCTTCACTTGCAGGCAAATTTTCGGGAACAATACCACGATCAAGAAGCATTTTGCGGACAGCGCGATTGTTATCCACATGTTCCTTCTCAATTTTCTTTTGTCCAAAAAGATTTTTTGTTTGAGTTTTGACAGAAGTCATTTCCGCAGCAAGATCCTTAGCCTTGATACTTACCGTAGGCAAAAAATCTGCCAGCGGGCGACTCGCAGGGACATTATACTTACGCTTCAAGAGATTCGTATCAATGTTGAACAACGCCTGATCGCCCTTGGAACGGATAACGGCAAAGCCCTTGCTATCTACACCTCGTTCAAACAATACTCCCGAGAGGACCTTTTCGGTATGCGCAAGCTTTTCCCTCGCCTGCACACGCTCCAATTCAAGAATACGGTCTTCAACAATTTCCGCCACACGAGTCTGCACGGCAAAATAATTCTGCGCAAAAGATATTTCCGGCTTGCGAGAATCACCATTCTGAGCAATCAGATAACAAGCGTAGCGAGTAAGCATATAGTCATCAACTTCACGCACCGCCCCCTTTGCAAGATGGATCATTTTCCCGGCGCCGGGAAAATGATCATCTACAATTTCGCCTGCATTTTTACAGGCTTCCTTCGCCTTTTCAATAGCATTACTAAAACGCTCCCATTTAGTATATCCAAGTAACGTACTCAAATCACGAGCACTCCAACATTCCACCCCTTGGTATTCGCAAGCAATAGCTTGGAACTTTTCGAACAGAGTCTTGATCTCTTCGGACTTCATTATAGCCTCCATGTAATCGTATTATACGATGCCGTTTTTGCGGCAAGTTTATGATTAGAGGCGTTTCTGCAAAATCAAATTATGATTAAAGCAAAAACGCACCTCGCCTTTGTATAGCGAGATGCGCAGTCATTAATGTATCTATATATTAAAAAGTTGGCAAGGGGTACATAAAAATTTTACATAACCCAACAAAAAAACTACCACCCTTGAAAATCAATCATAAACGTATACCGGTTGAAATCGCTTATAATGTTACCGTCAATTTCTTTTTCATCAAAACGATAATACGTCAGATCTCTTCCGAGCCGAAATTCAATACCAACATTTGTTCCTGTTCCAACACCAAATGAAACATATGCTCCTCCACCAATTTCATCGTAGAATATAGGCGTGGGTGTAGGAATGCTGAAGCCCATGTCATATATACCATGAGCTATATTTTCACGACCATTTCTTGATAAATGTTGCGTCAAACCAATGCGAACGCCATTCCCTATCGGCAACTGTTCAATAACAGACACACCGCCAGCCCACTGAAAATACTTGTGTTCTACTTTTTCAAATTGCCACAAGCAAAGATTGCTCCAACCCATCACGCCAAAATAATCCGAAACAAACCCCACCTGTATATAAGGTGATAATAAATCAAATCCAAAACCGTATTTAAAATATCCATAGCGTCGCTGAAACGAAACAGCAACTTCTACAGGAGATTCCTCTTCTCTATAGCTGTATTCTTCATTTACTTCTCTTTTCACATACTTTTTAGGAATAAAATCATAAGCCACACCCCCTACTGTAGCAGAAATTGAAGCATCGCGCACAAAGCCATCTCTATCATTTTCCATAAACGCCGAAGCAGAAGGTGGATGAACAAGCATTGTATTACATCCCGTAAGCAATGTCGCAACAACCAAAACAATTAAGTAAGTCAACCGATTCATCACGTATAAAATAGCTTTCATTTAAAAAAATTCAACGTCGTCCATCGGCAAATTTCAGCTATCCATCAGACGTTTCATACAAGAAGGAGATGCCCCATCAAGTGGGGCATGACAAAATAAGCAACGTTTTTTTTAAAAGGAAGGAGCCCCTTCACGTTGGGCTTGACAAGTGTAATTTCGAAAATGACAGAACACAAACAAAGTTGAACCGATCATATTCCCGGCGCCGGGAAAATGATATTACTTTTTCTTTTTCACAGCGGGCAATTCCGGGAGCATGGCGTCGAGCAAGCGCACAAGCAAGCCGTTGTTTGCAATCTGTTCAGCAGCGACACGTAACATCGGCTTTGCACCATCGTAAGGCAACTGCAATTTTGCATTTGGGAGCATCGCTTTTGCAGCGGCCACAGGCTTCACGAGCAAGCGATCATCGTAAATTCCACCAAAAATTTTTCCATCAGCGTAAAGGATGTACTCGCCCATCATCTTGCGGGTCGTCACACGGAAACCTCCTTCAAGCAGCTTCCCATTGAACTGCTCCAAAACGTGGTCACGATACTTCTCTGAACTCGGCATGGATTCCTCTCATTTTTTTCACAATATAAAAATTTAATTTGTATATTACTCCTATGTTCAACTACGTATTCCTTATCCTCGCCATTTTTGCAGAAGCCGCCGGCACCACGCTCCTCAAGATGTCGGAACAATTCACCAAACTTGTTCCTTCCTTAGCCTCGCTCATCTGCTATGTCGCCTCGCTTTACCTGCTGAGTCTATGCCTGCGCACCATCCCCATCGGCATCGCGTACGCCACCTGGTCGGCACTGGGCATCGCCCTAATTACAATAAGCGGCATTTTCTTTTTCAAGCAGATGCCGGATTTGGGCGCCATTATCGGGCTCGTCCTGATTATTTCAGGCGTCGCCGTATTGAATCTTTTCTCAAAAATGGATATCCACTAGCGATCAAGGCTTTTTTGCAAAAAAATGCACGGCAATCCTCTTTGCCGTTTTTTTTTATTAGATTTCTTTTTAAGAAAGAGAAAATAACGGTAATAATATGGAAAAACAAAGCATCTGGGGAGCACTTGCCAACAATGGGTTTACATGCTGGGATTATGGAGTTTTCGCACTCTATATCGTCATCCTTGTTATCATGGGCATTTTACTTTCGCGCGGTAAAAAGGAGACTTCCAAAGACTACTTCTTGGCGGGCGGATCGCTTACCTGGTGGGCCGTGGGCGCATCTCTCATTGCAGCAAACATCTCTGCCGAGCATTTTATCGGCATGTCAGGTACTGCATACAAGTCTGGAATCGCAATGGCCGCTTACGAGTTGATGGCTGCCGTAACACTGGTGGTATTGGCCAAGTTCATTTTGCCACTCATGATCCAAGACAAAGTTTTTACCATTCCGCAATTCTTGAGAAACCGCTACAACAAGGGCACTGGCCTCGCTTTCTCCATTTTCTGGCTGTTTCTCTACATATTTATCCAGATGACCTCCGTTTCGTGGCTTGGCGCATTGGCGACCAAGCAAATATTAGGGCTTCCCTCCCTCGAAGGTTCTATCCTTGGAATGAGCGTAGACTACACACTACTTGGAATCATATTTTTCTTGTTTTTGATTGCGGCCATCTACTCTATTTATGGAGGCCTCACATCTGTAGCATGGACTGATGTCATACAAGTTGTTTTCCTCATTGGCGGAGGTCTTATTACCACCTTCGCGGTGCTTTCGATTATCGCCGAAACCATTCCGGGTGTTGACGGAGCACTTTCTGCGCTTGGGCATATCAAGGATTACCTTGCCCAAGACGCCGCAGACAGGCACTTTAACCTTGTCGTATCGCGCAATCCCGAAGCCTTCCCTTCTATTTTAAACGACCCCTATTTCGACATTCCGGGCATTGTCGTGATTGTAGGGGGACTCTGGCTCACAAACCTTGGTTACTGGGGTTTCAACCAGTTCATTATCCAAAAGGGACTTGCCGCCAAATCCATTTCCGAAGCCAAGAAAGGCCTGGTTTTTGCGGCGTTTCTGAAAATTCTTATCCCGTTCATCGTATGTATCCCAGGCGTTTGCGCCTATTACGTCATGAACGCTCCCGAATGCGAAGCTCTCCGTGCAACTCTCGTAGGATCCATTACGCGTTCCGATGACGCATATCCGTTCCTGATTCGAAACTTCACTCCCATCATCATTAAGGGACTTTCTTTCGCTGCACTTTCTGCGGCCGTCATTTCCTCGCTTGCCTCCATGATAAACTCGACATCCACCATCTTTACAATGGACATTTACAGGCAATACATCAACAAGAACGCAAGCGAAAAAAAACTTGTTCACGTTGGCCGTCTAACAGCAGTTTGCGCAATGATTGCAGCCTTGGTAGCGGTGTACCCGATTGTAGGTGGCGCCGACCAGGCATTTTTAGTGATACAAGAATACTGTGGATTTGTTTACCCTGGAATCGTAGTCATTTTCAGCCTGGGACTTTTGTGGAAACGCGCTTCGGGGCGTGCCGCTGTGGTGACGGCTATCGCCACGTTCATGTTGTCGACTATATTCAAGTTCACCTTGCCCGAGGTGCCATTCCTGTTGCGTATGGGTTACGTATTTATGTGCTTAGCGGTTCTGTTCATCAGCATTTCGCTCACCGACAAAAACACCCGAGCAGCCGCTCCTCAGACAGAATCTCAAATAAGGGCACAAATGAAATGGAGCAAAATTCTCCTTGCAGCATCTTTGACCTGCTACATAACAGGCTGCGCATCCATGTTCTCTGAATACTGCCGCAATTATGGATTCGAGGCGATATTCTTCTTTGCAACCATGCTTCTCGTATCTTCGATTTACCTGAGATCAAACGCAAAAGACAAAGTCGAGGACATCAAATCTATGGGCATCGATCTAGCTGCGTTCCGTACAGACAAGTACTTCAATTACGGAGCATTGTGTATTATGGTAATCATTACCATTTTATACGCCTGTTTTTGGTAAAAACAAGCATAACTTTACAATTTCTTTTTCAGCACCTTCGCACAGGGCTTTTCTACAAGTTCATGTAACGCAATTGCCATAACCGCGCACAACGCGACCGACATTACAATCTGCAATACGTTATTTTGGATATCGCACGCAGCAAACAGCCAGTTCTCAATTTCAGTATTGAAAGTCTGCGCCAAGAAAAACGCATAGCTTGCCGCACTCGCATAACGAAGCACCGCAGAATTATGCAGCCGAGGAGACTTGAGGCTTGCCAGCGTCAAAATCATGCAAGCAAACAGCGGAATCACAATCCAGTCGTAAAGCATGTAATTGCCCACGAAAATATTCAATCGCACGGCAATTGAAACGCCCGCCAACAAAAGCAAAACTTCAACAAGCAAAGATTTCCAAGTCGCAAGGATTTTCGCAATGCCATCGCGGATTGGCATCGAGCACAAAAGCACGCCAATGAAAAATTCCAGCCCACGGAAAAACGGGTTCGAATAAATCGAGTCCGTCTTGAATGTATGCACGACAAGCGGAGACCAGAACAAAATCGCCGTGCAAAGTGCAAGTGATATCCACTTCGCGCGAGTCGTCATCTGCTTTACGACTTCTTGCATCAGCGGGAACGCCAAATACGCAAACAGCAGGCAAGAAATAAACCAAGTCCCGCCATTATGGCTCACCGGGAACAGCGTCGAAAACACACTTTGCAATCCAAGCAGTTCAATCGGCAAAAGCACTAGATTCTGGAACACCGATTCCTTTCCCAAGGTCACAACGTACAACACCGCCACGACCAAGTACAAAGGAAAAATTCCGAAAACGCGTTTCAGATAAAAGTTTTTGAGCGCCGGAGCCAGCACAAGCGATTTATCCTTGTACGTCAAGAACAGCACATAACCCGAAAGCATAAAGAACGCCGTCATGAACACGGCACCCATCGAGACGAATCCCGTCAATGGTCCAAAACTGCTTTCGTGATGGATATTGCAATGGAACATCAATACCATCACAGCAGCTACAACGCGAAAGAGGTCAAGCCCCGCCGCACGGTGTTTCGCTTTTTCCTTATCAATAATCATACGTCTAAATTATAGCTACAATCAGTTAAAAACGGCGTAGTGCATCATAAAATAAAATCGATTTCGCGGTTCGCCAATTTCGCGACCGTAACGAAATTCAATAGAGAAGTTTTTGTATGTCAAGTATGTTCCAAAACCAAATTCATTATAATGGCTCGAAGAATAAAAACCTATTCCTTCTTCATGAGAATTCACCTTATACACATTGCGAGAAAAATGTTCACTGAATCCCACTCTAAATACTTCACCTATAGGATATTCTTCGATCAACATCAAACCACCAAAAAATGGAATAGCATTATTTCTATGAAGATCAAGTGAAGTAGTTTCAACACTGCCCCATCCTTGCAATCCAATATACTGACTTCGAAATCCCATAATGAACCTGAAAGACATATTTTCAAACGAACCCCCAGCTACAAAATGGCTATATCTAAGTAAAAGAGATAAATCTGTATTTACAATATCTTCTTTATCATCGTAATCTTCATAAATATGAGAAGTACCTTTATAAATATCTCCTCTTCGAAGAGATGCACCAACAATAAAAGAATTATTAAATTCACCCTCTTTCTTTTTCACATTCATAAATTGCGCAGCAGAAGGCGGATGGCTGGAACACCCCGCTAAAAGTAGAAGCGAGGCGATAACGCAAAAAGCAACCAACCGGAAATTTCGAATCATTTTATAAAGTTAAAATATTTCTGATAAATCAGTCTCTACCGGGAATGACAATAGACAACACTATGAATCCTATCGGGCTTTGCCCTCCAGGATGACACGTACCTAACCACTGCGGCAAAGCCGCCTCTCTCGTCTGTAGGCTCAGAGAGCCGTTCTTTGTACAAGTACCAAATGCTAGGCTCGGAAATGGTCCTGCAAGCAGTCACGCTTCACTCGCCTTACGCATTTGTCGTCTAAACCCTAATCTTCTTCCTTGATGCCCATGAGCGTCATGGCAAGTTTCCAGGTTTCCTTATTCTCGAAGCTGTCGCGCTTTCCGCCGCCATAGCGGGCATGGGCAAATTCTTCGAGCAGGGACTTCCAGCCATCGAGTTTACCTTCCGCCACGAGTGCATCCAAATTCACGGCGGAGGCGGCGGGCTTTCCCACGGCAGACACAGCTCCGCCGGGAATTCCCTCAGCAGGCTTTCCCGCGGACTTTTCCGCAGCAACTCCCGATGCACCGGCACTTCCGGCAATTCCGCAAGCGCTCGCGCCGAACCGCTGCAATGCATATTCCTTGCAAATGCTTTCAAGCTCCAAGAGCCATTCGCGGCTATCGGCCACCATCACGCGCTGCTTCAAGACGACCATTTTCTCGCGCAGAGCATTTTCAAACGCATTCTTCGCGGCAACCGCAGCTCGCGCATTAGCACGCTTGCGCATACGCCACAACGCCGCCAAAAGCACACAAACGCCCACCGCACCGCCTGCAATAAACGGCAGCGCATTGAACGGCGCATCGACTCGTATAGGTACGCTCTCGCTACGCAAGTCCAGCGACTGTCCCATCGGCGTCGGAATTTCAAAGCGCATCGCGGGGATGTTCAGGTTGCCCGTATCCTGCATGACGAGCTTGTAGTTGAACGTAATCTGCGCCATTTCTTTGCCGTCCTTTACCGAGCGGCTCGATTCCTGCGACACGCCCAACTGCAAAATGCCCTTTGCATTTGCTGAACTTGTCGGCACCACGAGAATTGCGCTCCCGTTCACGCTCCACGAGACCGTCACAGGGAAATTAATCGTATCGCCCACAGTCGCCGAAAGCGGCGCGTTTGTGGCATTCCCCGCGTCACCAGCACTTCCAACATTCCCGGCAGTAATCGTAATCCCCAGCTGTTCTGCCGTCGGGAGTGCAGGCATTCCCGCGGAATCTCCGTCTACAGAACCGGCAGCACTCAAACTTCCCACAGCACTATCGAGAGCATTCACGCCATCGGAATCAGAACCTGCATCCAAAACGCCCGCCGAGTCCGCAGCACTCTCCTTAACCAAAGCGGCATTTTCAGCCGAACCACCATTCTTTACGGCAGCGCTTTCTGCCGCCTTCGCCTTCGATTTTTTTGACTTGACATTTGCAGTCTTAGAATTCACGTTTTTTTCTTTCATACGTAATGAATATACAAAAAAAGACGATAATAAAGGGACTTGCCCAGAACAACAAAAAACTCCCGGAAGGTTCCGGGAGTCGCGACTGTTCGCCTTACATTTTCCGAGGCTCAAGCCTCATTCACTACTAGATTCCGGCCGGGCGAACGAACAAGCCGTTCAGCAAGGCAGAATACATCGTGAGCAAGATATCCGAGAAGTAGCTTGCGTTGGTATTCGAAGGCATTCTCGTAGTATTCATGCCGTTCGTGCAAGTAGCAAGCCACGTTGCGTTACCAGCAATGCCCGTAGCGCACCATGCAGCATACCACTGGCTCGGAACAGCCGTATTATTGGTATAGTCCTTACCAACAGACAAATTCCAGGAATAGTTAATGGCGAGAGCCTTGTCATCCGGACCGCTCGGAGCCTTTGTCGTGATAAAGCTGTTCAGCTGGTTCAAGATTGCAGCAGCGCGCGTATCCTGATACCAGTAGTAATCCCAAGCGAGGCGCCACGGAATACGCACGGATTCCTTATTGAACGTCCAGTAGGTGTTGTTGGCAGAACCGTTCGACGGCTTGGCCGCCATGCCAGCATCATCGCTCCAGTCCGGGAACACGCCTGTACCCAACGACTGAACCTTCTGCGTATAGGCATACATGGCATCAAGCACACCCTTCCAGTTATGAGCCGGATTCGGGTCCACCATCGCAAAGAGCCTAAGTGCCACCGGAGAGAAATAGCTCAAGTTATAGACTGGCGTCGGGAGCTTCCAGACATCTTCGTCGCCAGAGTATATGAGCAAGTTAGCAGGATTGACTTCCAAGTCCCAAATTGCATTCATGAAAGTCAACGCATCCTGCAAGTACAGGGCATTGCCCGACTTGAAATACATGAGGATAAGAGCAGTCGCTATATCTTCATCGGCATCCGTTGCGCTCGAATTATCGACTTCGGTCCAGTGGAAGGACTGCGTAATCCACGGCATGAGCTTTCTATTGGAATATTCCCTATAGGCCCTGGTGTAATTCCACAGGCGAGCAAAAGTATCGTCATCATTATTGAAGTAAGCAAGGAGCATGCCATAGCCGATACCTTCGGACACGGTACATGCACGGGTCTTCATATTCGAGACAGCCGTCGTCGCTGAGCAATACGGCTTGTAATAGCCCGTCTGGCTAGACCAAATAACACGTCCTGCCGGCATATATGCTATCGGGAACACAACATTGAATTCTGCAGCAAGTTCCGGATATGTAGACATTTCCTGTTCTTCGGTCACGAAATGGAAGCTCTTCCATAACGTGTAAATATTTGCCGCGAAAGCAGGGTTCGCCGTAGCGGCAAGCGAAGCGTATGTTCCCGGAGTAGGCGTCGGAGTTGGCGTTGGAGTAGCAGAGCTTGCCGGTGTCGGAGCCGAACTTGTCGGCAGCGGAATATAAACAGAAGATGAGCTCAACACCGGAAGCGGAACAAACGCAGAGCTCGGAGTCGGATTAGCCGGGGCCGTAGCAGCATCATCGCCACAGGCGCCCAGGAAAAAAGCTGAGCCAATCAAAATAGGCAACAGAATTTTCTTGTAAACCATAAAAAGCCTCTCAATAAGTCTCCCCAAACGGGGCTGGTAAATGCCAAAGTAATATATATAAATATAGCTATTAAGGAAAACTTGAAAGAAAAAATCAAGTTTACTTGTGAGCACAAACACGAACGAATTCTACATATAGAAAAGGGCCGCTTGCGCGACCCTTCTCTAAAGATTCTTAGGAATCCGAAATTACTTCAGAACAATCTTGTTGGTGAAGTTGACGGACTTGCCAGCAACGCGAACCATGTAGACACCTGCATCGAGAGCAGCGAGGTTCATGGAGGAGGAAGCGTCGCCCTTAGCAACAACCTGACCCTGGAGGTTCAAGACTTCAGCGGTAGCAACGGACTTGATACCAGAGAAGCTGAGGGTACGGCCAGAGAGGTTAGCCTTGACAGCGGAAGCACCGCGAACAGACTTGACATCAATACCGCAGGTAGCCTTGCAAGTACCACCAGTAGCAGGACCGATAGAGCAGATGTTGAAGTCATAGTTACCAGCAGCAGCCTGGATCTTGAACTTGAGAGCAACGAGCTGGCTAGCAGCAGTTGCACCGTCCATCTTCGTAGCACCCTTGTACCAAGACGGCTGAGCAAAGCCAGTCCAAGGAATGGTCTTGGTTGCACCAGCGGTAGACTTAGCGAGAGAAGCAGCCGGGTTTGCATAACCGATGGTTGCGTCAACGTCGCCGAGGCCGAGTTCGAGAGTCGGAGCAGCAGCAGACGTATAGGTAATGCAAACGCCACCCCAAGAAGAAGCGTCACCGGCTTCCGGATCGCCACCGCCAACAGCTTCACCAACAACGTTGAAGCCGATACCGACGAACGGGTTATAGGTCAACTTGCCCTTAACGAGGGAAGCAGTACCGCAGACACCAACGCAGTGGTCAATAACCGGGTCCATTGCAGTTTCAGAGTAGTCGTTGCCGAGCGGAACCGGCCAAACAACCTTGGATTCACCACCGTCACCGTCGTCGCCGTAGCTGAACCAGTAACCGGAAGTTTCAGAACCATTATCAAGGCCCGTGTCAACCTGATAGGCATCGCCATTCCAGGTTTCGAAAGCAAATGCAGCAGAGGCAGCGAGAAGTGCCGATGCAATTGTGAGTTTCTTATTCATAATTCTCTCTCTTTTTAACTGTTTTACCCAAAATGGGTGATTTGGGCAATAATATATTTTATTTTCCTCAAAAATGCTATACCTGCAAGCGTTTGAAAAAAAAATTTACATTATTGATAGCAAACCGCCCCTTCTCTTGTAATATAGCACTTTGCGCGTCGCCAAAGTACACTCATGATTTATAACAAATTTCTTACGTGTCCTTCGTCACACGAGTATTCAACGCAATTTTTTTATTACGATATAAATACTTGATTCCTGTGCATAGAATGCTACATTATATATAAATATACTTTGCCATGCCCGGCGAAGCACTGGCTTTTGAGCAAGCTCGGCTCCTTCGGGAATGACAAAAAAACGGGGTAAAGGTGTACAAGAGGCGCAAAGCGAATCGCTTTGTGTTCAATAGTAAACAAAAAGTTAGCCTAAATTGTTTACTATCTTCGATTTATTTAGATAATTTTTGTCAAAACAAAAGGAAAACACTCATGAAATTGACAAAGCTACTGACAGGCATTTTGGCAGGCGCGGCAGTATCCGCATTTGCCAGTGCGGCAACAGCAACCCCCAAGAAGGTAGGTCCGGTATCTTACTACGGCGCCCTCCACACCAGCGGCAGCAAGATTATCGGCGAAAAAAACAACCAGCAGGCAATGCTCCGCGGCGTAAGCCTTTTCTGGTCCGACGCCACTGGCGCCTCTTACTATAACCCGACAGTCATTTCATGGGCTGCAGACAACTTCAAGATTGACGTGTTCCGCTACGCCATGGGCGTTGAATATTACGACAGCAATGGCGGCACAAAGAACAAGCTCGACGACCAGTCCTCTTACGCAAAGTCCCCGGAAGGCCAACTTTCAACAATCGACAAGATGGTCGAAGCGGCTATCGAAAACGACATTTATATCGTGATTGACTGGCACAGCCACAGAGCCCACCTCGAAACGTCCATGGCAAAGACATTCTTCGAGACCATCTCCAAAAAGTACAAGGATGTCCCGAACATCATCTACGAAATTTACAACGAACCGGTCAACGGCAGCGGCGGAGACTGGGGTGCCATCAAAAATTACGCAAACCAGATTGTCTCGACCATCCGTCTCAACACGCAAAACCTGATTATCGTCGGTACGCCGAACTGGTCACAGCACCCGGAACAGGGCGCAAGAGACCCAATTCAGTCCACGAACATCGCTTACGTATTGCACTTCTACGCAGCAACACACCCCAAAGGTAGCTTTAGCGGCAATATTACCAGCGCGCTCAACGCAGGCTACCCGGTATTCATTAGTGAATGGGGCACCACGAACGCAGATGGCGATGGCGAACCGAATTCCAGTGCCACAAACGAATGGACACAGTTCATGGACCAGAACAACATCCCGAACTGCAACTGGAGCTTCCGCCAGCAGACTTCCGATGTCGACCAGAAGAGCGAAAAGTCCGCAATCTTCGCAGGCGACAAGTCCCTCACCACGGCAGCAGCACTCGACGCAGCAACGCTTACAACTTCGGGCAATATCATCAAGAGCTACCTCACTAAGAACGCACGCAGCTGGGCGGACTCCATCACCAAGGGCAAGAGTGGTAGCTGCTCCTTCAAGGCGACCACTGCAAAGCAGACCGACGGCAAGATTTCTGGCGCTCTCAAGTCCGGCTGTACCTACACCTCTAGCAACGAAAAGGTCGTTTCTGTTTCCGGCAGTGACCTCGTCATCAACGACTACGGTTTCGCCATCTTGACAGGCAATGACGGTTCCCAGTCTGTTGTAACAGTCAAGCAGGTCGCAGGCCAGACCATAACGAACCTCGAAAAGGGCCTCTACTGCACATACGCCAACACTTGCAAGAGCGATGTCAAGACCGGCAGATCTATCGACTTTGACGGCGACGGCTCCAACGACTACCTCCTCACGATGGAAGACAAGACGAACGAAGGTTCCAAATTCACGCTCACAGCCCTCGATCCGACAGTCGTCAGCGTAAGCAAGTCCAAGTGCACGAACAACAACTGCTCCAACACCCAGAAGAATCAGCAGGTCTGGATGTTACACTTCAAGAGCTACGGCAAGGGCAGAATCGTCGCCTCGGCACCGGCCATCACCGGTTTCCGCGCCATGCAGGACACGTTCGAAATCGAATACAGGAAGGGCGAAGCCCGTATCTCTAACAAGTTTGTAAACCAGAAGGTCGCTCCGGGTTCTACCTCTCCCACGGGACTCCCGACCACGACCCTCACGGACAAGGCTCCGGTCACCTACACCTTCAACGGACAGCCGACGACAATTTACATGGTCCAGGCAGGTGAAGGCTTCGGTGCAGGCACCGCCCCGGCTATCATTTCCGTGACAGCTAAGGCTCCAGAAACCGCAAACTACAATGAACTGAACAAGACTGTCCTGTTCATCATCGGAGACAGCACTCAGGCCGTCAACAAGGATGAATACTACAACTTCATCAACGGCACATCTGCTATCAGACCGTCCGCCAAGATTACAAACAGCCTCAAGGCACGCATGAACGGCTCTACGCTCCAGTTCACGACCAAGAACACAGGCCTCGTAAAGGTGGACATCTATGACGCCCTCGGTGCAAGCGTAAAGCAGATTTCCGATGTCTATGGCAAGGGCAGCCACGCTATCGACCTCAAGGGCATTGCAAACGGCTCCTACACGCTCGTTGTCCGCCAGGGCAGCAGCAAGGCTTCCATCCGCTGGGTGAACAAGTAAGCTGTAGATAATAGTGGGCACGCCCGCATAAACAATGTGAAAAACTCCAGCCAATGGCTGGAGTTTTTTTATGCAAAGATTTTGAAAAGGAGATGCCCGCTTACTTCGACTTCGCTGCACTTCGATTAAACTCAGTGCAGGCAGTACAGGCTCCAGCGGGCATGACAATGCTGTTTTGCGAAGAACCATGTTACTACTGTTTCGTGCCGTTCGGCTTGTAAGAGCGGTCGCCATCGCGGATAATCACGTTATTGCGTGTACGCAGAACGTAAGGCATTTGGGACTTTTGCACAGAGCTACGACGAATGCGCGGCGCAATGGACTGAACATTCTCATCAAAATAGAACTTGCCTAAATAAGCGGCAGGCTGTTCTAGGCCACAAGTACCCTTTCCTCCCGACCAATCATTGGCAAACTCAATGTCGCCAACCTTCAGAAACACCATAAAACGCCCCTTGCCAGACAGATTCAACTTGGCCGCAACTTCAATTTCGTTGTTTCCGTCAAACGTCATCACAGTATCACCGCCTGCGACCGAGATGGTGCGGCTATGGACATCTCTAAAATCAACATCGGGCAAGTCCACATAATCCATGTCAAGGCACATATCCAAATCGCTACCTTCCAGGTCTTCCAAAATGGCAAGTTTTACCGGAGCCTTCCAAGTGAGGTTGCCAAAGCCCACATTCTGCACGCGGAATTTCGCATGGAGCATATGGTCAGCCCCCACCGTATCGCTTAACCACGATTCTCGCAGCACAAAGCGGTAGCCCAAGTGGTCATTGATATACTTGAAGCCCGTCAGCGAATCGACTCGCGCCGGATCATAATCGAAGTCTTTCTGCTTGAACAGCGTCTTTTTCCAGCTATTAATCAGGTTGTTGTTCCACTGGATATTCAAATAGCTCGTGTGCGTGCGGAAGCCCTCGTACGCGAGGAATTCCGGCGTATTGATGACCTGGTAGCCATTCGCCGTTGTAAGCGCTTCGCCGCCGTATGGCGTGTTGATGCCGTACTTTTCGAGCCAGGCAACACCTTCTTCACGGCAAATGGACGTTTTGCAGTCCGCGCCCCACGTGCCGTAATCATATTGCGTTCCCAAGTAGCCGTCGTTGAACATCCCGACGCGATACATGGTGTCGCCCTTGGCCTTTGCAATTTCTGCGAACTTTTCACCTTCAATATTAAAATCCACGCCCCAGTTATCAAAGCCGAGTACCTTCGCTGAATAGTTGCCCGTTCGCGTTAAAATTTTGAGCTCGGGAGGCGTATTGCGTAGCATCAGGTTCGTCGCTTCGGCAACGCGGTCATAAGTAATGCTCGTGTCGGAATGCATTTCGCCATAGGCGCCGTGCATACCCATTTCAAGCGCGACAATCACATCGGTATTTTTCGAAAGCACTGGAGCGAGCTGTTCCACATGGCGTAATACCCACTTGTGCTCCGGAGTCACATTGCTGCGACCATTGTACCACGGGTCATAACAGATACGCACAATCACAAAGCCCTTGTTCGCGCGGATATTGTCAAACGTCGTCTGCAATACGTTCAGAGCATCTTCGGTCAAATCTTGGCTCTTTCCCCAAGTCGTATCCTTCTTGCCGCCAGTCGTATCAATCCCGAGCCAAGCTCGACTGCTGAATTCCGAAATTTCGGCACGCAAGTGCAAAAGCTTACTGTACGGCTTTTCAATCGGCTTAGAGCCCGATGGCTTTATATGCAACACCTGCGGCGTGTAGAATCCGCGATCGTAATTAGCGAGTGTACGCATGGCATCGGTCGTATCAATATTTTGCTTCACAAGACCCGCTGCAAAAACCGACGACGGCAAAAACGCAAGCGACAGGGTCGCCAACGTAAAGCTCCATCCAAAAGAAAAACGTGAAAAAAATGTTGTCATAGAAGTAATATATATTTTTAATTGCAAAAATCTTCGACTTCGCCAAAAGACGGCATCAACGCCAAAATTCTAACTCATCATGGTCTAACAAACTAAAAATTTCTACTTTATCTCACCAAAGGAGATAAATTATGAATAATTTTACAAAGGCCGCCGCTTGCCTAACAGCCTCTGCGCTATTATCCCTAACATTTACAGCTTGTACAGATTCTTCATCTGCAAACGATGAACTTTTTGCCAATATTTCATCTAGCTCTGATGAAATCGAAAACCCGGAAGATTCTTCTTCCTCTGAAACAGGGAAAACAAAGGATTCCGAATCTTCTTCGGAAAAAAGTAACTCCCCAAAATCCTCATCATCACAAAAGCAAGTTTCAGAATCTTCATCAAGCGATTCCCTGCCGCAATCTAGCAGCGCCACAGAATCTTCCTCGTCCCAAATTCCAGAATCCTCTTCGAGCGAAAGCATCAAGGCGCCTAGCGGTTCATTTACGGACGCCCGCGATGGCAAAACATACAAGCTCGCCAAAATCGGACCCCAGACATGGATGGCCGAGAACTTGAGCTACGGCGATTCCAGCCTTTACACCTTCGAAAACGCACAAGACGTATGCCCGGAAGGGTTCCACCTTCCCTCGCTTAAAGAACTTGAAGCACTTGTCAATTTTGCAGGCGGTGCCGAAGTCGCCGCACAAAAGCTAAAAAGCACAACCGGCTGGCCTAACGACGAACAGGGAAACTGGAATGGAACAGACGACTACGGCTTTAACGCAAAGCCAGTCCTTACCGGAGACGGCACGGGCACTGACGAAAACTTTTGGAGTTCCACAAGAAATTCTAGAGATTACAAAACGGGAGACTTTCTAAAACTCAATCCCCACCCGTCATCTAACAAGAAAACAAACAACTCGGGATATTTCTGCAACAGCAAAGTAAACGACCCTTCAAAGCTCGCCTGCTTTTCTAATGCAGAACCAGGCACCAAGCTTTCGATCCGCTGCCTGAGCAATATCGAAGATTGCGGCGGAAAAACGATTGACAACACAAAGCAGTTCTGCCAAGGCGACATTGCCTACGATTTCTGCCGCGGCCGCTCTTACGACGGCACAAAGTACGAATGCAAGGACAATACGCTCTACGAAAAATCAAGCGGAAAAGTCTTTAAATATTCGTGGTTCCTGCTCAATCCAGAAAAAACGTATGGAACAATCCAGGACGAAAGAGACGGGCAATACTACAAGACCATCGATATCGATGGAGTCGTCTGGTTTGCAGAAAACCTGAACTACGCCAGCGAAGGCTCTGTCTGCCCCGCCAATGACGAAAAATACTGCGACATTTACGGAAGAATGTACACGGTAGTACAAGCCCTGAACGGAGACACCATCGACTTCAACAAAAAGCAGGGTCTGTGCCCCAAGGGAACGCATCTGCCACTTTCAACGGAATACAGATTGCTGTGGGAAAAATACAAGTTCAATGAGCTGTTCACGGCTTATACCGCCTACTTCGAAAACGATGATTTCTACGACGACTTCAAAAAGCTGAACAACGCAAGCGGTCTTGGAATGCTCGAAAATGGCGCTTACGACTCCAAGAGTCAAACATGGATCAACATCAACAGACTAACCCGAAACATCGGTTCTGACTTTGACCACTACCATTATTACCGCTGGTCCGGTAATGGAATCGATGAATATTATCCCGGTCCGGCTCGCAATGACGTCGATTACGGGGCAATCCGCTGTGTCGTAGACTAAACAGATATTGCAAATTCACAGGAAAGCCTGACGTAAAAAACGTTAGGCTTTTTATATAAAAGAAAAACCGCAGCGGTTGCTGCGGCTTTTCAAATTGCACTAGATCCTTCGACTACGAGGCGACGCCTCTTCGCTCAGGATGACACGCGCCAATTACTTTTTGCTGCGATGGCTGTTCTTGATCCATTCAGTCTTGTGGACTTCCGGGATATCATCGAGCAAGCGGAGCGTATGCGGTTCGTTTGTGTTGTCGAGCACTTCAGCAGGAGTACCCTGGTTCACAATCTTACCGTCGTGCATGATGAAGATACGGTCAGAAACGTAGTTTGCAAGGCCGATATCGTGGGTCACGAACACCACGGTCATCTTCAGTTCGTCTTTCAACTTGCGGAGGTAATCGAGGATGTTTGCACGCACGCAGGCGTCCACCATGGAGGTAGCTTCGTCAGCAATCAAAACCTTCGGACGGAGCGCGAAGATACGAGCGAGAAGCATACGCTGCATCTGACCACCGGAGAGTTCGAACGGGTACTTGCCTTCGATATCTGCCGGAGCGACGTTCACAGCCTTGAGACCTTCGTCAACGCGGCGACGGACTTCTTCCTTGGAGGGCTTATCCTTCAAGATGTTGAGAGCGTCTTCGAGCTGGCTTCTGATTGTGAAGAACTGGTTGAAGCAACCAAACGGATCCTGGAAAACGGACTGTACTTCGTTCCAGTGGTCTTTCAGGTTCTTGATTGGCTTGTCGCGATAGAGGAACTGACCGCGAGTCGGCTGGTAAAGGCCGAGCATAATCTTAGCAAGCACGGACTTACCGCAACCAGAACCACCCACGATGGAGATGAATTCTTCGTCATAGATGTCAAAGGAAACATCCTTAACAGCAGTCTTCAAGCTCTTGCCGGCACCGAAATCCTTGCTGATGCGCTTGGCAGAAAAAACAATGGGCTTATCACTTTGCATAATCGCACCTCACGTCACGATCGCCGACAATGCGGAGATTCTGGGTATTCTTCTTGCAGTCCGGGCATGCCTTGCTGCAACGCGGAGCGAAGCGGCAGCCCACAATCTTGTTCTTGAGGCTAGGAGGAGCACCTTCGATAGCCACCGGATGACGGCCACGCTGGCTGGCCTCGGTACTGAGCATAGCGCCCATCAAGGCCTGCGTATACGGATGACGCGGATCCTTGACGACCTGTTCTGCAGTACCCTTTTCCACGATTTCGCCTGCGTACATGATAGCGATGTTATCGGCCACGTGGTAGAGGAGCGGAAGTTCGTGGGTAATGAAGATCATCGACTGGAAGATGCCCTTGTCGAGCAAGTCGAAAATCATCTTGATCACTTCCTTCTGCGTGGAGACGTCCAAAGCAGAAGTCGGTTCGTCAGCAATCACCATCTTCGGGAGAAGAATCGTGGAAATTGCAATCACGCAACGCTGGCGTTCACCTGCAGTGAGGTTGATCGGGAAGGAATTGAGCACGCGCTTCGTATCCATGCCGATACGGTCGAAGTGGGCGTAAACGCGATCGTAGATCTGCTTGGAATCGAGCTTCTCGCCCGGCTTCAAGTGAGCCTTGAGCACGTCTGCTGCGATATCCTTAATCTTGCGGACCGGGTTCAGAGCGTTGAATGCGCCCTGCGGAATCATGGAAACCTGCTGAGCGAGGACATTCGCACGAACATCTTCGACGCTGCGGTTCATGAGGGATTCCATCTTGTCGCCGTTCTTCACGCGAACGTCACCCGTTTCCGGGTAAAGCGGCGGAATGCACATACCCATAAGGCCAGAAACGAGCGTGGACTTACCGCAACCCGATTCACCGGCGATACCGAGAATTTCCCCCTGCTTCATGGAGAAGGACACGTCTGTAACAGCGTGAGTCTTGTCTCCAAAACGGCCGAGGTAATAAAGACCCAAGTGGTCAACTTCAAAAACATTTTCAGACATTTTTTTCCTCTTACTTGCGCAGGCGCGGGTTGAAGACGCCTTCCATGGAAGTGTTGATCAGGTAGAGAGCAAACACCGTGAGGGTAACGACGATCGTTGCCGGGATGAATGCAATCCAGATGGAGTCGGAGAGAGCACCGTTATCCTTAGCCTGGTTCAAGATGATACCGAGGCTGGTGGAATCGACAGGGCCAAGACCGATCATGGAGATGGAAGCTTCGGAAAGAATACCGGAAGACACCTGCATGATGAACACCATGAACACGTACGAGAGCAAGTACGGAAGCACATGCTTGATCACAATCGTGAGCGTCGATGCACCGTTGAGGCGGGCAAGGGCGATGTGGTCGCGGCTACGGAGAGAAGAAGCCTGAGCACGAACGGCACGGGCAGACCAGCTCCAAGCGGTAAGACCGATGATGAGACCAATCAAGGTGAGGGAACGGCCATCCTTAACAGCGGAGCTGATAAGAACGAGAATCACGAACTGCGGGATAACGATGAAGATGTTGGTGAGCATGTTCAATACTTCATCAATCCAGCCACCGCGGAAACCGCCGAACAAACCGATAAGCACACCAATCGTCGTTGCAATGATACCAGCAACGAAGCCCACATAAAGGGAGCTGCGAAGGCCTGCAATCAAGAGGGACACGTAGTCACGGCCAAGGTGGTCCGTGCCAAGCCAGTGAGCAGAGCTAGAACCTGCATACGGGCCAGCGACGATGTCACGAGCGTGAGTGTCTACGTTGTAGAAAAGAGGTCCAAAGATGGCGATGAGGAGCGTGAGCACGAAGATGGACACGCCAATCACGAACATCGGGGACTTGAGAAGGTTTCTTAAAAGCTTACCCATGATTACTTACCTCCCATCTGGAGACCGGCCTTGACACGCGGGTCAAAGACTGCGATCAAAACGTCAACTGCAAAGTTTGCAACGAGAACGCAAGTCGAAATCATCAAGGTGCAACCCTGAATCGTTGCGTAGTCGTTCTTCTGAATGGCATTGAGCATTGCCATACCGAGACCCGGATAAGAGAAGATCATTTCGGTAATGAGAGCGCCACCCACCATGGCACCGAGGCTCTGGGCAAGACCAGTGAGCTGCGGGAGCATAGCGTTGCGGAACACATAGCTAATAATCTTGCCTTCGCGCAGGCCAAGCCACTTAGCATACTTCATGTAGTCTGTACCGAGTTCGTAAATGGACATGGAACGCATACCCGTTGCCTGACCAGAAAGAAGAATCGGGAACACAGAGAAGAACGGGAGCACGTAGTACCAGCTGACGCTCTTGATGCAAGCCCAGCTGAACGTGAGTTCCGGAATGTCCGGGCTGTAAGCGCCCATAGCCGGGAACCAGCCGAGCGTGATGGAGAAGAGGGCCACCAAGAGCATACCGAACACGAAGAACGGCACACCGTTTAAGAACATGGCGCACGGGAAGAATACCTTGTCAAAAATGCCGCGCTTGTAAGCAGCGAAGGCACCAAGAAGGTTACCCACAATCCAGCCGAGAAGAATCGTCGGAGCCTGGATAGCGAGAGTCCACGGGAGGGACTTCTTGATAACGTTCGTCACCGGTTCGTTGTTCTGGTAAGAGAGACCGAGATCACCATGGAACACCTTGCCGATGTAGCTAAAGAACTGAGAAACTGCAGAAGCAAGCTTCGGATCAGTCTTCATGACCGGCTGATCGACCATGACGGTATCGATGCGTTCAGCCTGGACCTTTTCCATGACCGGGACCTTTTCGACTGCCGGAGCAGCCTTGGCGACCTTGCCCTTCTTAGCCTTGATTTTCTTAGCCTTCTTAG
>NZ_DGUZ01000024.1:86690-95059 GCF_002394865.1 Fibrobacter sp. UBA4297 | reverse complement strand
GATTACAAGAACAATCCTGATATCAAGTGGAACTTCACAAAGTTCGTCATCGACCGCGCAGGCAACGTTGTCGCCCGTTTTGAACCCACTGCCAAAATGGAGGACGTACGTTCTTGCGTTGAAAAGCTACTTTAGGAGGTGCAATGATTTGTCCTCAACTAAAACTTGAAAATCAACTATGCTTTCCGTTGTATGCAGTATCCAAGGAAATCACGCGTCGCTATACGCCTTTCTTGGAACCGCTCGATCTCACCTACACGCAGTACATCGTGATGCTCGTGTTGTGGGAAGAGAAAAAATGTAACGTCACTGAACTCGGACAAAAGCTCTACCTTGATTCAGGAACGCTGACCCCGCTCCTGAAAAAGCTCGAGAGCAAAGGCTACATCACGCGCACCCGCGAAGCAAGTGATGAGCGTTGCCTTTCGGTAAGCCTGACCGATGAAGGTGAAAAATTGCAACTAAAAGCCGCGAACGTTCCTAAGTCCATGGCAAGTTGCGTAAATTTGTCAGAAGACGAAGCCAAGTCGCTTTACTGCACGCTTTACAAAATCTTGGAAAGCCTTAGGAAAGACGCATGATAAAAATCTTGTTCGTATGTCACGGGAACATTTGCCGTAGCCCGATGGCAGAATTTGTAATGAAAAAGTTGGTACGCGACATTAGTTCGTCCGCAAAACAAGTCACGACGAACACAGCGTTAACCGCCGCAGACTTCGAGATAGCATCTGCAGCGACAAGCACTGAAGAAATCGGAAATCCGGTGTACCCGCCCGCAAGACGTATGCTCGCTAGTCATGGCATCGACTGCAACGGGAAAACTGCACGCCAGATGACCGTCGCCGACTACAATCATTACGACTACATCGTGCTCATGGATCAAAATAACCTGCGGAATCTCCGCTGGATTTTACCCCGTGACATTTACGAACGAGAACTCGCACAGTATCAAGAAGCTCGAGAACCAGCACAGAAACAAGATGCGCGTGATTCCCGAGCTCACAAAGTTTCGCTCCTCATGGATTGGGCGGGCAAAAACCGCGACGTTGCAGACCCCTGGTACACAGGCGATTTCGAAGCCACCTGGCAAGACGTCAACGAAGGCTGTACCGCCTTGCTACAGCACATTTTGAAAAATTCATAGACTCCTCATAGACTCCTACAAAGAAGCCGGCTCCATAAGGAACCGGCTTTTTGGCGCAAGTTTTAAACAAACTTTAGCGAATAAAGTTTTTACCTATTTCACCGAAATTCGCAACATTTTTCCGCCCGTTTGAGGCTTTGCAATGTAGGTTCCAGGACGCTTCACCGTAGCTGAAATTTTTGAGCGCAAACTTTCGGAGCCGAACGCCTTCAATTTTGCAACAAGGCGACCTTGCATATCGAACACATCATAACTAGCCTCATGCGGAACAGCGTGCAGCGTAGGCTTTCCAATCGCAATCGTCTTTTCGCTTTCAAAGTTCAGCCAGTCGATATTGACGTAGTTTCCGACAATTTCAAGCTTGAGCACATGCTCGCCCGCCGAAAGGCTCACCTTCCCGGCATCGACCGTCGAATAAGTTTCCCAGTCCGCGCCTTGCGGGAACGCGACATTGTCCAAGGCGACCTTGCCATCGACATACAGCTTCATGCCCGTATTTTCCGAAGAAGTCGCATAGCGGACTGAAACCGCATAATCTTCTTTTTCAGCAACCTTCACAGTGTACTCAAGCCATTCGCCCTCTTGCGTGTAACCAATGGCATAGCCATCACCGGCCTTCACGATATCAACAGCGTCTTCGCGATATTCACCACCCTTGTTGTCATCATCCAAATCAAGATAAGCCTTGCCCGAACCGCCGACATCGTAATTTTCGACTTCGACTTTACCAGGAATCTCCATAGCCGTATCCTTGTAAGGGGCTTGCGGAATAATCGGCGTGATATACACGCGATAGCCATACTTTGTATTCGTGATATTTACAGGCACCGTAATCTTTCCGCCACTAACATCGTAATCCTTATTTGATACAGTCGTGGTCGAAGGCACTGCCTTGTCCTTATTTTCCCATACAACATATTCAACAGAGACATTTACCTGACTGCCAAATTCTGCAGGGATGCCCGAAATATTCACATTCACATCGCCCTTGGTGTTGCCGCCAAGCACAATACTTGCAAAGCCCTTCTTCTTGTCGAGAGCGGCAAAACCGTCCACGCCATCGCTCTTGTCGTTCGGCGGGGTCACTTTAGCCATGTAACCGCTCATGTCGCCATACCACTTATAAAGCCACCAGCCGCCACCACGTTCATTGTCCTTGGTGAGAAGGCTCCCCAAACGACCTGGAAGCGGTACAAACCACCAGGAAATCATTGCGCTTTCGACGCCGTGACGTTCAAACTTTGCAATAAACGGCACCGACAGCCCCGGACAACCTTCTTCGGAATGTTCCGTCGAAGAATATTCGTTGATGCTCAGCGGACGTGGAGTCACGTTATACTTTTTTTCAAGCGCGCGGTAGGTTTCGACAGCTCCAACAAAGCCACCACTCCCCCACTGGTGCCAGCTCACGACATCGGGCAAGCAGTTATTCTGTGCACAATACTTGATAAACGCTTCCATTTGCGAAGCGTGGTAGAATGAGTACGAAGGGCCGATAATCTTTGCACCAGGGTCCATCTGCCGAATCAAATCGTAAGTCTGTTTCCAAAGACCGGAATTGAAGTCGATATTCGATTTCCAAGTGTCATTCGGCTCGTTCCAGATTTCGTAACCGTCAAAATTCTTGTTGTTTGACTTAAGCTTGTCGTTGATGACCGATTTTACTTCATTTTTCCAGTGGTCCATATTCTGGAACTTGTACGGCCATCCCGGCAAAACGTCAGCAAGGCGAATCTGAATTTTCGCACCAATGCTTTCGACACGGGGAGCCACAAGGAAAGCCCCACCAATCGGCTGTTGGCGACCGTTACCGCTGCGCGCCGGAGAAAGGAACACGTTCGGCTTGAGCGGGGCGACATCACGCTCGATATTGCTCGGAAGACTCTCAGTAAGGCCATAAAGCGAGCCCGTCGCCACATGCGTCACCGGCTTGATGCTATCGCCAAGACTTACACCCAGATTCACCGCGGCCTGAGAAGCAGAAACCGCCAAAAATAAAAAGAGAAATTTATTTTTCATACCACATCCTTTTTACCACAATAAAAAATACCCCCATAAAGGGGGCATTTCACAGCAATTTGAGCGTTTTTATTGTCGGAATGACAAAACTACTTGCAAGTAAAACCTTGCAATTCAAGCCCGGCCCGCATCTCGCCATAAGTCGAAGTGCGCTTCATGTCCATCGCCTTCATAAACCGGCAATCGTTGTCAATATGCATCTGGAAACCCGTCATCGTCGGGACCACCTCGCCCTTGCCACTCGCGCGGATATGTTCCATCATCTGGTCGCGCCTGTCGAACTGCTCCGGCGGCACAAACACATCCGTCACGATATCGACATTTTCAATTTCTGAATCGCCGAACACAAACGAAATCGTCACAAGATTCTTGAGTCCATTGAACTGGCCATCCACCTTGCAGACAAGATTCTTGTGCGCATTCTTCTTTTTCGGTTTGCTCTTCGCCTTTTGCGCAGCACTTGGCTTTGGGGTGTAATCCAAAGCGCTCAGAAGCTCCGGTTCCTTGACAACGCCCACGCGCTGGTTGATAATGCGACCGTCCTTGATGAAAAAGAACGTCGGAAACGCCCGAATCGGGAGCGTATTCTTGATTTTCTCGATATTCGGTTCGTCAATCCCGATAGACGCAATCTTGATATCGCTGTAATTTTTTGCAATACCGATAAGCGTCGGAATCATGACAAGGCACGGCGGGCAGCTCGTCGACGAAACTTCAAGAATCACAGGTTTCTTGGAATGCAGAATTTCCTTTTCGAAATTGTCATCGTTGATTTTAACGATTTTAATATCTTCGGACGCCCCCGCCACGAGAACCGCAAACACAACAAAGATAGCGACCTTCATCGCCAAATTTTTTCTTAAGCCGTTCATTTTCGTTTCCTTAATTTTTTATCGACAAGATACAAAAAAGCCGACCCTACGGCCGACTTTTCCATCCATTCTAAGGATTTAGATTACTTTGCGCAACCCGTGCCGAGAGTCCCCATCATCACACTCACACACTGGGCTTCTATCGCCGCCGCTTCTGCACTGCCTGCCGGATATTCAAGGCATTCGCCAAAGACACCCGGGACATCGCAAGAAACCATCGCGCCCGTTGCCGGAGTATCAGTAGTGGGCGTGCCTGTAGCAGGCGTATCAGTTGCAGGAGGATTCGTGGCCGGAGCTGCATTTTCGCAACCCGCCACAGGATTGCCCAAAGTCTGCATATCCCACTGAGCGCCATTGCATTGAGCCAATTCAGAATAACCCGTAACAACGACCGTTGCGCACTTGTTCACAGTCTGGGAACATGTGTAATTGTTGTCCAGATCAAAGAACTTATCAACACTCGCCGGGAGCGTATCTTGTTTTGGGCCGGCCGCCGGAGCGTTTGGCGAACTATCGTCACCACAGGCGACAAACGAAGCCATAGCAAAGGCAGCAATAGGAAGAATCAGTTTTCTCATAATGTGTACTCCTTAAAATAATTGGTAGGGATAAACTACAAAAAATACGAACAAAAAACAACAGATAAAGTGTTGGAATTTGTATTCAGATATCAAGCAGATTAATTTGGTCACCAGTGGTGACACATTTCAACTAGCTATCCAACAACACCCACAAGAAGGTGGATGCGCCCCATCGCGGATGCACGTACGGGCCATAAGGCCTATGCCGACTGTCACGGGGATTTTCGAAATCTCAGGCAAAATGCGCAGAAGCGTGTCTGCACACTTGCACACCAACAATATAAGTTACCAAAAGACCGCTGTCAAGAGGTTCCAAGCCCCCAAAACTCAACTTCTTCGAAATTCGTCCCATAACTCGGAGCCATTGTATCTCAAGCATAAAGAATCTAAATTCTTCTACAGGGAAAAAATAACATGTTTAATGCATCACTTTCATGGATCAAAAGCAAACAAGTCTTCCTGAAAATTCAGGCGGGCACGGGGGACAATTTGCAGCAAGAAGACATCCAAAAAGGATTTGTCGATTATTGTCTTTGGTCTACTTTCAAGCCGGAAAACATAGACATAGACGGGGAACTCGATATGGAATGCATCGATAGCGGAATGGTCCTGTCCAAGGAATATTTCACCCCGAAAACAGCGTTGGAATCATGTTACTACGAGGCATATCGTAATAAATATAACGAAGGAGATATTGTCGTTTTGATAGAAGAATCCAATTAAATAAAAAAACTCAAGCAATTATTAGATCATTAATATATGGCCACAACAGGCTGGTTTGCTATATGAGAATCGAAATGGAATACAACATACAAAATGGTTTACGGCTATATACGCGTAAGCACCGACAGACAGACTGTCGAAAATCAACGCTTTGAAATAAAGCGATTTGCACAGCAACAAAATTTGCAAGTTGACGGTTGGCTTGAAGAAACTATCAGCGGAACAAAAAGCTATACAAAACGCAGACTCGGGCGCCTCCTGAAAAAAGTTCGGAAAGGCGATTTAATCATTTGTGCAGAGCTTTCGCGCCTCGGACGTAGCCTGTTCATGATTATGGAAATTTTGAACATCTGCATGAACAAGGAATGCCGCGTATGGACAATCAAAGACAATTACCGTCTCGGCGATGACATTCAAAGCAAAGTTCTCGCGTTTGCTTTTGGCTTGTCCGCAGAAATCGAGCGGAATCTTATCAGTCAACGAACTAAAGAAGCTTTGGCTCGCAAAAAGGCGGAAGGCGCTATTCTCGGGCGCCCCAAAGGTAGTCTAGTCCTTAATTCGAATTGCGAAAAGAATCACGAATGGATCCGTGAAATGCTTTCACAGGGCATGCCCAAGAGCGACATCGCCAAGAATTTGCACATTGCGCGCGGAACGCTTTATAGATTCCTTTCCAATGCTGCGACGACTTCTACATCGGCGGGCAGCCAGTTGACTAAACGCAGTTCCGACATGTTCAACCATTTGGCCGCTTCGTGTTCCAGCAGAGTCAATTCTCCACCAATTACCGAGCAATAAAAACAGTGCATGGTCAAATGAAAAGTCGGATAATCGTAATCCACGGTACAGAGGAATTCGCCTACTTTTACATCAACCGCAAGCTCTTCCTTCAATTCACGGGCAAGAGCTTCTTGCGGTGTCTCGCCAGGTTCCATTTTGCCACCCGGAAATTCCCAGCCGTCCTTGAATTCACCATACCCGCGCTGGGTTGCGAATATTTTATCACCATCCTTAATAATGCCTGCTACGACTTCGATACGTTTCATGTTATCCTACTAAATAATCGTAAATGTCCTGACGAACAGGTGTTTCCAAGATGTATTTTATTTTTACAGCAGATTTGTCTGTGTCTGGCATTGTAAATTCCTGAGCATCTCCCGTTGCATGTAGCCTGCCGAGATAATAAAATTCTTTTGAAGTTTTGTCGTCTTTATTTTTTCTAACAAATAAATCGAGCTTAATGCCAAGTTGATCTGCATTTAATGCATTTTGTACATCGCTGGAGGCTTTGGTTCTGCCTGATTTAGAAACCCAGAACATAGTTTGTTCATCTTCAAAAGAATCTTCATAGCGTTGTGTGACTTTGACGTTTTCATTTTTGTCATAGTTCACAAATATTGGGAACGTTTTTGTCTTTTGATCGTATTTATAGCCACCGATATTTAATGGAACTTCGCCTTTTTCCCAATCTAATAAACGACAAACGTCATCATAAGTGTACTTTGCATAAAGATTGAACGAAGTGTCTTTGTATCTAGTTCCAAAGTATCTTTCATTGCGGAAAAGACCAAAATCAACAACCTCGGTGATTTGCTTACGAAATTCTGTGTTCTTCAATAGGTTTATAAAAGTAGGTGATGCAATGATTGCATTGTTTTTTTCTTCTACGATGATTACGTCAGAATAGGAATCTTTGGCCGCGCCAGTCGCGAAGGAACCTCTTAGTAAATTAAAAACATTTTGTTTTGTATTAGAATTAAAGAAAATCCCTTTTTGAGTTAATGTTTTTTCAAGATCGTTCCACAAATCATTTGATTTGGAATCGTCTAAAATGGACTTAAGTAATAGCAATTCATGAATACGTTTGCCATTGGCGAATTTTGTTGAAATGTATTTTAAATACGATTCTTCAAGGGAATTTAATTCTACCTTGTATTCTTCCTTTTCGACTTTCTTCAAAAATGCGTGATATGATCCTAATGATGCGTTTTCAAAAATACGCATAGCATCGATTTCTCCGTATTCCTCGTAGTCCATTAACTTTGGAATTCGGCCCAACTTGTATTTGAGGTTTTTATAGCATTCTTTGATTAGTTTAAATTCGTTAAAATTGGCAGAATCGATGGATTCGTAAATTCGCTTACGAGCAATTTCATCAAAGTGGATTGTCGATGCTCCTTCAAGTACTTTTACCCCTTGGCGAACGTAACGACGAATGTTGTCCTTGTTGTAAGTTCTATCTCCAGACAAGGCTATTGGAATCATGTAATTGTTGGTGTAATTGCCGATAAAATCAAGAATCATTACGAATTCTTTGTTCTCTGCTTTTCGAAGCCCGCGACCTAATTGTTGTATAAAGATAATGGGCGATTCTGTTGGGCGAAGCATTAAAATTTGATTTACTTGCGGGATGTCTATGCCTTCATTAAAAATATCAACGGTAAAGATGTAATCAAGGCCGTCATCACGATTATCTTGCTCCAATTGCTCGACTGCTTTTTCACGAGCATCTTGGGAGTCTGCGCCAGAAAGTGCTATAGTTTTGTATCCACGATCGTTGAATTTTCTAGAAAGTTCTTTCGCTTCTTCTATTGTGCTGCAAAAGGCTAAACCTTTTACTCGATTACCACTATGGTCAAAATATTCTGCTTTTTGAATGACGTAATCGACTCGTTTGTCGCATGTTAAATAATTGAAATCGCGTAGTTTCTTTTCTGAACCATCAACTTCAAAATCCGTAATTCCATAATAGTGGAACGGACAAAGAAGATTTAAACGCATTGCTTCTTGTAATCGAATTTCATGTGCGATATTGTGTCCGAAAGCGGAGTAGACATCAAATTTGTCACTACGATCAGGCGAGGCAGTCATGCCAAGCCACAAGTCTGGATTAAAATAGGCCATCATGTTTTGATAGCTTTTGCCTCCAACACGATGAGCTTCGTCAATCACAATGACTTGAAATTCGTTATTAGCAAATTCTTCGTAGTGTGTTGCCATTGTTTGCATTGTTGCAAATACGAAATCGCA
>NZ_DGUZ01000024.1:0-86552 GCF_002394865.1 Fibrobacter sp. UBA4297 | reverse complement strand
AAAATTTGTTCGCGATGGGCTAGGAATAGAGCTCGTTTTGGATTTATTTCTCTTAAGGCGAATGCTGATGCGTAAGTTTTTCCAGTTCCTGTTGCAGAAATCAATAAAGCGCGATGCTCTCCCATTGATCGTATTTCGTTTAACTTCTGAACAAATTCTAATTGCATGGAATTGGGTTCGAGTAAAATTTGTTCGAACTTTACAATTTTCGACTTTTGTAAAACTGAGTTCTTTTTTAATTCAATCTTTTGACGTTGTATTTCTCGGTCTATTCGTTTTTTTTCGAGATAGACTTGTGTGTATTCATCTAAAATTTCGTTTGTAACGTTAAATGCATTAGTGCTGTTCCAAAGAGAATCAAAATCTTCGATAACATCTTTAAATAGCGAAGCGTCATCTTTGACAGAATAACATGTGTTCCATTCTTTATTAATTGCAAGTGCATTACCTGTAAGATTGGAACTACCAATGGTTATGCTTACAATTTTTTCTTTAAAAAATAAATACCCTTTTGTGTGAAATCCTTTTATATTATTGTCACAACGGAATAGTTTGACTTCAACATTTTTGTATTTGCAAAGAGACTTGAGTGCAGCGGGTTCTGTAAATGTAAGATAGTCCGTTGTAAGAATTTTACCTGGAATTCCTCGATTTTCAAGTTCTAGCAATGTTTGCTTTAATGATGCTAAACCGCTTTTGGATATAAATGCAACGCTGATGATAAATCTGTCGCATTTTGAAAGTTCGTTTTCAAGAAATGCTTGCATTGTATTTCCTGGCGCGTTTGATATAAATTGCGGCTGCTGAGAAAGTTCCATAAGTGTTCCTAGATAACGTTCCTTTTCTTTGAACACAAAAATAAATAAAAATACTGTCATTCTAGTGACAATATTTTCATCAAGAAAAGAAAAACCGGTCTCTTTGAACCGGTTTTTGGGAAAAAACACCTTCTTTTACGCTATTTCAGTGCGGCAACCTCTGCCTCAGAAAGTTGCGAAATCCTAGCAACCTTTTCAACGGAATCACCTTCGGCAAGCATTTTTCTTGCCATTTCACGAGCCTTGGCGTCCATTCCGTCCAAAAAAGAGCTTTCCTTTTCGTATTTAATGTCAGTCATCTCGTCTACCTCCCTAAGAAGCAGTTCGTCTTCAATCTTCTCTAAAGATACATCTTTTATGAACTTTGCGTATAGGTCATTTTGCAAATACTGCGGTGAAAAGGGCTTTTCTTCCATAAGTTCGTTGAAAAAGCGGAGCATGTCGGCTCGTTCGCTCTGTTCGCGATTCGGCAGGGGCAATCGAGCGTCTATCTTGCAGAACTTGTCCACCTCGACAAGGAATCCGTCAAACTTGTCATAGAATGGGCGACCATTTTTCGAAAGGTTAACATGGTGAAAATAAGTATCCGGTTCGTTATTGAATAAGTCTTCTGTCAGAATAGACAATACATACACATGAGGTAGCCTGTATCGGCTACCTTCGGGAACCAGCGTAGAGATAGCGCGGGATACATAATAGAAAAGTCGATCGATAAAAAGTTGGCTAGCATTTTGTTGAACTTCAACCAAAATGGGTTCTCCAGCTTGATTTGTTCCAACAATGTCGAATATGGGTTTCTTTTGTGAAGGTAATGCAGGCATTTCCTGTATGCGGAATGAGAAATCTTTTATGCGTCGGTCTCCTTCCAGTCCCATCATTGCGTTCAAGAACGCAATGAATCGCTCCGGTTTAACCTGATTTATCATCAAGCGTTTAAAGACTTTATCTCCGAATGGATAGGCGTATTTGAAGATTTTTCGGTATTTGGCAAGATTGGCCCTGTTCTCTTTGACATCTTGCGCCATCAGACGATATTGCGTCTTATTCATCTTTATCTCCTTCCTCGCGGACAAGCAAAAACTACGAGGCGTTAAGTTGAAAATACAACATGCACACACGTGCACTACATAATATAGCCAAACAAATTTTTCTTGTCAACTGGATTCATCTTTTTTCTGCATTTTTTTCGCAAGTGTTCCGTTTAAACGAACGTTTAAATGGGACAAAAAGTCCATAAGAAAATTACTTTCATAGACCTATTTGCTGGATGTGGCGGTCTCAGTGAAGGATTCCTTGCAACAGGGAAATATGAAGGCCTTGCCCATGTAGAATGGGAAAGCCCAATGGTGAACACTTTACGTTCACGACTCGTTGAAAAATGGAATCACACAAAAGAAGATTCTCTAAAACGTGTCATAAAATTTGATGTTCAAAAAACCGAAGAGCTTTTCTACGGCAATTGGCAAGAATCAACAAAAAATCTCTATGCAAAAGAGAACGATCCTTTAATTGTCGAAAAAGGATTAGACGGACTTATTGGCAAAAATCAGGTTGATTGCATTATTGGAGGACCTCCTTGTCAAGCATATTCAATCGCAGGAAGAGCTCAGTCCCCAACAGGGATGAAAAACGACTATAGAAACTACCTCTTTGAAAGTTTCGTTAAAATAGTCGACCATTATAAGCCAAAATTTTTCGTATTCGAAAATGTTCCCGGACTTTTAAGCGCATGTCCAGGTGGGAAACCAGTCAGAGAGCGAATATACGAAGCATTCGATAAAATCGGATACGAAATAAGACGACCCGAAAATTTAAAGAATTCCATTTATTGCGCAGAAGATTTTGGAGTACCACAAAAAAGAAATCGAATCATCATCATTGGTATTCCTAAAAAGAATCCATCAAATTTGGATTCTTTTTACAAGGCTCTAGACCATCAAAAAACATCAAAGCATAAAACCGTACGTGATGTAATTGGCAACTTGCCCAAATTTTTTCCTTTGGATGAAATCGACTGTAGTGGTCGATCGAAAATTTCACATTATCAAACAACAGAAAAAAAAATCGACCTACATATCCCCCGATATAATGGGAAAAGAGATCAAAAGCTTTTCTTCGAATGGCTTTCAAAAGGAATGAATTCTTTTTCGCAAGAAGAGAAAAAAGCCTTTTACACCAAAATAACAGGCCATACATCAAACCATATAAAATATCGGAATCTCGAATGGGATAAACCATCACCAACAATAGTTGCGCATCTACAAAAAGATGGGTACATGTTTATTCATCCCGATATCGCGCAATTAAGAACAATCACAATTCGTGAGGCAGCCCTACTTCAGTCTTTTCCACCTGATTACAAATTCATCGGATCCAATCCATATTGCTTTAAAATGATTGGAAACGCAGTTCCCGTCCTATTTGCAAAGGGCATTGCAAATGCAATGGCAGAAGTCGTTCAAGGAGGGGAAATATAATGAAAAGGATTTTAAATATCCTTATTGCGTGTGAAGAAAGCCAAGCTGTATGCAAAGCCTTTCGAAAATTGGGCCATAACGCATACAGTTGTGATCTTTTGGATTGTAGTGGAGATCATCCGGAATGGCACTTTAATCACGATATAACGGAAGTTTTAAACAAAACAAATCTTGTTCTACAAAATGGAGAGGAAGCTGTCATTAAAGGTAATTGGGACCTAATGATTGGGCACCCCCCATGCACATACTTGGCTGTTAGTGGAGCTCAGTGGTATTATCATCCTGAAGATAAAGACCTGCCTGTTGAAAAAAGACGACCTCATCCAAAATATCCAAATCGTGCAAGGGATCGAGAAGATGCTGTAAAATTTTTCATGAGCCTCGCAAAAGCAAAAATAAAGAGAATCGCCATAGAAAATCCTGTCGGCATCATGAGTAATAGATGGAGAAAACCGGACCAAAAAATACAGCCTTATCAATTTGGGGATCCGTATTCAAAAGGGACATGTCTATGGTTAAAAAATTTATGGACATTACACCCATCTAAAGAAACGAATGATCATGGAGAAAAGGTCTTCTTCAAAAGTGGTAAGTCGCAGCCAAAGTGGTATTCCGAAGCATTAAAGGCCAAAACACCAGAAGAACGCAGAACATTAAGAAGCAAGACTTTTCCGGGAATAGCACGCGCTATGGCGGAGCAATGGAGTATTCAAATTGCATTGGAAGAAGATCTGCTAACAGATGCAGAATTGAAGATTTTAGGCGCCGATTACAGGACGCTAAATCGTTTAGATGACGCACAGGTTCAGATAATTGAAAAAAGAGAACAACAACTTATATCATCTTGGCTTAAAGAGGGGTAACTTATGGGCGATCCGATATGCAAATGGCGAAAGGTTAGTACTGAAAATCTAGTAGAAATCGTTTCATGGCTACCTAAGAAGATTTGTTCAGAAGATGAATACAAGTCACACATGATGCTCTGTCCTATAGGGGGCAAAGCTTATTTAAGAACAGCTTATCAATTATCATGTCAATTAGGATTGCAGTATATTGATGAAGACGGCTTTTTCCATCCGAGATTTGACCACAACATATCAAAGGAAGAGGCGCAAAATTACCTTAGGCATTGGGTAAAAAGATACTATGTTCCCAACCCATATACCAAAAAGGGCTTTGACCATATACGACACTCCGTAATACTTCTGTACGCCATAGTCGATGTTGCCGCTAAAGGAAATGGTTTGCATAACTTAGAAGATATTTGCAATGCTTTTTTTGGTGAAAAGACGGGAAATTTAAAAGAAATAAAGAACATGCTGTGTGATTTTTCAAGCATTATTCACATTGGTCCTGATTTTAACGTTACTGCCAATAATCAGAACATTCCCGAGTACCACATCTACGAAGACAGGAATGACAAAAAAGCATTTTTTAATTTTCTTAACGGGTAATTCATGCATTTGTACGTAAAAAAATTAGCAGCTGCAGATTGCACCCCCGAAGGCATCGTCATAACACATGACATCGTCAAGTTCCTCTTCAATCCTGATTTGGCTTTTTTGAAAGGAACTCAGGAACGCATTTCGTACCCATTTGCTCATTTAAGAAATGCGCATGAAATAAGGGATATCGACATCATAAAAAGAGCAAATGGATCTTTTTATATTGGTTCAGGCATAGTCTCGTTATTAAGAGACAACGCAGAAACAATCGATTTGGAGGATCTTCTATACATAGAGCAAGTGGGCGTAACATACGTTGTTAAGTTAGTAAAAGTCGGAGCGCACAACTATGATGTTTTCAGCAATCTGTTAAATGAAAATGACAGACATTTCTTGTTATTGACCGAAGAAAAATCGAATGAAACACCAAACAGCAATCCTCCCAAACATTGTTTGACAAGCTGTCAGCAAGTTATCTATTACGGAGTTCCCGGCTGCGGCAAAAGTCACCAAGTTGATAAAGAAGTAAGAAAAGCTCTTGAAATATATAACAGCGATAAAAAAGCTGCTGAAAAGGTGTCTTACGACAAACAAGTTATCCGTACGGTATTTCATCCTGATTATTGTAATGCAGATTTTGTCGGCCAAATAATGCCAAAGAAAAAAGAAAATTCGATCGATTACGAATTTAAGCCCGGCCCTTTAGCCAACATCATTCGAAAAGCATACTTAAATCCTTCGAAACCATATTTTCTGATTATTGAAGAAATTAACCGTGGAAACGCGGCTGCTATTTTTGGAGAAATATTCCAACTTTTGGATCGTTATAAGAATGGAGAGCATTCTTCAAATGAAGAAATTCAAAACGAAAATTATAATTATACAGAAGGTTGGAGTAAATATTCAACAAATAATGATGATGTGAATGGTTTTATTTTGCTAGGTGGAGAATCTAGTGTTACCGAAAAAGAGCCGGGTGTTGATTATGATAGCGATTCAAGCGAAACTCCAAAATCGGCAATAAAAATTCCATCTAGAGACCTACATTTTTCTACTTATTGTGGAATTCGTCTTCCGCCTAACCTCTCTATCTACGCAACAATGAATACGAGCGACCAGAACGTGTTCACGCTTGATAACGCTTTCCAACGTCGTTGGGAAATGAAGCAGATTTCGAATGATTTGAAAAATGATGATGCTCATGCCGATGAAAAACAACAATACAATCAGCCCATCGGAAATACAAATGTTAAATGGGGCGATTTCCGCGAAAAAATAAATGAAATCATCATGCAGTCGGCTGAAGAGAATGGATTGTCTAGCATGGAGGACAAGCGTCTCGGCGGATGGTTCATTACCCCTAAAAAAGAGACAAACGCTGCAGAGGGCGATGCTCCCAAAATTACCAACGATGCCTTCGCAGAAAAAGTTCTCAAGTATCTTTGGGATGACGCTTTCAAATTTGATCGTTCGAAACATTTTGGCGATATAAAGACTCTTGAAGATCTGACAAAAATTTTCAAAAAAGAAGGCTTCAAAGTTTTTAAGGATGAATCTATTTCGAAGTTAAGCCCGCAAAATGGAACTGCAGCAGCCCAAACAGGAACGCCCGAAACTTAGCGAAGTTTGCGTCTACGGAGGCAAACAAAGTGATGAGTTCGTCGGTATCCGTTATGACAACGGATCGTTAAAGGTGTATTTTCCTTTTGGTTATTCTAAGCCAATAGATGACGAAAAAGAATATCGCAAGGATATATTGAATCTTATTTCAGTTCTTGCAGCCTATTCCAAAGAAAGTAAAAGTATTGACCAGAATCGTCAATTAAATGAAGACGAAGTTCAATTTCCGATTCATGCCTACATTCACGTTTTCAATTATTTTCTGAACTTCGGTTACTACATTGAAAACGAGACAACATACAAAAGGGCCTCGAATGGAAAAATTAATTGGTCCAAAACGATTAAACAGATTCGGCCCCAAATTGCGGGTGAATATCCAAACGAATCGGTCGTTTATCTCGATTTCATAACAAAGAGATCGAGCAACAATGAAAATGAAATCATAACGCAAATTCATAAATATTGCGTTTATGAGAGCTACGAAAAAATAGGATGTTTGTTCGGATATTTTCGGCCAGAAAAGCCAACAATACCTTTTAACGCAAAGATGTTCGCAGCCATCTTGAAAAATAAAATTTCAAGAACATTCAACGAAAAGCACATCCAACTTTTTAGGAATATGCTTGACATCGTTTGCTACATGGGCAAACGGAATGACAATCGAAAAGCAAGCTTTGGCACCAATGATTTTGAATATGTTTGGGAAAGCCTAATCGACCAAATTTTTGGCATCGAAAAACGTGAAAAAGAAAAATATTATCCGCATTGTGCTTGGCATATTGGAGATAATAATAATGATGCAGAATGGAACGAAACGAAAAGAACAGCATTGCGTCCCGATACAATAATGTTGTTTCCAAAGGAAAATGCAAAAATTTTCGTTTTAGACGCTAAATACTATCAGTATGGGGAAAATCGCGAGCCGAAGAGATTACCCGGAACAGGTTCCATTGTTAAGCAAATCGCATACGCCGAATTTATAGAAACTGAGCGTGAGGAAAATCAAGATATACCCAAGGGAGACATCTACAACGCTTTTATTCTGCCATACGCAACAGCATTCGATGGATCAAAATATCCAATAGAAAATTTCGGATATGCAGATTGCAATTGGAAAAATACAGAAGCAAAAACATACCATAAAATCTATGGTATTTTGCTAGACGTCCGCTCCATTATGCATCGTCATCCTAGTCATTCCGATAAAGACATCGCAGAGCTCGCTGCGAAAATTGAAGGTAGAAATTAATACACTAATTCCGTTATGTAAAATTTTCTTACGCCCCTAGCCAACATTTTCGATATTAGGTACATTAATGCAGCACGTGATTCTCTGTCAAATGGAGAATCGCGTCTTTTTTTATTCTGCAATTTCAGAATTAGGGGACGCCTCTAACATCAACCGGTCACAAATTGTGACCACATGGAGGCAAAATGAAGTCTAAAGAAGTTATCTCGGCTAAGCTGGTTCAAGATGCTAGGCAAATCATCGAGACTGCGCAGAAAAACGCTGTTCGGAGCGTTAATTTCTGTCGTGTTCAGATGTACTGGAATCTTGGCAAGCGGATTTTCGAAGAAGAGCAACACGGCAAGAAACGAGCCGATTACGGGGCGTATATCGTAAAATCGCTTGCGGAAAGGCTAGAAGCTGAATACGGGAGTGGTTTTGGCATTCGCCAGATTGAACGCGCACGTCAATTTTTCCTATTGTATCCAATTGCGTCCGCACTGCGGACGCAATTGAACTGGTCTCAATACAAGATGCTTATTGCGATTTCCGACCCCGACAAACGCGAATATTACGAACTTGAGGCTGTAAACAATTCTTGGAACGGTCGCGAACTAGAACGCCAAATCAACAGTCAATTGTATGAACGCCTTTTGCTCAGTAACGACAAGGAATCCGTGCTGGCGGTCGCTCGCAAGGAACGCATTCCAGAAACACCGCAAGAGGTCATCAAGGATCCGATGGTCCTAGAATTTCTTGGGCTGGAAAAGAACCCAACCTTTTATGAAAGCGATTTAGAGGGGGCGATTATTTCGCACATCACTGAATTTTTGCTTGAACTAGGCAAGGGCTTTTCTTTTGTAGCAAGGCAGAAACGGATCATGCTTGAAGACGACGAATTTTTCGTTGACCTCGTTCTTTACAACAGGTTGCTTCGCTGTTTTGTGGTTATTGAAATCAAGACGAGCAAAATCACGCATCAAGATCTCGGCCAGCTCCAAATGTACGTGAATTACCACGACCGCATAGAAAAGCTTCCCGATGAAAATCCGACTATCGGAATTCTTCTGTGTGCAGGCAAGAATGATTCTGCGGTAAAAATGACTTTGCCCGAAAACAACAAGACAATCCTCGCCAGTGATTACAAATTGTATTTGCCCACCACAGAGCAGTTAGTCAGCGAAATCAACGAGGCTAAGAAACTCGCCAAAAAACAAGACTAATCAAGCCACATGGAGGCTAAATGACCAAGAACACAAAAAATGTGACTGTTGCGCCAGTCAAATCAGAAATGTCCCTGATAGACGAGAACTTGCTCAAATCGCGTATTTATACCATCCGAGGGATCAAGGTCATGCTTGATGCCGATTTAGCCGAAATTTATGGGTATAGTACCGGAGCTTTTAACCGGCAAGTCAAGAATAATATTGAGCGTTTTGCGGAGGATTTCCGGTTCCAATTGTCCAAAAGGGAAGTTGAAGAATTGCGATGCAAAAATTGCACCGCAAATATCAGCACAATGAACCGCTCCTATCCCTTTGTTTTTACGGAACAAGGTATTTACATGCTCATGACCGTGTTGAAAGGCGATTTAGCGATACAACAGAGTATGGCTCTCATTCGTCTTTTTAAGCAGATGAAAGACTATATCGTTGCAGAAAATCAGCAACTGCCCGGAACTGCGGGAATCGCCCAGATTGCAGCGCAGACTGCTCAAAATACACATGAAATTGCGGTGGTTTCTGCCGAAGTAAAGGAACTTTCCGACGAAGTTCGCGACATTCGGAGTGATTTGGGAAAAATCAATATGGACCTCCAGATGGTCATGGAAAATTTCGTCGATCCATCGACTTACAAGCACTTCTTGATTCTGAATGGACAGAAGTTGGAAGCCGATGTCGCCTACGCACAGATTTATGGCATGGCGAAGAAAACGCTGTTGATTGTCGATAACTATGTTGACATCAAGACGTTGAATTTGCTCAGAAATGCGCACAAAGGCGTTTCCATCTTGATTGCGAGTGACCAATACACCCACATAACAGACGATATGCTCAACGATTTCCGTGAGGCAATGCCTGGCGTTTTAATTGACAAAGTTCCTGCAGCGCACAAGTTCCACGACCGCTACATTCTAATAGACTTTAAGACCAAAAGCGAAAAACTGTACCATTGCGGAGCTTCTAGTAAGGATGCCGGCAACAAGATTACGACTATTGTAAAGCTAGATGACATTGATGCGTACCGTAGCATGTTTGAAGAACTGTACGCCAAGCAGGAAACTTAATTACAAAAGCGAGGTAAAAATGAACTATACATTTACAGAAAAAGAAGTTGAAATGATGTACAACTGGGGAATGTACGCTGATGGGGAAAGCGGTTTCAATGAAGAAGAACAAAAATTGTACGATAAATTGGAGCGAATATTTACGCCATTACAAAAAGAAAAAAATAATGCGCAAAAGGTTGTAGAATTTTTCAAAGAAATTAGCAATACATACGAGAACGTAAGTTATTACTGGAGTACTGGGACCTGTATCAAATTTATTGACTATGATAAAACACTTTGCTTTGACACTAAAAAAACTAAGTATACAGATGTTGTGCTAGAGGTATCAAAGGTGATAAACAAATTGAAGTTAAAAAAGCGAGAAGATTAATAAATGCCGAAATAGCCACAATCCAGAATGGGAAGTAGGCACATTGCTCTTGTAAAATTTTCTTGCTCCCCTAGCCAGACTTTTCAACATTAGGTACATTAATGCAGCACGTGATTTTCTGTCAAATGGAGAATCGCGTCTTTTTTATTCCGTGATTTTGGAATAAGGGAACGCCTCTAACAGTAACCGGTCACAAATTGTGACCACATGGAGGCTAATATGGCTAAAAACAAAGAGAATGTCCCTGCAAAAGCGGTGGAATCGTTGTTCAATAAGGTTTCAAGTTTAATTGAGCAAGCCCGCGCTCGTGTGGCTACAGCAATGAATGTTGCTGAAGTCTACACAAAATACAAAATCGGACAATTAATCGTAGAAGATGAGCAAAAAGGTAAATATAGAGCGGAATATGGCAAGCAAATTCTTTCGAAATTATCTGAACGATTAATATCAACCTATGAAAATGGTTGGACCGTTGATACGCTCAAGCGATGTCGCTTCTTTTACCGTATTTATCGTCCCCAGCAAATTGGGGCAACAGTGTTGCCCCAATCTGAAGTTTTACCCGAATTCACACTTTCTTGGTCGCATTACCTGGTGCTCATGCGCATCAAGAATGATGATGAACGCCGTTTTTACGAGATAGAGGCTACTTCTGGGAATTGGTCTGTTCGCGAGTTGCAGCGGCAGTATGGTTCAAGTCTGTATGAACGCCTTGCGTTGAGCCGGGACAAGGAACAGGTTGCCCGATTGTCGCGGGTAGGCAACGTGGTGGAGAAGCCGGAGGATATCATCAAGAACCCGGTGACGCTTGAATTTGTTGGTTTGAAACCGGATGCATCGTATTCGGAATCGAACTTAGAATCCGCAATCATTAACAAGTTACAAGAATTCCTGCTTGAACTGGGGAAAGGATTCCTGTTCGAAGCACGACAAAAACGATTCTCTTTTGATGAGGATGACTACTATGTAGACTTGGTTTTGTACAATCGTCTGCTTCAGTGCTATGTGCTCGTTGATTTGAAGGTCGACAAGTTGACTCATCAAGATCTCGGTCAGATGCAGATGTACGTAAACTACTATGATCGTTATGTAAAGCAGGATTTCGAAAAGCCGACTATCGGCATTTTACTTTGCAAAGAGAAGAAGGATACCCTTGTGAAGTTGACATTGCCCGAAAATGCAAATATTTACGCATCCGCTTATGAGTTGTATCTACCGGACAAGAAACTTTTGCAGGCGAAGGTCAAAGAATGGGTAAATGAATTCGAAACGCAAGATGGTAGGGAGGTCACGTAATGGATCTTGTAAAATTCGAGAACGCTTTGAAGATAGGGGAAACTGCGGCCATAGAATTCAAACGGGCTGGCGGTACTGTTGTCGGCATTCCTGAAAATGCCGCGCCATCCATGGTGAAGAATTTTATTAGCGCCATTGGCAATCCAGACTTGTTCAGCCCCACGCTTTACCTTGAACCGGAAATTTTCAAGTACCGCAAGAAAACCTTGATTCATATACACGTACCGTCGAGCGGTGAAGTACATTCGTTCAAGAAACGGATTTACGACCGCATGGACGAGGCGGACGTAAAGGTAAGTGCGACGGCAAAAATCGCGCAGATGTATATTCGCAAGCAAGAAATCTACACGGAACGCAGGATGTATCCGTATGTGAAGTTGAAGGACTTGCGCTTGGACTTGCTGCCGATGGTGCGGATTCTAGCAAAGAACAATGGCGGCGGTAGCCACTTGTGGGAAAAACTTTCGAATATGGATTTGCTGAAAAGCGCGGGCCTTTACGCCGAGGACCATGCGACCGGCAAAAATGGATTTAATCTCGCCGCGGTGATGCTTCTTGGTCGTGATGAAGTCATTCGCGATGTCAGCCCGGCTTACCAAACGGATGCGCTTGTCCGCAAGGTGAACGTCGATAGGTATGATGACCGTTTGACTGTGGTGACAAACCTTGTTGAAAGTTTTGAGCAACTGTTTAAGTTCGCAACGCTGCATTTGCCCGATAAGTTCTATGTGGAAGGCGCTGAACGCAAGTCGCTGCGAAACATTGTGGCTAGAGAAATGTTGGTGAATACGCTGATGCACCGTGAATATTCGAGCGCATACCAAGCAAAATTTGTGATAGAACAGGACAGGATGTATGTGGAAAATGCGAACAGGGCTCGGTTCAACGGGCCGATTACGCTCAGGAACCTTGAACCGTTTCCAAAGAATCCACTAATCGCAAACTTTTTTCGTAATATTGGTTATTCGGAAAAGCTCGGGTCTGGTGCGCGCAAGATGTTCAAGTACGGGCGTCTTTATTCTGGTGTTGATCCCGAGTTTATCGAAGATGATGTATTCCGCATTATCCAGCCACTGAACGAAAACTATTCATTCGATGCAGAGATTGCAAATGGAATGGGTGGTCAGAAAAGTAGTCAGAATGGTGGTCAGAAAAGTGGTCAGAATGAAAGTTCGGAATTAGATTCTACGGAATTTATTTTGGAACAAATTGCACGCAATCCTCATATAACAAGAAGAGAATTGTCGAAATCAGTCGGTATGGCTCCATCGGCAGTTCAAAAACATATTGAAAAACTTAAATCGTCCGGACGCATCGCCCGCATCGGTGGAGATCGTGGTGGTCATTGGGAGGTTTATAGGAAGTAACTTTTCTATCTTTCACGTCATGCAAAACGAAAACTCTCAAGAAAAGATCAAGGGCAACCCGATTGCCCTTTTGCCTATCGCCGTTTTCCTGGTACTTTATCTGGGTCTCGGCATCACGTTTGAATATGTTCTCAAGATCCCGATGGGATTTTACAACATCCCGATTGTCGCGGCATTCTTGGTGGCGATTTTCGTAGCTTGCGTACAGAACCGCAAGCTGAATTTTGACCACAAGATGAACGTGATGGCAGGCGCACTTGGCGACCGCAACATTTTCTTGATGATCCTGATTTTCCTTTGCGCGGGTATTTTTGCGGGGATTCTCGGGCGTTCAAGCGCTTCGGCGGCAGCATACTTGCTCTTGGATTTCATTCCGGCGCAGTTTGCGGTGGTGGTGCTGTTCGTTGTCGCGGCGTTTGTCTCTACGGCGATGGGTACGTCCGTTGGCACAATTGCAGTGGTCTCTCCGATTGCAGTCGAGGTTGCACAGATGGCAGGCTTTGGTGTTCCGTTTTGCGTGGCGACGGTGATTGGCGGCGCGATGTTTGGCGACAACTTGAGTTTTATTTCGGATACGACGATTGCAGCTACATCTACGCAGGGCTGCAAGATGAAGGATAAGTTCCGCGTAAACTTCCTGGTGGCAGCTCCGGCGGCACTTCTCGCGATTATCATCATCACGGCAATTTCTTTTGTGACCAAAGCAAATACGGTTGCAGAAAATTCCTACAATCTCGTACAACTTATTCCATACATTCTCGTGCTTGCGCTCGCGCTCACGGGCATCAACGTTTTTGCAGTGTTGCTCATCGGCATTGTTGCGGCATCCATCATTATGGTGGGTTCCGGCACGCTTAATATGATTGGCCTTTTGCAGAACATCGGAAATGGCATTTCGGGAATGTACGAGACGATTCTCGTGGCGGTTTTGGTGAGCGCCTTGTGCGGGCTCATCCGCATTCACGGCGGTTTTGCGGCTCTGTTAGACTTTATCCATAAAGTATTCAAGGGACACCGCAGCGGTCAAGTGGGCGTTGGCCTCTTGGTGAGCGCACTCGACATTGCTACAGCAAACAACACAGTCGCCATCGTGATGGCAGGTCCGATTGCAAAGCAGATGGGCGATGAATACAGAATCTCGCCAAAAAAGACAGCTTCACTCTTGGATATTTTCAGTTGCGTGGTGCAAGGAATTTTGCCTTACGGCGCACAGATGCTCGTAGCGCTTGCAGCCATTTCGACAGCAATCCCGGGCGCAAACATCAGCGCGTTTGACCTCATTCCCTACATGTTCTATCCATTCCTGTTACTTGTCAGCGTACTCATATTCATTGCAATTTCTCCACGCAAAAACAAGCACTAGTGCAATTACAAACAAAGTTTTTTAACAAACAGTCCCCGCATTTGCGGGGATTTTTCTTATCGCCCTTCCCATATTCCAACTTGGAATATATGTCTGCTACTCTGCGCAAATGTTACTTTGTAATTTACAAAACAGGCGGGCTTCCGTCTCACAATAAACTCAAGGAGGCAATCATGAAAAACGCAAAACTTATGGCGATAGTCGCGCTCGCCTTTGCTGTCACCACAACTTTCGCGGCAAACATCGTTAAATCCAAGCGTGGAGACATCGACCTCTACTCTGACAAGAATGGCGGATCAGTAATCTGCACGGCAAGTTTTAACGATGAACTTACAATTATTAAAAATGACATCAACTCCGTTTTCGTCAAGGGAACTTGCGGACGAGGCTGGATCGATAAGGGCAAAGTCGAAATTATCGCCAAGGGCCCTGGAGACAAGTCCATCATCATGGATGACGTCGGCATCGAGGCCTGGATTGACAATCCGAGCGCCATATTCGTTCTAGAAGAAAATGCGGACGATTTCGATGGAGTAGAAATCAATCGAGACTTCAAGGAATATCTGACATTTACGATGGACCGTGAGCAAACAGAAATGCGAAACGGAGAGAACTAGGCTCACCCTACATCAAAAACGGCGCTCGCAAGAGCGTCGTTTACTTTTTCATTTGCAATTTAGCGATTCATCGCTAATTTTCAAAACGTTTTTACTTGAGGAATGCTTCCGTCATGAGGCGAGCTTCCTTGTCGGCTTCGAGCACTTGTTCCAAGGAAAGGTGACCGGTGACATTCGGGGCCTTTTCCATCACCATCTCCACGTACTTCGGGATGTCGGTGAACTTGAGGTTACCCTTGAGGAAACGGTCCACGAGGACTTCGTTTGCGGCGTTCATCATCGACGGCACGATACCGCCACGGCGGCCAGCTTCAAATGCAAGAGCGAGGCAACGGAACTTGTTGAAGTCCGGTTCGAAGAACGTGAGCTTTGCAAGCGTCGGCAAGTCAAGGCGCTTGGTTTCGAGCTTGAGGCGGTCAGGCCACGTGAGTGCCACCTGAATAGGGATGCGCATGTCGGGAGCGCCAAGCTGCGCCATCAGAGAACCGTCGCGGAACTGCACGAGCGAATGCACCATGGACTGCGGGTGAACAACGACCTTAATCTGGTCGTACGGGATGTGGAACAAGAAATGAGCTTCGAGCACTTCGAGGCCCTTGTTCATCATGGAAGCAGAGTCAATCGTAATCTTCTTGCCCATGCTCCACACCGGGTGATTCAAGGCATCAGCGACGGTGATGTTTTCGAACTTTTCAATCGGCCATTCACGGAACGGACCACCCGATGCCGTGATTTCGAGGAATTCCACTTCGGATTCGCGCTTGCCACCTTCGAGGCACTGGAAAATAGCGCTGTGTTCGGAGTCAATCGGCGTGATGAACGACTTCGGGTTTTCAGCAAGCTTGTCCCAAATGACCGGGCCTGCCATTACCATCGTTTCCTTGTTCGCAAGAGCCACATGCTTGCCATGTTCAATTGCCGTAATCGTCGGGAGGCAGCCCACAGCACCCATCAGGGCGTTGATGATGATGTCTGCCTTCGGGTCGGCAGCGAGTTCACAGAGGCCTTCCATGCCGACAAGGACCTTTCGGCCAAGCACGATTTCGAGTTCTTTTGCGGCGACTTCGTTGAACATGCAAACACGTTCGACATTGTACTTGCGAACGAGTTCGGCCACCTTGTTCACGCTGCTATTTGCAGCCACGGCATAAAGGTGAAACAAATCGGAATGCTGTTGAATGACATCAACGCTAGAGGTTCCGATAGAACCGGTGGCACCCAAGAGAACTACATTTTTCATTTAAAAACCTCGATAATTGCAAGCTTTTTTATAAAGATAGAATAATAATTTTCATTTACAGCTCCGCTCCAAAAAAAACGCTTACAATAATTTACATTCCAAAGACAATTTTTAGGGTATATTTTTACTGGGTTAGGTTTGCTCGAAGGAGGTGCATATGCGCATACTTTCCTCGGGTGTATATGCTGCGTGTTGTTGCGCAGTGGGGATGTTCATAGGGTGCTCGGATTCTTCGGACAACGGAGTCTCCGGAGAAAACAGTAATCTTTCTTCCGTTACAGATGATTTTGGAATTTCGTCCAGTTCCAGTTTTACAGGGAACGCAGGCGGTTCTTCGCCATCCGGGGATTTGATTTCTTCAGGAGCGGAGTCTTCAGCGGGGAATTCGGCAACGTCTTCCAGAATGCAAGGGAGTTCCTCGGGCTCAGTCAAAAGCTCTTCAAGCGGGCATTCGCACAGAAGTTCTTCTTCGGGAATCGAGCAAGGGAACTCCTCTAGTGCACATGCAAATTCCAGTTCTAGCGAGAGTTCCTTTGTTTATACTTCACCCGCAAATTTTGCAGACACGGTAAACGGAGTTGCCTTCAACATGGTCTATGTAGCTGGCGGCACTTACACGCGCGGATGCGACAACTGTGCCGAGCCTGATAAAATTTACGAAACACCTTCGCATAAAGTAACAGTTGACGAATACCATATCGCACCGACCGAAGTAACGATAGCCCAATGGAACGCCGTCATGGGCGGGAAAAAGAATGCATGGGAATCGGACAAAGCTCCCAAAATCGGCGTAAGCTGGTTTGACGCCAACAATTACGCCTGCAAGCTTGGGCAAAAAACAGGGAGACAGTACCGACTGTTGACCGATGCCGAATGGGAATTTGCGGCCCGCGGTGGCAAAGACGGAATTGCAGACAAGTTTAAATTTTCAGGTAGTAACAACGTCGATGATGTAGCATGGTATTCCGAAAACAGCGGCGGAAAATCACACGATGTTGCCACTAAGAAACCAAACAAGCTTGGACTTTACGACATGAGCGGCAACTCATGGGAATGGGTCTACGACTGGCTCGTAGCCTACACGGACGCAGACAAGGTAAATCCGGTACAGCTCACAGGAAGTGGCAACAAGACGCGAAGAGGCGGGAGTTACGGCGAGCCCGCGGATTTTGCGCGAGTGAGCCGTCGCGCCATCCGCAGCCGCGATGGCGCCGCAGACATGGGCTTTAGACTAGGCATGTCTACGGAACTCCCGCCGGGAATGGTAAGCCCCTGCGAAGCGGCAAATCCGTCTGCAGCCACCTGCCAAGGCGACAAGAATCGCGACTGCCGCTTGATTACCACCGCAGACGAAGCCTGGATCAGCGACGACTACACTGTCGTTATCGGAGAAAATGGTGTTGCGGCAGTTTCAGGCTTCCCGAATGTTTCAGGGCAGTGGTACACGCTCAACAACCGCAGTTTTAACGTTGTCACCAAGAGCGGCACAAAGACTTACGCTTACTACGTGTTCAGCGAAGATGAACTCACAATGATTAGCGATGACGGCATTCCATACCGTCTGTACAGGCGAGCCGCAAGCGAAGCCAAGAATAAAGTAAGTCTCCCGACCGTAAGCAATCCCAAGACTTTAGCACAGCTTATCGCCGCTGTAGAACCCGAACGCATCGTCACAGACGAGCAACTCGCCCACCCCGACACAAGCGTTCGCGACCCGCGCATTGCAGCCGCAAGCGGTTACACGTGGTTTTTCGACGGGCGTTGCTGTGGCGGAAACCATAAGTACCGTTTTCACTTAGACAAGAGCGGCGATGCAGAATTTGTCGTCATGGACTACGACGACACCCACCACGAAAACATTCTCGCGAAAGGGCGCTGGTTCACGGTCGGCAACATCGGGCTACACATCGTTTTGAACGGCAAGTATTTCAACTACCTTTACACGGCCGGTGAACGCACCATGAGTTATAGCGAGTACATGCCGGCGGGTCCCATTTTCTGTCACATTTCATTCCAGAGCTATGAACGCGGCGACTTCCGCATTTTCAATAAGACTTTATTCGATGATAAAATCAAGCGCCCACGCGGCTTCAACGGAGAAAATCCAGTCTATGAAGCCGGCGATTACCAGTGGGGGTCGTAAATGAATTATCCCTTATTCGTCGTAATCGCATACACGGCGATGCTTTCAGCCTGTGACAATGCCACATCCACAACAGCTCCTGAAAGCACCGTTTCATCCTCTTCCACAACTACAACAATTGAGGAGCCATCAAGTTCAGCCATTCAACAAAGCTCATCGTCAAGCGGGCAAAAACAATTTTCCAGTTCATCACGAAGCAGTCATCGGCGGTCTTCGTCTTCTGCAGTTCAAACAAGTTCATCCGCAATTTCATCATCGCAAGAGACGCCAGTTTCTTCGTCTTCAGATGTAGCAAAATCTTCCAGTTCCTCGCAAACATCGCTACCAGCAAAAGAGATTTCGCTTGACGAGAACGGTTTTGCAACTGTCGCCGACGTCTACAAGAGTCTTACCGCAGACGAAAAAGCAGTCTTCATCATTCGACATTCCGAGCGCGAAGACAATGTCGCCATAGAAACGGAACTCACCGCTAACGGCGTAAAAATGGCCCAAAATTTAGGTACCACGCTCAAGAGCGACGAAGAATTTAGTTACATCACTTCGGGATTCGTGCGCACCAACGAGACTGCAAACAACATTTCAAAAGGCCGTGGAGAAGCAAGCCTTCCAAAGCTCATCACGAACTACGATATTACCGGGAACTGGTTTCTGAAAATCTCCGCCGACGAACTTTCCGCATACGGGACAAAGCTTGGCATGCAAGGCGGTTCTGTTGAACTCATGGCCCACTGGGCTTACGAAGGCGGCTACACAGACGCGCTTTACGAACTCACCCCACGCGCCGAAGAATTCATACAGAAAGTCATCCTCAAGAATTTACCCAAGTGGAAACGCGTAAGCATCATGGTCTCGCACGACATTTTCGTCATGCCGCTCGCCGTGTTCGGCTCCAAAGGCAAAGTCGCCTTGAAGTACCATGAAGATTACCACTGGATTAATTACATCGCCGGGCTTGCCATCATCATCGGGGCAGACAACAGCTTGCGCTATGTTCCGGTCAAAGGCGCAGATTCCGGTGTTATTGACTATCTCGCCATTTACATGGAGGAGCACGGCATGGGAGGCAAGAAGCCGTCAACCCCCAAAAGATAATCAAGAACTTAAACCTTGCAAAAAAAACAAGACCGTAACTGAGAGAATCAGTTACGGTCTTTTCAATGCATTTGCGTAGCGCTTTTGTTTTTACACGATGTTCTTCAAGAAGTCCATGAAGATATAGAGAGCAGGAGCCGCAAGGAGGAACGAGTCACAACGGTCCAGCACGCCGCCGTGACCTACAAACAAATTGCCAGAGTCCTTCGTACCGCTCCAGCGCTTGAGCGCAGACATCAAAAGGTCGCCCACCTGGCCTGCCACCGTAATGAGAAGCCCAATGACAATTGCAGAGGTCCAGGTAAAATTCATTTCGAACGAACTAAGAGCAGCGCTGCACTTGACCCAATATGCCACCCACGCAACCGTTGCGATGGAACCTGCAATCGAGCCTTCCCAAGTCTTCTTGGGGCTGATGCTCGGTGCAAACAAATGACGCCCGAACGGGCCCTTGCCTGCAGCAAACTTTCCAAAGAAATAAGCGACAGTATCGCAAAGCCACACCGCCGTCATCACGAGGACAAACGGGTAGCAGTGTTCAAGGCCCTTGCCACTTCCCATCATGAGGACGTTCATGCCGCCCCAGAGTCCAAGGTAAAGCGGAGCGCCAAGTTGCATCACGAGCCACGGGAACAAGTGGTCAATTTCGACTTTCGCATACGCAACGCCAATATAAATGGCAAAGATGGCAACAAATGTCATGCCCACAACATAAGGCACAGCCGGGAGACCAAAGTAGCCACCCTTCGAAAACGCCCACGCCATCGTTAACGCCACGGAAGATGCAAACGAGAGGTATCGCATGTCAGGACCTTTGTACATCTTGGATGCCATGCGGGCCCATTCCCAAGCGCCAACCGCACCCAGAAAGCACATAAGGCCAATACGACTAAAGTCGTTGAACCACAGAAAAACAAAAACAAGCGGAATAGCGATCAACGCAGTGATCAACCGCTGACCCAAATTACTCATGTAGAACCTTCCCAAAGCGGCGTTCGCGAGTATTAAAGAACTCCACCGCCTTCATGAACTCTTCCTTGGTAAAGTCCGGCCAAAGCGTGTTCGTCACGTAGAACTCGCTGTAGGCGGCCTGCCAAAGGAGATAGTTGGAAAGCCTGAATTCGCCACCCGTGCGGATAATCAAGTCCGGGTCAGGTGCGCCCTTCAGGTACAAATGTTTTGCAAAGACTTCGTCGTTAATCTCATCGAGACTGAGCTTGCCCGCGGCAACTTCGGCAGCGATGTTCTTGGTCGCTTCGACAATTTCCTGACGACCGCCATAGGAGATGGCAAGGTTCAGCTGCATACCCGTGTTGTTCGCCGTCTTGTCGATTGCAGTCTGGAGACTTGCACGCGGCTTTTCGGGAATGCGGTTCATATTGCCGATAACCGTAAGCTTAACGTTCTTTTCCATGAGGTCCGGGATTTCCTTCACCACCATTTCGATGAGGAGGTTCATCAGGTAATCCACTTCCTTGCTTGGGCGGCCCCAGTTCTCGGAGCTGAAAACGTACAATGTCATGTGTTCGAGCTTGAGATTTACCCCAACCTCGACCGCATCGATCGTCGATTCAGTCCCCTTGCGGTGACCGAGGAAACGTTCAAGACCACGACTACGGGCCCAGCGCCCATTGCCGTCCATGATGATAGCGACATGTCTAAGTTGATTTGCCACGCAAGCCCCGGACTACACCTTGAGGATGTCTGCTTCCTTTTCGGCAAGGAGAGCGTCAATCTGTGCGATAGCCTTGTCAGTAGCCTTCTGGATTTCGTCCTGCTGCTTCTTGACTTCGTCTTCGGAAATTTCCTTGTTCTTCTTGAGGGCGTCATTTGCGTCGCGGCGGATATTGCGGATTGCCACGCGGCCGTCTTCAGCGTGCTTGCGGGCGATCTTTGCAAGTTCCTTGCGTCGTTCGGTCGTAAGAATCGGGAGCGTCACGCGGATGCAGTTGCCATCCTTCATCGGGGTAAGGCCGATGTTTGCCGCAAGAATTGCCTTGTCGATAGTGTCGACGAGCTGCTTTTCCCACGGAGTTACGAGCAACATACGCGGTTCGGGCACGGAAATCTTCGCGACCTGGGAAATCGGGGTCGGAGTACCGTAGTAGTCGATGCGCACGCCGTTGAGGATTGCCGGGCTAGCCTGGCCAGCGCGGATCTTGGAAAATTCACGTTCGGTGGCCTCAATGGCCTTGTCCATCTTTTCAGAATATTCAGACATTTTTAGTTCCTAGTTGCTAGTTATTAGTTACTAGTTAATGGTTTATGCAAGAATCTCCTACAGCAAAGCCGAAGGATTCTAGCGTTTGTTATACGTTGGAAATATAGGTAAAAAAGACCCGACGAGTAAATCGCCGGGCTTTGAGAGCATGACAAAAGAGCTTGGAGATTACTTTTCGTCAAAAATGCCTGAGCTGAGGTAGCGAAGACCTGTATCCGGGAGGACGACGACAATCTTCTTGCCAGCATTTTCGGGACGCTTCGCCACTTCGGTTGCAGCCCAAAGGATAGCACCACTCGAGACACCGACAAAGATACCGTCAGTCTTGGCAAGTTCACGAGCCTTAGCGAAGGCGTCGTTTTCGTCAACAGTGATGGCTTCATCGTAAACCTTGCGATCGAGAACGCGCGGAATGCGTGCCGGATCCACACCATGGAACGGATGGACACCCGTAATTCCCTCTTGGTCTTCCCTCGCCTGCACACCAATCACCTTGATTTCAGGCTTGAGTTTCTTGAGATGGTTTCCAACACCCGTAAGCGTTCCACCAGTACCGACAGCGGCAATAAAGATATCGACATCACCTTCCGTATCCGCCCAAATTTCATCGCCGGTAGAAGTGTAATGGCTAGCCGGGTTAGCAGAATTACTCGTCTGATCGAGGAAGAAGTAATCCGGATGCTTTTCGATAACTTCCTTGCGCAAAGCATCAATTGCAAGCACAAAGTCGCCGTTGGATTCTTCAAGAGCTTTGGCTATCACCGGTTCTTCGGAGAGATTGATGAGTTTTGCTCCAAAAGCCTTGATGAGCTGTTTGCGTTCGTTACTAACGTTGTCCTGAATATAAATGATGGACTTATATCCGCGTGCGGCAGCGATGGCGGCTGTAGCAATGCCCGTGTTGCCAGATGTCGTTTCGACAAGCGTCGTCTTGCCCGGAACGGCGAGCCCTTTCTTTTCGGCATCGTTCAGCATTCCGAGAACGATACGGTCCTTCACGCTTCCGATGGGATTGAAGTATTCGATTTTTGCAATAATATCAGCCTTGAGGCCGTTTACTTTATTGTAGTTTGTCAGTTCTACAAGGGGGGTCTTTCCGACCAGTTCAAATATATTTTTGTGAATGTTCTTTGACATGTTTACGCCTCTCTTTATTAATAACCTTGTTTGAAAAATTTAGGTCATTGAAGCCCTAAAAACAAGGGTTTTGGTTTATACTATTTTTTTATCCTGAGCTATAGTTTTTGGCTTTTAGCCCAAGTCATTTACGTTGTTATTTTATAAGTAATACTCAGGTTCCTGGACCTGGCCCGCAAAGTCGAGAATCTCCAAAATCTGTTTGCGATAATTCACGAACACATCTTGAGTGCGGACGCGAGGGTATCCCAAATCCACCTTAATAACGCGCTCCACTTTGGAAGGGCGAGCCTTCATAACAACGATGTAATCGCTCAAATAAAGGGCCTCGTCAACATCATGCGTAACCATTACCATGGTGGTGTTATACTTGCGCCAGAGACTCAAAATTTCATCTTGCATCGCCATGCGTGTAAACGCGTCCAACGCACCTAGCGGTTCATCGAGCAGCAAGATTTCCGGGTGACCGACAAGCGCACGAGCAAGGCTTGCACGCTGATTCATACCGCCCGAAAGTTCATGAGGGTAAGATTTTTCAAAACCCTTCAGCCCAACGACTTCGATAAACTCGTCAACATCTTTTGCTCGTTCCTTGTAAATATGGCGCGCACGGAGCCCAAGTGAAATGTTGTCTCGAATGGTAAGCCAAGGGAACAATGTCGCCTGCTGGAACGCAAAGCCTCGATCGCTACCAGGCTTTGTCACTTTCTTGCCATCAACATACACCGCTCCGGAAGTCGGAGAGGCTAGTCCAGCAATCTGTCGCAACAAAGTAGTCTTGCCGCAACCCGATGGCCCAATCAAGCTCACAAAGCTCCCACCTGAAATTTCCAGGTTTACGCCGTTTAACGCCGTGACCGATTCACCTTTATTCGAAATAAACGTCTTTACAAGGTTTTCAATTCTAATCGCTCCCTTTGCAGGGGCTTTCTTTTCTGTATTTTCTGCTACCATTTTACAATACCCTTCTGCCAGTTGAGAATTTTGTCGCGGAGCTTAAAGAGAAGCGTCAGCGTGAGCGTACAGTAAACCGCAATGACGATAAGCCCAGCATAGACACCGCTATAAACCATCATCGCCTTCTGCCAGATAATGTACCAGCCGATACCGTACTTAGCACCAAACATTTCAGCCGTCATAAGAGCGAGAAACGCCGAAATGATGCCATAGAACACGCCAAGGAAAATGGACGGCATCGCCGCAGGGATACCCACACGGAAAATTTGGAACCATGTGCTTGCACCTAACGTGCGAGCCACTTCGTAATACGTGTTCGGAACCGCCTGTATCGCAGAGCTTGTCATGAGCGCCACCGAGAACCACACCGCAAGAGCCACGATAAAGACGCTCGCCGCATAAGGTGTATCAAAAATCGTAAGCGCAATCGGAATCCAGACCGTCGCAGGAATCGGTCCCAAAAGTTTGATATAAGGGTTCAGCCAGTAGTATGTCTTTGAACTGAAGCCAAGGCACACGCCCGTAACAAAGCCAATTGCCGTTCCGAGCAGGAGTCCTGTCAGCAAGAGCCTTGTCGAATAAAGGATGCACTTGAGAATCAGAAGTCCGTCTTCAAAGAACATCGCGAGGATGTTATCGAACTTCGGGAAGAACAGCACAGGCACACTAGCCGTCTTGCCTATGATTACATTAAAAGCGGTAAGGACAACCCCTGCTCCAAACCAAAACGGGCCAGATTGAATAAAGTAATCACTCAGCTTACGTACTTTGAGGGACAGGAGTCCAAGAATTAATGTTACCGCAAGGAAAAAATACAGAATCCATGCGAAATATGGATTTTCCGCTTCGGGGTGATCATCGCTGTCAGGAACAACAAGATGTACAGTCAAAGTAAAAAGAACGCCCAAAAAAGGTAGGAATTTTTTTAATGTTTTCACGTTATTCTCCAGTTAGGTGAAAAAGTTAAACCGTACCCCCTCCCCTAAGAGGGAGTACGGACTCGATGGAGGCTGTATGGAGACTACATCTTCCGTCTGAGAATAGATGGATCGGGGACTTCCCAAACCTCGGTAAACTGCTCGGTCTTGGGGTCATAAACATAACCGTCAGGCAGCTTGATACCGTAATCTTCAAAGTTCACGTAATGGTCCTTGATGAACTTTTCGATGTTGGTCTTCTTCTTGAGAACGCCTGTAGCCTGCAATTCGCGAGCGACCTTCTTGAATGTCTCGAGCCCGAGAGCGGCCGACGGCACAAAGTTATAGGATTCGAGAAGCTTGGCGTTGAAATCGACCTTGCCAGCAACAATTTCGTTGTCGATCTGGAGCTGGGCAACCTTGCGCGGTTCTGCGGCCACGTATGCAGCGCCACGCTGAGCGGCAATGCGGATAGCGGCGGCAGCCTTCGGGTTCTTCTTGAGGAGCTTCAGGGTCACGAAAGCCTGGCAGCAGTATTCAAGTCCCAACTTTTCGTCGGTGGTGGTATCGAGAATCTTCTTGAAGCCGTACTGTTCTTCGGCAGTCGCAGCAATCGGGTCATGGAGGCCGATGATATCGACTGCGCCTTTTTCGAGAGCGATCGGCAAGTCGTTAGCGGTGTAAACAACGAACTCGACTTCAGCTTCGGCACCTTCGGAGATGATGCCCGCGTCGCGGAGGCGGCGGCGGTACTGCATCACGGAACTGTCCGTAAGGCCAACGACACCAATCTTTTTGCCTTTGGAGTCCTTGACACTATTGATAGACGAGCCTTTCTTCACGTAGAACTTGGTGCAACCGGTATGAAGCCCCGTCACAAAGGTAATCGGGAGGCCATTTTCAATCGGCTGGAGACGGGTGGCAAGCAAGTCGAAGCCCGCATCAGCCTTGCCAGTCACGACGAGTTCGTTCAAAGTGGTATTTTCGCCCACGCGGACCATTTCGAACTTCTGGCCGATTTTTGCAAATTCTTCCTTGAAGTACCCTTTAAGCATGGCAATCTGGAAGGGGGCTTCGCAAAGAGCGCCAGTAAAGTAGGCAATCTTTACAACATTGTCTTTTTTAGCGGCAAAGGTGGATGTGCTGAACGCGAGAGCGACGGCTACAGCAACTTTAAGCAGTTTTTTGAAATTCATTTAGAATCTCCTTGTTTAAATGGACTTCACAAGCGACTTCGGGGCTTCCCAGCGTTCGGTGAACTTGCCGGTCTTGGCATCGTATTCGTAACCATCCGGAAGTTTGATGCCAAGAGCATCGAAATCGGCGTAGTGATCTTTGATGAATTTGTCTATATTGGTCTTTTTCTTGAGAACTCCGGTCTCTTGCAGTTCCTTGGCGACGGTCTTGAAAGTTTCGTAACCGAGCTTTGCAGAAGGAATGAAGTTGTAAGAGGCCAAAAGTTTTGCGTTGAATTCCAAGTCACCCGGAACAATCTTGCTTTCGATTTGCAGCTTGGCAGTCTTGTAAGGTTCTGCGGCAGCAAAGGCGGCACCGCGTTGGACTGCGCGATGGATGGCGGCGGCAGCCTGGGGATTCTTCTTCAAGAGCTTGAGGGTGATGAAAGCCTGGCAGCAGTATTCCTTACCGATTTTCGGGTCGGTAGCGGTATCGAGAATCTTCTTGAAACCGAACTGCTTTTCGGCAGTCTCAGCGGCAGGGTCATGAAGCGCAATGACATCGACGGCGCCCTTTTCAAGAGCAATCGGCAAGTCGTTGGCGGTGTAAACCACAAATTCCACTTCGGCATTGGGGCCGTCTGCAATGATTCCGTATTCGCGGAGCTTGCGGCGGTAAGACATCACGGAACTGTCAGAAAGACCGATGACGCCAATCTTTTTGCCCTTAGAATCCTTGACACTCGAAATCTTGGAGCCCTTCTTCACGTAGAACTTGGTGCAACCGGTGTGGAGCCCAGAGATAAACGTGATGGGGAGCCCGTTTTCGATGGGCTGGAGTTCTGTGGCGAGCAAATCAAAGCCAGCGTCTGCCTTGCCCGATGCAATCAGGTCATTGGCCGACGTGTTGTCTGCAATCTGCACCAGTTCGAACTTCTGACCAATCTTTTCGAATTCTTCCTTGAAGTATCCATTCAGGTAAGCCACATGGAACGGCGCTCCGCAAAGAGAACCTGCGTAATAGGCAATCTTAACGGTGGCATCCTTGGCGGCGAAAGCCTGGGTGGAAAGGGTGAGTGCTGTGGCGGCTGCCACGAGGATCTTTTTGAAATTCATTTTAGTAGTCTCCATTTTTTAGAAAAGAAATTCAGGCGCCTTGCGCATCTTTACTGTTCAGCCGTAGCGCCCGAATTTCCGTTATTTTTTAGAAGTTGTAGCTAGCCTTCAGGATGTAGCCGGAATAGTAAGCCGCAGGAGCGTATTCAATATCAGTGTACAGGCTAAAAGACAAGTGTTTATTTACGTTATACGTCGAACCAAACCAGAACGAGATGTTGGATGTACCGGCACCGGATTCTTCACGTTCTTCGATGAAATGCCCCGGATGGTGTTCCTTTTTCGTCTTTACAACAGTATCGGTCAGCTGGCTTGCAAACACAAAGCCAAAGAACGGCGTGAAACCAGATTCGTAATTGTAATAGATTTCAAAACCGTAGTTGGCAGAAATACCCGGATTAACACCATCATGTTCAAACGGAATGGTAAGGCCAAATTCATTACCGATTCCCAATTTTTCCGTTACCGGGATGACCCAGGAAAAACCGCCCTTGACGCTCCAGGTATCGTTTGTCACTTCGTCAGCGCCCGAGGGAATACCCACATCGATAAAAACGCCTGCGTTACTGCCAAGAGCGTACTTGAGGCCAACGGTCAAGTCCTTGAAGCCCTTGCCTTCCTCTGTTTCGTCATTGGGGTCACCAAAGAACTGGTAACCGAGACCCTGGACGCTCAAACCCAAGTTCTTGAAGACGCCCACAAACGCATTCACGTCCAAATCCGTGGAATGATAGTCGCCATTGTACCAGTAATGGCCAGCAAGACTTACTGTTCCATGCCCCACTTCGGGAACTCCATAGTAGTCCCATTCAGCAAAAGAAGTAGCAGCAGCGATAGAGAGAATGATTGCAGATTTCTTTAACATGTAAAAGCTCCTTATGTTTTTTTTAAAGTTTTTAGGGTTGCAAGAGGAAACTGCGTAAAACACCAATTTTTTTTACGCAATCAAATTTTCACGCTCTTAAATATTCAAAAGCGTTCGACTCTAGACGAGTCTAGAACAATGTAATGGTTAGAAGATGGTAACCCGCGTTAAGGTTTCGGATTTCCTTAATTTGTATGAGATGGTCGTGGACACTCCTGATTAAGGGTTGATGTGTCCGCGTCCCTACGATTTTTTTCGCTGTTTCCTTAGGCGATTGTTGCATGAATGAAGATAGAAGTTTATCAAAAGAGGAACAAGGTAAACGCATAAAAAAAATCGAGAAAAATTTTATTTTTTCTCGAAGTTTTAGCTCTACTTTATCATGTGCAATTAGAAATTTTTATACATATAAAATTTGTTTATGCACGGTAATATTTAATTTTTGAATTGCGATATTTTCACACTTTCCGACTGGGTTCTCCATCAAAACGGAATCCTTCCGGAAGCATAAAACCGCCATTTTCCAGCATTTGCAAGTGTTCCGGAGCGCCGGCAAACAGGCACATCGACGTTTTGCAGCGCCTGAAGCCAAACCTTTCATAGAACGACACCCCCGCAGGGCTCGTGTAAATAATCACATTCTGCCCTTTCAGTTTTTCAAGAACACGGGATATCATGTTCGTGCCGACACCAAGCCCCTGATACGCCGGGCGAACGGCGACATTGAAAATAGCCCCCTGGCTGAGCGTATCCGAAAGCGCCCTGGCAACGCCCACAATTTTTGCGCCATCCATGGCAAATACGGTTATGGTGCTGTGGGTGAAAATTACCTTTTGCTCTTCTGGCGAAAAGTCCGAAAGTCCAGCCTCATGTAAGATATCATGAACTTCCTGCCAATCCACATTTTCAGTATCCATTTTATACGTAATCATAATCTTCATTCCATTAAAAAACTCCCGCAACTTGCGCTGCGGGAGATCCACACCTAAGGAAACTGGGACGTGGATTTTAGAGGTTAAGCTTGGAGAGGGCTACAGAGTAGACTTCCTCCAACACATGGAGGCCGCCTTCGTAACCAGCAACAAAGCTATTCATGACCATCTTTTCGTTCATCGGGTAAGACACGTTCACAAAAAGACCGTCCAGTTCAATGGCGAGTTTCTTTTCCCAGTTCGATCCGAAAATAAGCGCCGGCCCGTCAAAGTCAATCTTGCGGATCTTTTCGTGAATCTGGAAGCCGTCCGTGGTAAATTCCACATCAGCCTTGATTCCATAATTCAAGTCATTGATTTCCTTCAGGATTTCTTCGCGGTACTTTTCCGGAGCATCATCAGTGATGAAAGACTTTTCCGGGAACATTCCCATGTCATTCACGAGGAACTTGATGACAGCATCGGTGTACTGGCTATCGCCTGCCACGGTAAAGTGCTTGCCAAGCACGCGTGTTTCAAGGATAGTATCTGCAAAGCGTTCCACGTAGTAGAAGAATTCCGCTTCGTGATGACGGATAACATCTTCAACCTTTTCCTTGTCGAGCTTTGCAAAATCAGCAACTGCGCGCAGGAACTTGCTCGTTTCGGTCGCCCCGATAGGGAGTGTCTTATAATGGAGCAGAGGAACGTTGAACTTTTTTTCGATAAACTTGGCGCTTTCAATGCCAGCCCACGGCGACACGAGAATCGTGAATTCCGCTTCCGGAATCTTATCCAGGTTCTTGATGCTACGACCAAATCCAAAAATAGTATTTGGGGTAAGGCCAATCTCAACAAGGAGACGTTCCAAAGCGCGAAGGTTACCAAGCCAATACGGATCCTGTTGCGGCACGCCAGCAAACAAGTTCACAAGCCCTTTTGTCTTTTGGGCAGGAACAGGTCCCTTGATGTACTGGTCGAGAATGCTTGTCAAAATCCAATCGTGGCCCAAGTAGTTATTACCCTTGAAGCCAGGAGTCTTTGTCCAGACAACCGGTTTTTCTTCATCAAGGAAATCTTCGGCAACAGACTGGATATCATCACCAATAATTTCGCCCGTGCAACCGGAAAGCACAACGAACAAATCGGCATCAATCACGCGCAACGCATTCTTGATGGTAGAACGGAGTTTTTCGGCACCGCCGAACACCACTTCCTTTTCGCTAATGCTAGTGCACGGATAAATGTTCGGGCTAAAGCGACCGCTAGTCCCCTTGTTGTCATTGAGCTTTGCGGCACAACCCGGACCGGAATGGAGAACGGGAATGGCACCCGGAATGGCCTGCACCGTCTGCATAGCGGCGAGAGCACACTTGTAACGAGGTTGATCGAGAATTTTTGCCATGGTTAGCGTTCCCCTTCTTGTTTGATAAGTTTGTCAACAGGCTGGTCATACCACCACTGGGTATAGGGCAGCTTAATACGTGCAGCAAGGTTCTTTTCAAAGCTGCGGTTCTTCACGGTGTCAAGCACGGTCTTTGCAAAACGCAAGGTCTTTTCGTAACCGAAAATCATGTATTCGTCAGCAACGAATACGGCGGCATAGCCCTGCTTAATCGCCCACACGGTCGTACCCGGGTGGCGGCTGAAATACAAATCCGGCTTATAGCGGTTCAAAATATTCAAAACTTCGTAGTTCTGCTGGTCTGCCACAGAGAGCTGCAAATCCTTCGGGGCATTTTCCTTGAGGTATTCGAGAGCCGGCGGGACATCACCATTATCGTACTTGTAGTCGTAATGCCAGGCAAGGCCGTAAACCACTTCCATGCCAAGCTCAATCAGCACGCGGGCAACTTCGTACGTGTAGCCCGGGCCCATACCAATCACGCAGCGGAGGCCCTTGAGTTCCTTCTTGATTTCTTCAATCTGCGGGAGGTAAATAGCACGCTGTTCCGCGATGTACTTTTCTACCTCCTCGGATTTGCCAATCGTCTTGCCAATTTCACGGAGCCACGTTTCAAAGCCAATGATACCATTGGGGTTCACCGTACGGATGTAAGGAACACCGTAAGTTTCTTCGAGAGCATTGCCCAAATAGGTGCCAAGCGTTCCGCAAATGCAAACCGTTGCAGCAGCCTCGCTCAAATGGCTCAGTTGTTCTACAGTGGAGTTCACATAAAGGAACTGCGTCTCGTAGCCAAAGCGGCGAAAAAGTTCCGTAATGAACGGACGTTCCGTTTCAAAGAAGTTCTTGAAGATAATCGTATTACGTTTTTCTTTAGGCGGCTTCACGATGCCCTGCATCACTGCATGGTCGGCAATATCAAAACCACTCGCCCAAATACGGCTCTTGAAGCCTTCGCAATGGACAGAAATAATCGGAACTGGAAAATCGTCCTTGATTTCTTCAACGAGACCATCGATATCCTCACCAATCACGCCTGACACGCAAGAGGACGAGACAAAAATTGCTTCCGGGCGGTATTCATCCCAAGCGTGGAAAATAGCTTCACGCAGGGATTCGATTGCACCGAAAACCGTATCTTTTTCGTTAAGGTCCGTGCAGATGTACACAGACTTCGTCGTTTCATTTATCTTGTCTGCTATCTGACGATAAAGGGAATCCGTGCCCGACGCCATCGCCGTGCAACCCGCTGGAGCATGGTAAATGATGGCAACGTTCCTTATCCCCTGCAGTTGCGAAAGGGCACAGCCAGAGAGACAGGAACTGGACTGGCTGAAACAACGCTCGCGGTTCTTCAAGGAGCCGCACTGGGAACGATGAACGAGCGTTTCCAAATCGCCCTTGAACCCCGTAATGGATCCGAGGCGATTTTCACGCACGGCTACGTTACTGTTTTTAAAGTTAAATGGCATGTGTTATCCTTTTCTAAGAGATTGCTTGTTTTTAATCTTGACGCGGTACGTGTTGATTTTTTCGATAGCCTCGGCAATCGGGAGCGAGACATCGAAGGCGCGAATATCGAAGCGGGCAAGAGCCTGAATCGCATGGGGCCCAATCTGTTCGCACAGCACGTAATCAACATCTTCCAAATTCTTCGCAGCCGAAAGCATCGACGAATTTTCAATTTCACGGTGTCCGCAAGTGCCATCGCAATGTTCTGGCTTTTGCCTAATCCCGATATATTCATATTTACCGGAATCTTCGTCTACCTCGTACAAATCGAAGGCGGCGGCATGGCCAAAGTGCACATTCACATAGAGACCGTCATTTGTAGCTATTGCAACTTTATACTTAGCCATGCGAAAAGGTCTCCTTTACACGGATGCGGTCCATGTAGATTTGGGCACCCACATCATAAACGCCCGGCACACCCACAGCATCAGCACGGCAGTGGGAACAATGCTTAAACACGTTAATGAACACACCAGCTTCTTCCTGGGCTTTTGCCAAGAGCCTTGGCGTCGGGGCTGGCAAATCCTTGAAACCGTTCTGCGGGATTAGCGGAATAATATTGTATATAATAGCCCCAGCATCCTTGACAGTTGCTGCGACATCCTCTATGTGGTGGTCGTTAATTCCTGGGCAAAGTACCGTATTCACCTTGACCATAACACCGGCACGAGAGACCTTGCGGATGCCTTCTAACTGGTTATGGATCAAAATTTCCGCCGCTTCGATACCGCGATAAATCTTTCCCTTATATGCGATTTTTGCATTTATCATCGCTTCTATTTCAGGGTCCACGGCATTCACCGTAACCGTCAAAGTATCAATTCCCACTTCAATGACTTCGTCCGCCTTGTCATTCAGCAAAAGTCCATTAGTGCTCATGCAACGGATTAAATCCGGGAATTCCTTTTTAACGAGACGGAACGTGTCTAAAGCAAACGGCGTCGCAAGCGTATCGCCCGGCCCCGCAATACCGACAACAGTCAGTTCTGGAACAAACTCTAACGCCTTGCGAATATAGCCACAAGCTTCTTCAGGCTTAATTACCTTGCTCGTATTGCCAGGAATCTGGGCGTCTTCATTTATACGTCTGTCGCAAAAGCGACATTCAATATTACAGCCTGGTGCAACAGGCAAATGAATACGGCCTTTATTATTTTTGCAGCCACCAAAGCACGGATGCTCGCGCTGCATCGTTTCAAATTTTTTTTCTGTCATAAAACCTCTCGGATGTAATTTTCTTCAATTACCTGGAGTTTTTGCCTAGTGTTCCGGTAGAGAGGTTTTTCTGTTTTGAGGACAAAATTAGGTCTACAATAAAAGAATGTCAATAAAAACGAGTTTCTTTTTTTAAGAAAAATGGAAAAAAGCCTCAAGTTATAGATAATAGCTATCGCTTATTATAGCCAACAAAATTTCAAATCACTCTTATAGAAAAAACATATACCGTACAAAAGATTAGGCTTATAAACAACCGCTTTTTTCTTGACTTTATAAAAAAATACAACCCAATTGGCTTGTCTTCGCTCCAAAAAGTACCTAAATTCACATTCGCCTAGTGTTTCTGTAGGGAATAAAATCCTAAGGAGACACAATGTCAAAGAAGTTACGTCAAATCGCTATTTACGGCAAGGGCGGCATCGGCAAATCCACCACGACCCAGAACTTGACCGCCGGGCTTGTCGAACAAGGTAAGCACGTTCTCGTTGTCGGTTGCGACCCCAAGGCAGACTCTACACGTCTTTTGCTTGGCGGCCTTCACCAGAAAACGGTTCTCGACACTATACGCGACAACAAAACCGAAATCCAACTTGCGGACCTCGAAAAGGTCGGTTTCAAAGGCGTACGCTGTGTAGAATCCGGCGGCCCGGAACCAGGCGTAGGCTGTGCAGGCCGCGGCATCATCACTTCCATCAGCATGCTCGAGCAGCTCGGCGCTTACACCGAAGATCTCGATTATGTGTTCTACGATGTGCTTGGTGACGTGGTGTGCGGCGGTTTCGCCATGCCGATTCGCGAAGGCAAGGCCAAGGAAATCTACATTGTCGCATCTGGCGAAATGATGGCCCTCTACGCAGCAAACAACATTTGCAAGGGTATTGCAAAGTATGCCGAACGCGGCGAAGTCCGCTTGGGCGGCATCATCTGCAACAGCCGTAATGTTGACAACGAACTTGACCTGCTCCGTGCATTCACCAAGGAACTCAACACACAGCTTATCCAGTTTGTGCCGCGCAACAACGTCGTGCAGCAAGCCGAAATCCGCAAGAAAACCGTGATTGAATTCGAGCCCAAATGTTCTCAGGCAAACGTCTACCGCGAACTCGCAAAGAACATTGATGAAAACGAACTTCTCACCATCCCGACACCGATGACTCAGGACCGTTTGGAACAAATTCTCATCGACTACGGCATGATGGAAAAAGACTATTCTATCTAAGTTCTGTCTAAAACCCTCAAACACGCTCCACTTTCGTAAAGAAAGTGGAGTTTTTTATTTGACCGCGTTCAGTGATGTTATGCGGCGCAAAGCTTCTTTTAGGACGCTCCTTGGACTTGCAACGTTCATGCGCACAAAGCCCCTTCCCCCTTCGCCAAAAGTCAATCCCTCGTTCAGCCACACATGGGCCTCCTTCAAGAAATACTTAAGCAAAAGCGTATTGGGAGGCACATCCATTTTGCGACAATCCAGCCAAAGCAAGTATGTACTTTCAGAAGGAATCACCTTTATTTTCGTTTCCTTGAGAGCTTCTTCCACAAGCTTTACGTTATCATAAATATATTCTCGCAAGGAATCAAACCATTCACTGCCATAACGGTAAGCAGCCTCCATGGCGGCAAATGCGGTTCCGCTTGGAGTATGCAAGCCCGTCGCTTCCCAAGGTTCCAAAATAGCGACCTTCAGACTTCTGTTCGCAGCTACGCAAAACGAGCCCTGGATTCCAGCCAAATTAAAAGTCTTGGTCGGTGCAATACACGTGATAGAATTCTGCTTCACATATTCAGACACCTTAGCAAAAGGAATATGCTCATGCCCATCAAAGACAAAGTCGCAATGGATTTCATCGCTGATGACCTTCACCCCGTAGCGTTCCACAATCGAAGCAAGCCGCTTCAGTTCATTGATGGTCCACACGCGACCCACAGGATTATGCGGAGAGCAGAACAGCAAGACTTTCACATGATTTTCGACAACTTTCTTTTCAAAATCTTCAAAGTCTATTTCGTAGCGGCCGTCTTGCAATCCCAGTTCCGATACCACCAGGTTACGTTTATTCGCAAGAACAACTCCGGCAAAAGGCGGATAAACCGGTTGGAAAATAATAACGCTCTCGCCTTCCCTTGAAAGAGCGCGAATCGCCATCGCCACAGAAAACATCACCGTCGGAGCGGCAAGGAGGCTATCGTCTTCAATCACCCAGTTGTGGCGCCGTTTATACCATTCGATAGCGGCTCTGCGGGCCTTCGGGCCAGACCTCGGGTAACCAAAGATACCGTAATCGGCGTAGTCCTTGATAGCCTCAATCACCGCGGGAGGACTTTTAAAATCCATGTCCGCCACCCACAATGGAATTACGTCCTTAACAACGTTTTCCACATCCGGGTCGTTTTTGAACACGTTCCTTAAAAAGTCCTCATTGTTCTTAACAAAATTGCGCCCGTTTCTGTCGATAACCTGGTCAAATATTTCCATAGTATTCCTCTAGGGAAAATCTAACTTTTTATCAACGAACGAGCGCTTAGCAGATTCAGATTTTTTAGCAATGCACGAGAGTGCCGAGGTCGCCTTCGATAGCGGCGCGCGTGAGGTTGCCCTTTTCCATCTTGAACACAAAGATGGGCATGTTGTTTTCCATGCAGAGAGCAACGGCTGCGGTGTCCATCACCTTGAGGCCGCGGGAAATGACTTCCTTGTAGCTGATGTCGTCGAAGCGAGTGGCCGTCGGATCCTTGACCGGGTCGGCCGTGTAGATGCCGTCGACCTTGGTGGCCTTCATGATGACATCGCATTCGCTTTCGATAGCGCGAAGAGCGGCGCAGCTGTCTGTGGTAAAGAACGGGTTACCCGTACCGGCAGAGAAGATGACCACGGAGCCAGCGGACAAGAGCTTGAGAGCCTTGCGGCGGTCGAAGAATTCGCAAACCGGTTCCATGCGGATGGCGGACATCACGACGGAGTCAATACCCTGCTTGTCCAAAGCATCTTGCATGGCGAGGCCGTTCATCACGGTGCCGAGCATGCCCATGGCATCGCCCTGGGCGCGGTTCATGCCTCCTGCAGAAGCGGAAATACCGCGAACGAGGTTGCCGCCGCCAATCACGAGAGCTACTTGAACGCCCTGCTTGACGATGGATGCAATTTCGGAGGCCATGTCAGAAAGAATCTGGTTGTCGATGCCGTGGCCCTTTTCGCCTGCGAGGGCTTCGCCACTGAGCTTGAGGAGAATGCGTTTGAATTTCATAATTTGGTCACTGGTTATTAGTCATTAGTTATTAGTGTCTCGGGGGAAATGTAATAAAAATAGGCTATAAACAATACTAATAGTCCTTGCATTTTTCGTACGATATACCTTCTTTCCGCAAATTAATGTATTTCTAAAAAGAGAAAGGGATGTTTTTATGAAAACAAAAATTGCATTTGGCGTTTTATCTAGCTTACTGTTACTCCCAACGATGCTTTTTGCAGACATCGTGTATCAGGGGAAACGCGTCCAGGAATGGCCCGAAGAGGCTCGACCGACATTCAACAACCCAAGCACAGACAAGCCAAGTTTTCTCTTGGCACGAACGCCTGTCACACAAAACAAGAGCCATTATGCAGCCCCAAAGGGCAAAATTTATAGTCTCACGCTCCTCGTCGATTTTTCAGACCAGAAGGCGCCCGTCTCGGTAGCCGACGTTGAAGAATGGCTGAACAAGGAAGGGTTCAACAGGGACGGCTGTAACGGATCCGTGCGCGACTACTATCTAGACGTTTCGAACGGGCAGCTCGACCTTACCAACGAAGTTTTCGGCTGGTACCGCGCAAAGCATCCCAAATCCTGGTATGAAAGCTTGCAAGGATATACGGGATCGGATTCGCTCATGAAAGAAGTATTCGCGTATTTCGATTCGCAGGTGGATTATTCGCGCTACGACAATGACAAGGACGGCACCACCGAAGCCATCAACATCGTCTACGCAGGCCCCGGACAAACATGGGGACAAGGCCTTTGGCCGCATTCCGGATGGTCCAACGAAAGGCGCGACGGAGTCCGGCTCACGCATCATCAAATGACGGACATGCCCGGCAAATTCTCCATTTACGTCTTTGTGCATGAATCGGGACACATGATTTTTGGCTGGCCAGACCTTTACTGGTACGGGGATTACTGCACCATGGGTAACCGCGCAAACGACTTAAATCCAGTCGCCATCAACGATTTTTACCGTGCGGACCAGGGCTGGATTCCATTCGTAGACGTAACCAGCAACGACGTGAGCCTTGAAACGACAAAGCCAGGCGAAGTCTGCTACCGCTACAAGAACCCCGCAAGGCCTGACAATGAAGGATTAGTTTGGTCTTACGTACGGAACACGGGCCGCAACAAAGTTCTTAGGGGAAGCGGCCTTTTGATGCAACATTACGATTTTTCAATTGGCGCTAATTCTTCTGCCGACAAGCTCGGACTCCGAATCGTACACGCAAACGCCGCAGGCAAGTCCAACGACAACGTCGCCGACCAATGGCCAAGTCCAGGCAGTGCAGCAAACGCATTCTTTAGTTACAGCGCCTACCCTGAATTTTCGGACGACAAGTACCCCGCCATCCGCTGGTACAACGGCTCCAAAACAGGACTCAAGATTACGGACATCGGGACGCCCGGAGAAACGCTATCATTCTGCATAGGCGGGAACTGCCCAGCACAAGAATCGTCAAGTTCAACAGGGATTGCGTCGAGTTCGTCAAGTGCGCCGGCTGTTTCAAGCTCGTCGAGTTCGTCTAGCGTGACGCCACCGAGAAGCTCGAGCAGCTCTGTCCAAATCACGGTTCAGAAAATCGCACTTGAAACAACACTCCCGATTAGCGACAATTACGCCCCCGTAACGCTTGACCTGAACGGCAGCGATGTCGCCAAGATTTTAGACATCAAGCAAAACGAAATTGCAAATAAAGTCAAGTTCTACGGTGTAGAGCCCAACGGAAGCCTCAACAGCAACACAACCGGCGAAGGTACCGGACACTGGTTTGACGCCGACGGCAAAATCGTTGCCTGGGATCCGAACGGGTCAAGCATCGTTTATTCTAACGTAGACCTTTCGACAATGACCACAAAAATCGGACACATGCCGAACAAAGTCAAGGCCGGAGATTCGTTCACCGTGCGACAAGCGGTCGTTTACGAAAGCAAGCAAGTCACTTTTGAAATCACGGTCACGATACCGCAAAAGACAACGAGGATTTCAAACATTCGCAGTTCAAAACGCGGCAAGCCCGGAAACATGATTTTCAATGCGCTCGGAAAACCCGTCGGTAAAAGAACAGAGTCGGGCGAGATGCCCGACCTGCCTAAAGGAATTTACGTGGAAATAGCGAAGTAATTCGGAATGCGCGGCACCCGCTGCGCATTTTATTTTGCCTTCTGGACACCGTCCCCGTAGATAGTTTTCCAGTCGTTTTTCATGGACACGGGAATCCATCCGTACTTTTCGCTTGCAGCGCGCATTTTTTCGGCTTTCGCCTCGTTGCCATATTCGCGATCCAAGTCATCGCAAAGCAGCATGAATCCCATAGCCCTGTACTTGTTGTTGGAAATTGCATAATTCAAGAGGCTTGCATCCGTACCGCTGTTGCCAAAGGCGAGTACCGGCCGGTAACCGATTTCGCTCGCGAGAGTCGTTACTTTATTCGTCTGCAAATTCTTGATAATGCTCTGCCCAGCAAGTACAAGATTGTCGCCGTTCTGGAATGTGTACGCAAGGCCATCCGCACCTTTTTGGTTGTTTGACACCACGACCACATCGGAACCGATAATTTGTTTAGGCGGGAGGCCGAGACCGTCAACAACAACTGGGCGCATCGTATAGCGTTCCGTACCGCTACTCACGTAAACCGTGAAGCCGTTCGCCGTCAAGAATTTCACCACTTCGACCATAGGCTTGTAATAAGCCTCGCCACGCTTGAGTCCCGTAAAGCCCGGCTGCGGTTCTTGCATAAACGCACGGACATACGCTTCGAATTCCGAAAGCGTCATGCCCTTGTAAGCCTCAGCCACCATGCGTTCGCGCTCTGCGCTCAGCCCCGGAAAAACCTTCTTTTCCCGGCCCTCGCGTGCCGCCTTCAACTGCTTTTTCGAAGGCTTGTAAGTGGAATCGTCAAGAACGCGGTGCTCGAAAAGCATCCAATCAAAATACGTCGGAGCGGTTTCGAGGAACAGCGTACCATCCCAATCGAAAACAGCAATGCGGCGTTCCGCCGGGATAAAATCTGGAGAGGTCGAATCAGTCGTTGCACGCACAAACGCTTCGAGAGAATCTTTCGCAGGAGCATGATCATTCCAAAGCGAAAGAGATTCTTGAGGTTTCTCGGGAAGTACGGCTTGCTTGGATTGCTCGGCAAGAGTCGCGGCATCCCGAGATTCCGCCGGAACTGCCGCGGACTTTTGAACCGCCGCGGACTTCTCCTCATATTTCGAGCAATCTTCACAAGACGCCCGCTTATCGCAACAGCCAGTCAAGAACATCGCCGCCACAGAACCAACCGCAAAAATTTTTGCAATCATACTTTGCTCCCCTTATTCAGAAAATTTTCGTGTTAAATATAGTGAAAAGATTTCACCACCATTGTTATTAAATCACAAAATCAAAGCACTTGCGGCAATTTGTAAATGAAGATATATTAAAATATATCATACATCTGATTGGTATAACAAATGAGAACACTAGAAGAAATAAAAGCCGACATCAACAAGCTCAATAAAGAATTGGAAACTGTTTACGAAGCAAATAAAGTTCGAGACATAGCTTTACTAAACAGCAAATACGCAAATAATTGGATTATTGTCCATGAGCATACATCAGTCCTCGATGCAGGTGTTTCCAAAATAATAAAAGGAAATGTCCATCTGTATAAAGTCAAAGAAGTCTTATTTCAAGGACAAGGATTTTTCAGATTTTCTGCGATACTACACATAAAAATCGATTCCGAAGACAACGAAAAACTCACATTCCTTGTTGAGAAAGATTTAGACAATGCTTCAATTTATTTCAGTGATTTCAAAAGAGAGCTAGCAAAAATAGCAAACGAAACAGAAATCTCAAAATGGCTGAACAAAGCACAAAACAGATTCAATCATCTTTTTGCATTGGCAAAGATTTAGGTTTAATGATACTACTAGGGCTGAAACAAACTCCATCAAGAACAGATTTGGCAAACAATATTTACCCAATCTGAAAAAGTCGAAATTTCACCTGAAAAACTGTTTAATTATGCCACATATATATATTAAAGATTCAGAGGGATTCGTATTTAAGAAAAAAAATTCTGAGGTTGTTGCCGGAGAAAAGACCATCTCTGAAAAAGAATACATGAAAAAATCCGGGCTCGCTTTATACGAGAAGAAATTCGGACATGGGGGCGCTCGCTGAATTTTGCAACTTTGATGAATCTCGCTTTGAAAGCGGATTAACGCCCGAAATTAAGGAAGCACAGCCCCACGCTCTACTGAAAACTTTAGCAAAAAACGCAAAAAGTTTTCACTTTACCTTGTTGATTTGCTGCGAATAGTCATTATTCTTTTTTGAAGGTGATTTCATTAAATCCTTCAAGAATTTTTCAGCATCAACACATTCTGCACCATATTTAATTTCAGAAATGGCTTCAGTAAGTTTTGAATAAAGCTCTAGCTAACAGCATTTCCAAGCCAGGCGTGACGGCCTTTGGCCACTTAGCGCTTTAGCGCTTACGTGGACATGGCCACCTTTAGGTGGTCTGGCGTCTGAAGCCCGCACGTGGGGGTGATGGAAGACCCGGCGGGAATGCTTTGATACTATACGAGAAGGAGGTGCCCGCTCGGTGGCGGGCATGACATTGTAAGCCGGGGCTGTAATCAGGGGGACAACTGCTTAAGGTGAGTATCGCGACAGGCCGTTTACGGACTGGCATGATTGAGCCGAACAGTTGGGACTTTAGTCCAACCCTCCCCCTCATTGCGCAAAACCGCATCTTACGAAATCATCACAGTTTTCTTACACATAATTTACGAATGAATATGGCGATTCCCGGTCAAGCCGGGAATGACATTCGAGAGAAAATTCTATTTTATACTGCGTAAAATTTTGCAGAGTAGCAGGATTTTCAATTAACCGTTAAATTAAAACACTATAGTAATATGAGTCTTAAAATCGTTGTGCTTGCAAAGCAAGTACCTGATACACGAAACGTAGGCCCGGACGCCATGACGCCGCAGGGTACTATCAATCGTGCCGCATTGCCCGCGGTCTTCAACCCCGAAGACCTGAACGCCCTGGAGCAAGCCCTTCGTTTGAAGGACCAGTTCCCTGGTTCCACCATCTCCGTCTTGACCATGGGTCTCCCGAAGTCTGCCGAAGTCGTCCGCGAAGCTTTGTACCGCGGTGCTGACTGCGGTTACGTCGTGACGGACCGCCCGCTCGGTGGTGCTGACACGCTCGCTACGAGCTACACGCTCGCCCAGGCAGTGAAGAAGATCGGTGACTACGACATTATCCTCGGTGGCCGCCAGGCTATCGACGGCGATACTGCACAGGTCGGTCCGCAGATTGCAGAAAAGCTCGGACTTACTCAGGTCACTTACGCCGAAGAAATCTTGAAGCTCGACGAACAGGCACGCAAGGTCGTGATCCGCCGCCACATCGACGGTGGTGTCGAAACTGTGGAAGCACCGCTCCCGCTGGTCGTAACCGTGAACGGCAGTGCAGCTCCGTGCCGTCCGCGCAATGCAAAGCGCATCATGAAGTTCAAGAACGCTACTGCAGTTGCCGAACGCAAGCCGGAAGATGCAGACAAGTACGCAGCTCTCATCGCAAAGAAGCCCTACCTCGACATCCCGCAGTGGGGTGCAGCCGACATCGACGCCGACCCTGCCCAGATCGGTAAGGCTGGCTCGCCGACGAACGTGAAGGCCGTCAAGAACATCGTGTTCAAGGCCAAGGAAAGCCGCACGCTCTCCGCAAGCGACGCCGACATTGAAGGACTTATCAAGGAACTTTTAGACGGGAAGATTATTGGCTAACCTATGAATAACGTATTTGTATATTGCGAAATTGAGGGAACCACCGTCGTTGACGTTTCCCTTGAACTGCTTTCTAAGGGTCGCAAGTTGGCCAACACTCTCGGCGTTCAGCTCGAGTGCATTTGCGCTGGCAAGGGCCTTGATGGCATCGAAAAACAGGTGTTCCCTTACGGTGTGGACAAGGTTCATGTGTTCGACGCCGAAGGCCTGTTCCCCTACACCACCAACCCGCACGCCTCTCTCGTGGTGAACCTCTTCAAGGAAGAACAGCCGCAGATTTGCTTGCTCGGTGCAACGGTTATCGGCCGTGACCTCGGCCCGCGCATCTCTAGCGCCATGCACAGCGGCCTTACCGCTGACTGCACCGAACTCGAAATCGACAGCTTCGAAATGAGCATCGGTGGCGTGAAGAAGTTCTACGAAAACCAGCTCTGCCAGATCCGTCCGGCATTCGGCGGTAACATCGTCGCAACGATTGTGAACCCGGAACACCGCCCGCAGATGGCAACCGTCCGCGAAGGCGTGATGAAGAAGGAAATCGTGGACCCGAACTACAAGGGCGAAGTCATCAAGCACGACGTGGCCAAGTACGTTCCGGAAACGGAATACGTGGTCAAGGTGCTCGAACGCCATGTGGAAAAGGCCAAGCACAACCTCAAGGGCGCTCCGATCGTGGTCGCCGGTGGTTACGGCATGGGCTCCAAGGAAAACTTCGACATGCTGTTCGAACTTGCCAAGGAACTCCACGCTGAAGTCGGTGCTAGCCGCGCCGCTGTGGACGCAGGTTTCGTCGATCATGACCGTCAGATCGGTCAGACTGGCGTGACGGTTCGCCCGAAGGTCTATATCGCTTTCGGTATTTCCGGCCAGATCCAGCACCTCGCTGGTATGCAGGATTCAGGTATCATCATCTCCGTGAACTCCGACCCCGAAGCTCCGATCAACGCTATCGCTGACTACGTGATCAACGGCACCGTCGAAGAAGTTCTCCCGAAGATGATCAAGTATTACAAGGCAAACAACAAGTAAGCGCTATGGCAAATTTCTACACAGATCACCCCGAGATTAAATTCAACCTCGAAAGCAGCCCCTTGATGCAGCGCATTGTCGAACTCAAGGAAAACGGCTTTGCAGACAAGGACAATTTCGACTATGCGCCGGAAGATTTTGCCGACGCTATGGACAACTACAACCGCGTGCTCGAAGTCGCTGGCGACATCACCGCAAACACGGTCTTCCCGAACTCCGAAGACGTGGATGCCGAAGGTCCGCACTGCGAAAACGGCCGCGTCCGCTACGCATCCAAGACCTACGAAAACCTCGAAGCCACCCGCAAGGCTGGCCTCAACGGTGTCACGATGCCGCGCCGCTTTGGCGGTCTCAACTTCCCGATTACCGCCTACACGGCCATCAACGAAATGATCGCCTCTGCAGACGCCGGTTTCGAGAACATCTGGTCCCTCCAGGACTGCATTGAAACGCTCTATGAATTCGGCGACGAAGACCAGCGTTCCCGTTTCATCCCGCGCATCTGCGCCGGCGAAACGATGTCCATGGACTTGACCGAACCGGATGCAGGTTCTGACTTGCAGCGCGTGATGCTCAAGGCCACCTACAGCGAAGCTGACAAGTGCTGGTACTTGAACGGCGTGAAGCGCTTCATCACGAACGGCGACTCCGACATCCACCTGGTGCTCGCCCGCTCCGAAGAAGGCACGCACGACGGTCGTGGTCTTTCCATGTTCATTTACGACAAGCGCGACGGTGGCGTTGACGTTCGCCGCATCGAAAACAAGCTCGGTATTCACGGAAGCCCGACTTGCGAACTTGTCTACAAGAACGCCAAGGCTGAACTCTGCGGCCGCCGCAAGTTCGGTCTCATCAAGTACGTGATGGCCCTCATGAACGGCGCACGCCTCGGCATTGCCGCTCAGTCCGTGGGTATCAGCCAGATGGCTTACAACGAAGCTCTCGCCTACGCCAAGGACCGTAAGCAGTTCGGTCAGGCTATCGTGAACTTCCCGGCCGTCTACGAGATGATCTCGAACATCAAGGCTCGTCTCGATGCAGGCCGCGCCCTCTTGTACCAGACAGCTCGTTACGTCGATATCTACAAGTGCCTCGAAGACATCGAACGCACCCGCAAGCTCACCGACGACGAAAAGAAGGAACTCAAACTTTACCAGAAGCTCGCTTCCGCTTGCACGCCGCTCGCCAAGGGCATGAACTCCGAATACGCAAACCAGAACAGCTACGACTGTATCCAGGTTCACGGCGGTTCGGGCTACATGCTCGAATACGCTTGCCAGCGCCTCTACCGCGATGCTCGTATCACTTCGATTTACGAAGGCACGACGCAGTTGCAGACGGTTGCAGCACTTCCGCACATCACCACCGGCAGCTACGGCCTCATGCTCGAAGAACTCGAAGCCATGGACGTTCGCCCGGAATACGAAAGCCTCAAGGCTCGCGCCAAGGCTATGGACGAAAAGTACAACGAAGCTATTGAATACGTGAAGTCCGTTGAAAACAACGAATTCACCGACCTCTGCAGCCGTCACTTGTACGAACTCGCCGCCAACTGCGTGATGACCCAGTTGCTCCTCCGCGACGCCACCAAGGCACCGGAACTGTTCGACAAGAGCATGAAGGTGTACTTGAACCTCGCCGAAGCCGAAGTCGCAAAGCACTACAACTTCGTGAAGAGCCTCCGCGTGGAATCGCTCGAAAGCTACAAGCAGGCGTAATTAGTAAACAGTGGTTAGTGGCTAGGAATAGCCGCTGCCACGCACTGGTGTCATCCTGAGCGGAGTGCCGCAAGGCACGAAGTCGAAAGGATCTAGAAAAAATTGAAGGCCTCGGATGCAGATCCGGGGCCTTTGTCATTTACAAAAGCATAACGAAAAATCTACAAAACTTCTTTTAGGTTCCCAACAAAATTGACAGCGCTATGAAAACAATTTTACAGAAGAATCAATTATTTATTTTGATACAGGCAAGCCAATTTTTTCCGAAGATTTAAAACGGCTCCTTTTTTTCGGAAGACAACAGTCCCTTTCGGCAAGCAGTTTTCCTTTTCCAATATGTGAGCGATTTCCGCAAGTGTGCGAGACCACGCAAAAGAGCGCCTTGGTTCGTATTCTGCATCAATCGTATTTTTTCCAAGGAGTCTTTCCTTCAAAATTGCACGAACAACCTTAGGTTTCTTTTTCAAGAGCAAATCAATTTGTTCTTCCGCCCACGATTCAACATCGTCAACTTCAACCATGTTCCCATCTACTAAATTAATCTCATCTATTTCCCCAGGGCACAGATTTGTATTTTCGTATTTTTCTTCAGACATTTCATCATTTGCTTCATATTGCACATATTCTTTTTCCGCATCACCCGTTTCATCCGAGATATAGATAATCTCCCATTGTAAATACGGCAATTCGGCTTCTAAGAAATCTTGAGCACAAACATCTACACCCAAACGCTTGCTTAACGATGCATCAATTATTTTCTTTTTCATCATTCTTTCTCCCAGTGATTTCTTAATGTTTTAACCACTGCATCATCACGCATTTTACGACCATCTTTCTTCACTAACTTCACACATCCATTAGGTAACCCAAACGTTCTTTCAATAACGGATGCCGCTGTTTTCAACAAGGTATCACTTTTAAAAATGTTACTTCTTTTTACCACATTCCAATCCTTTTTGAATTGTCTAATTTTAGATTCATAACGAAAAACTTGTTTTAATAAATCCTACCACCGAGTGAATTAACCGCAATAATAAAGCGCCATGGTTTATGTCTAGAAAAAGTTTCACAGAGAATTTTTTAGACAACGAACTGAGTAACCACTGCGTTTATTACCAATGCCGGCAGCATTCGCGGAATTCTTATCCAAATACAACACATAAGCCGAATAAAAGTCCTTCTGAGTAGAACTCCAGAATATAGCCATGTCTCGGAAGTAATAATCAAAGCCTGTGCTATTATCGCGAACACTAGCGGGAAGTGCAGAGAACCCATACGTATCCAATGCGTCAGGCCATTTTTCATAGCCCACCGCCTGCATAGCATAAGGGGAAAAGCCCATCGCAGAATACAGCGTTTTCCATTCTGTGCTATCAGGCAAATGCCACCCTTCAGGACATATTCCACGAACAGGATAAATCAGCGCATATAGCCGTTCATAGCCAGAATATTTTCCATTGGTGCTAAAAGTGCCAGCACTATCTATGGCTGCGGCCCAGTTATAATGGCGACCATACTTTTCACAATTATTATAGTAACACCAGTTACGTTTTTGCATACCAGGGTAACTTATACTATCGGCGTAGTTTAGATTTTCTGCCATCCATATCTGTTCACCTATGACAACCGTCTTATAAGTTTTTTGATCTCTTTTATCCAATAGTGTCCCGTACACGACATGTTTACCCAGAGAGCCGCTCCATACGCCATTTTTACAAACATAAACAGAATCCTGCTCATCAGAAATTTGTTTTCGAACGACATCATTTTCTGTATAGCTAACACACCCCTTACTCAAAGCAACTTCTTTTTCATCCGCAACTCTAAATGTATCTGCATCGCACACATACTTATTAATGGTATCGACAACTCCACCAACAATCGCCCCATTTTCAAAACAAATTTTTCCATAGGTATCGTATTCTAACACAGATGCATCCACCCACATATTAGAATGACAAACATAGTAGGCGTTTTCATATTCTTTAACTACATTTTCATTAGAACCAGAACATACTCCTATGATATTAACAACAGCATTTTGGTTGCCACAAGTAATCGTAATGAGAACCCCATTTTGTTCAACAGAGCAACCTTCGCCCGTATCACCCTTGTCACCTTTCTCGCCCTGAGCTCCTTGTTCACCCTGGTCGCCTTTCTCTCCCTGGATTCCCTGTTCACCCTGGTCTCCCTTGTCGCCTTTTTCACCTTGGAGTCCCTGTTCGCCTTGGTCTCCTTTGTCGCCTTTTTCACCTTGGAGTCCCTGTTCGCCTTGGTCTCCTTTGTCGCCTTTTTCACCTTGGAGTCCTTGCTCGCCCTGAATACCTTGTTCACCTTGGACTCCTTGTGGGCCTATAGTTCCATTCAACACCACACCGATGGAATCCCCGTTGCAAATGATTTTCAAACCAGAACCGTCGGGCAAGTATTCCGCAGTGCATTTTAAATCATCCTGAGTTTCAGCAAATGAAGCAATCCACTTGCCATCAACACAGATGCGAGGCGAAGCCTCTCCCCTGACAAGAACCTGCTTGCCCTGATTTTCTAAGGAACAATCAGGAAGTTCCGATACATCGGCAACCACCAGAATTTTTTCTTCTACGACTTGGGTAATATGTTCTTCGGTCACTTCATCGCCACAAGCGGAGAGTGCAAACGGGAACACCACCGTAGCAGCCAGCGAAATGAACCATCTTGCTTTCTGTGTCATAACAGCCTCCATCGTTTTAAAATTCTGTAGTTCGCCCCTGTAGAACCGCAATGAACTTCGCCAAAATTTGTATGGATACAAGAAAGGCGTAGATCGTTGCATTTACCTAAGTGGGGCTCTCGACTGCCTCTGAACGATAAACACAAACGACCCACGCCCCAAAAGGGCTGTTGCTCTTTGGCTATATGACCAAAGACCGGCTAAAAGGCCGGTACAGCAAACCGAGATACACCGCAAAACGGCATACCTGCGTGAGCGTTCGCCTTATTCTCGTTCAGGGAAACTGTCGAGATTTCACTTAGAGAACAAGAGCTAAACTCTCTAATATGTCCAATCTAAAAATAACTTAAATACAGCCCAGACGCAACAAAAGTTTACAAAGCAGCCTGTTTTTGTGCGAAAAATCGCCAAAAACGCCCCATCTTGGACCGCCAGACGCTTATTCCAAATTGGAATTAGGGGTGCATGCAGCCTCTTAACTTTTTTCCCAAACCTCTTAAAAAAAAGTAAAAGCAACTAATTTAAGAGGTTAAAACGCGTTTTTTAGGCAAATTTTGCCAATTTCCTCTTAAAAAGCCTCTTAAATTTCAAACTTGCGTACTAAATTTAAGAGGTTTTATCCATCTTTGATAGGACCCATTTCTTGGAAACATTGTACTGAATCCGCCCTGCCATCCTAAGACTAGAAAGCAAATTTTCCACCTTGCTTTTCTTCTGACGATCATCCAACGTCGTCGGCAAATACTGCTGAAGCATTGCATAGATTTGAGACTTGCTCAGTTCGCCGTAGTCCCTCAAGTAATCCAAAATAATATTTCGATAATTAGTATTGCTAAGCCCTTTCGCCTGCGAGTGTTCCTTTTCTTGATTTGTCGCCAAGGCTACATATTTCGATATGAAAATGTTTTTTCCACGACCTTCGACAAGACCATCCCGTTTCAACAGCTTAATCGCTTCCGCAGATAAAGGTTTCTTCTTTTGGAGGGCATCAAGCAACACAGCCTCATCCAAACCGATGGAAGTGTTCTCCAAAAGCATCTTGCTGTAATTTTCATCTATGACCGTTCCTGGAATACGCAGCACGACTTTTTCCTTCGTGCTTTCGTAATCGGGCATGGGCAAGCAGCGATTACGTTGGCTAAGGAACATCGAATGGATGCCGTAGCCCTGCGTGTCAATCATCTTCAAGTTGACCATCGCCTGAACAAGGAACGGATTCCTGTAACGGGCAGGAGTCCGTCGTCCGCGAATATAATCTTCAAAGTTGCCATCAAAGAAAGAGCCTGCATTTTCAAAGCATAGGCTATCTTTTTCCTCAGTAACGACAATTCTCGAATTCGCACTATAGTCTTGATGGGCAATGCAATTGTGCAAAGCTTCCAATATCGTCTTGGTATCGTACTTCCAAACTTCTGCCGGAATTAAACTGTTGCTTGGATAAATTTTGAACCTGTAATTGCGTATTTTAGCCAAAACACGGTCGGTCGAGAGAAGAAACGGAAGAGAGAAAATATCACCTGCCTGCTCATCGCCAGAATTCAATCGCCAAACAATTTGGGAAATGTGATTCAAGTAGTGTGATGATTCGTCCTTACCCAACAACAACAAAGCCGTTCGGGTTATTTTTCCACCAACCGTTATTTTCGCCTTATCCAAAAACGTGGAATCATCTAAAGAATCAATGTATTCTTTTTTGTCAGGATACCGCTCGGCAAATCCATGGCGAGCTTTAATGACCGCCTCAGGGTCAAGATCATCCAGCGATGCTTCAGGTATTATTTCCTTACTCCAATCCGTTCTTGAGTTGTAAATGGAACGCATCCAATCATGGTAATCCCGCAAATTCGTTGTCGAACTATTTACCCTGATATAGGGAATGTTCTGAAAACATGTCGGTTGTTCGGATGCCGCAGGGATTATGAAAACCGATATTGGACAATTTTCGTTTCCCTTGTAGAAAAAACGTTCTACTTGGAAATTGATTTTCGGAGTCGTATTTACGCGAAGAAAAAGTTCAAGGTCCTGATTTCCCTTTTTTGCAATCGAAATGTCAAATGAAGTTCCAACAACTTTATGTGAATGGTCGTCAACACCAAAAAAGAGATAGCCGTCGTCCTTCTGTTCAAGGCAAGCCCCGTTAGAAAGAGCCGATATGTACTTTCCCAAATCTTCAGGACTTACGTGATTGCTTTTGAATTCCAAGAAACGATTTTCCACAGCATAAGTTCTTATGCAGGAATCTAGAAGTTCTGTAAGTTCTTGGTCTCTTGTCATCATCCATTTTCCAGATTTGGCTAAACAGTCATCGGTATTCTTGGTCTGTAATATACATAAAAAGTTAAGCCCGGGCGTTGCGGGTGCGGCGCTTGAGCACCCGCTCGAAGGGGTAGCGTAAGACCCGACGATGTGTTTTTGACAGATAGAGGCGATGCCCGCTCGGTGGCGGGCATGACATGCCGCATTTTGCACTTGTAAGTCGGGGCTGGAGCGAGGGGGATTCTTCCCCCTTCAAAAAAATTCCATCCCGCGCGCTATCACCCGAAAAATTGTATAGCTTTACAATCAGATGGAGAATTTTTATGGGAGCGAACAACGAATTTCAGAAGATTGATCTGAATGATTACATCCAGACGGGCGAAGGCGGGACTGCGCTCGCGTATACGCATAGGAACGGCAAATCGCTTGCAAAGTTGTACAATCCGGATTTTGACGCAAACACAATAAAAAATGAATTTTGGGCATCGCGGACGGCTTTCGAGTTGGGCATTTCTACACCGGAACCGTTTCGTTTGATTACGGACGGCAAGCGTTTTGGCGGTGAGTACGAGCTCATTGAAGGCAAGCGTTCTTTTTCGCGAATCATTTCGCAGGAGCCCGAACGGCTAGAAGATATTTCCTTGGAATTAGCCCGTATGGCACGAGAGCTTCACGCGACAAAAGCAGATACTTCGCGGCTCAAGTCTTACAAGCAAATGATTACGAAGTTCTATTCTGACGAAGATTTTGTACCGGAAGACTACAGAAATCGCATCTTGAAATTTTTGGATAAAGTTCCTGACACAGAGACTTGCCTCCATGGCGATTTGCAAATTGGAAACGCCATCACCGACGGAAAGAGGACACTTTGGATTGACTTGGGCGGGTTCGGATACGGTGCTCCGGAATGGGACCTTGCACTTATGTGGAACTTGGCGCACATGCCAGATGCGGATAAACTAGACTTTCTATTTCATCTGCCGTCAGAAACGATGAAGACCCACTGGAACATTTTCTTTTCGGCCTATCTCGGGACTAACGACAAACAGCAAATTGAAGAAGCGACCCGCCGGTTTCCGCTATTTGCCGCAGCGAAAATTCCGTACATGTTTGGAATTGCGTTCCATAAAAATGTGCCCGAGGAATTTTTCGCTCTTCTCACTCAGATGTTGGACCAGTCAGACACAGGTAAGGAGTAACCATGAAACTACAGCAAACGCGGCTACGAGGTTTTCCATGAATGCGAAATCGAGCACAACGGACGGAAAATCGGCAGCTGGAGCATGAAGAAGATGCTATAGACGAAAGAAATGATGACAAGAAAAATCCGATGAGCTTTACCTTTCACATCTTTTTTGCATAAATTTATAGCATGAAACCCGCTCTAAAAATAATTGCAATTTTGCTCATCATTTGCGTTACAAGTGTAACGACTGCGCTTGTCATGAAAAAGCTATACTCCGACACAAAACGGACGAGCATCACAAGCGAGTTTGTGGAGCAGCAAATTAGCGAGATTTCGGAGCTTGCGACCCTCCACCACCACTACCGCAAAAATGCAAACTACCAGGACGCGAAAAAACTCCTCGAATACATGCCCGACTGGAGAATCAACAAATCCATCAAGGAATTTTCGCTTGTTTATGAGGGCGATGTCAAGCTAGGTTACAATTTGAAGGACATCAAGATTCTTGTCGAGCCGAACACGCAAAGCATTTTTATTTATCTGCCGGAGCCCAGGATTCTAAGCCACAGCATCGATTTCGAGAGCATACAAATTCTTTGGGAAAGGCAGGGCTGGTTCAACAACATCCGTTTTGAGGACTTCAAGCAGTTCTTTATTTCCGAACAAAAAAAGTACGAGCAGGAAAACAGCGAGGAGCTCAAGCGCAGAGCACGCGAGCATGCGATGAAGTTAATCCAGTTGCGGCTCGGGACAACCATAGAACATGGCTACAAGGTCAATCTGGAACCGCGCGAATAAAAACTGGCCGCCCCGCGAGGGACGACCAATTTAATTTTCGGTCTGGATCCTATCGCCTCTATCGAGGCTCCAGGATGACAGCAGGCGAACTTAGTTACCGCGTTCGAAGCGGATGAAGTTCACGACCTTCAAGCTGGTAAGGCCGAGCTGCTTTGCAACGACTTCCTGGAGGTAGTCCTTGACAGAGAGCTTCTTCGGGTTCTTTTCAGACATGAAGAATTCCTGGTCTTCGAGAACGATTTCCTTAAGGACCTTAGCCACGCGGCCATCAATCTGGCGCTGCATGAATTCAGGCTTGGTCTGCTTGCCAGAAGCTTCGATCTGAGCCTTGGCAATTTCCTTTTCCTTTTCGATCGTTTCAGCCGGAACTGCAGCATCGTTCAATGCAACCGGAGCGAATGCAGCGGCCTGCATAGCGATGTCCTTAGCAGCCTGCTTGAGAGCAGCTTCGTCAGCAGAGCCTTCGAAAGCGAGTTCAGTGATAACACCGATCTTGCCCTTCATGTGGCTGTAAACGCCAAACACGGAGTTCGGGACCTTCTTGATTTCTGCAAACTTGCGGAAGTCAATGTTTTCCTGAATCTTCACGAGGACGTCCTGGAGGCGGTCATTGATCTTGACGCCATCGACGACAGCGTTCTTGAGATCTTCGACGGAAGCGATATCCTGCGTTTCAACAGCCTTGGTGGCCATAGCAGCGAGGGCAACGAAGTCGTCGTTGTTGGAAACCGGTTCAGTTTCGCAGGTGAGTTCAAAAGCGGCAGCCTTGTCAGCAGTTTCGACAAGGTAAACGCGGCCTTCCTTAGCAGCCTTGTCTGCGCGCTTTGCAGCGACAGCAGCACCGTGCTTGCGGAGGAGTTCAACGGCCTTGTCCATGTCACCGTCAGTTTCGACGAGTGCCTTCTTGCACTGCATCATGCCGACGCCAGTCTTCTGGCGGAGTTCGTTAACGAGGGATGCGGTAATCTGCATATTACTTGTCCTCGCCGTTGTCGAACTTCTTCACTTCTTCCTTGGATTCCTTCTTGTCAGCAGCGACGCGCGGCTTGACGTTAGCAGCGATGTAGTCCACAATGAGCTTGAGGGACTTCACAGCGTCGTCGTTTGCCGGAATCGGGTAGTCCACGAGGGTCGGATCGACGTTCGTGTCGCAGATGCCGATGATAGGAATGTGGAGACGGCGAGCTTCTGCAACAGCGATCTTTTCGTGAGCGAGGTCGGTCACGACGAGAAGGCCCGGGAGGTTCACCATTTCGCGGATACCACCGAACACGTCGAGGAGCTTGGCGCGTTCACGAGTCTTGTCGAGGACTTCCTTCTTGGAGAGAGCCTGGAAGGTGCCGTCCTGTTCCATGGTGTCGATCTTGTCAATCTTCTTGATGGACTTGCGGACAGTTTGGAAGTTCGTGAGCATACCGCCCAACCAACGGTTGGTGACGGAGAACTGGTTGCAGGTAGCAGCAGCGTCGAGCACGCACTGACGTGCAGTCGGCTTCGTGCCAACGAAGAGCACAGTCTTGCCAGATTCAGAAATCTTGGCAGCAGCCTTAGCAGCTTCTTCGAGGAGGTCACGAGTCTTGGAGAGGTTGAGAACGTAGATGCCGTTCTTTTCTGCCAAGATGTACGGTTTCATTTTCGGATTCCAGCGCTGAGTCTGGTGACCAAAGTGGGAGCCTGCAGCAAGCAGATCTTCGACGGAAGGCAAATTAGCCATAGTATATTTTCCTTTTCGGTTGTTACTACCCGGACTGCAATTAAGCCACAAAGCGAAGTCAATATCAATTGTACCGCGCCACCGAAGCGACTCTTGCAAGCCGGTGATTGTTTACGCCCAGGCGATATTGCTTGGACGAGTGCAAAGATAGAAATTATAGGGGGGCGTGTCTAGTGTGGGAAAAGTCATTTCCTACCGATACAGATACGGCAGTTGTCTCATATTATTATAGAACGTAGTCATATTCGATTTCTGGCTATCCATCATGTGGTTCGGATCGTCTATACGAATGCAACGGATGGGGTAATAATAATCCTGTTTCAAGAGGATCCCTCTCAAGGTTTCCTTAATCTCATTCTGTTGCTCTTTCGTGTAATGGCTCGGTACAATCACAGTCGGGAACCCATCACCCGTCCAGACGACACTCAGGGAGTCCACAAATTCCATAGAATCCTTCTCGTTATTGTAAAACCCGGACAGGTTCAGTTCAACCGTATCGACATACCCATAAGTTTCTTCGTGCAGGTGAGCTCGCAAACGCTTCAAGCCGCTCGGATCCGAAGTATCCACGACCTTAATAGGGCTAAATGTCGGCCAATACATCAAATGCCCCTTTGGGGAGAAAAACAGCCCCGCATTCTGCTCCGCCGAGGCGATTTTCCAGCCCGCAGGACACGCGTTGAGCCGCCCTATAGAAGAATAATAGCGCCCTCGTTCGCAAGTGGAATCCAGACAGAAACTGCAATGCGTCTTGTACCGCAAATTTTCCAGCATCAAATGGAACGTCACGGTATCGCCACCCGCCACAAAACCCGAATCGTGTTCCGACATGCCACAGCCCCTGTATTCCGCATACTTCAGCACTATATATTCGTTGCTATCGCGCGGGTCCACAAAGGTCTCGAGCTTCTGAAAATAGTAGCTATCAATATCCTTTTCAGGACAATGCGCATAATTACGGGGAGGCTTCCACGAAATTTCCACCCTACTAAAAAATATGGAGATTATCCCACCAATGATTAAGCCGATAGTAAGCCACAACAACCACTCGCCTAAAGACGAGCCAAAGATTTTAAATGAAAGGGGTTTAAAGAGTTTCACGCGAACCTCCAAAGATGCATACACCATGATATCGATTAAACACAATCACATGTAAACACGTCAAGTCAAAAAAATTTAAAAACAACCTCCAAAATACTCCCCGCAAATAGTCCGGGCTTCCGTCCAGCCAATATTTTTTGAGAAAAACAGTTTTCCCAGTTTACTTTTTCACTTCAACAGTCGATATATAACACAGTTATGATTTGGACGTCTACACTCTTCAATCGCAAAAGTTTAGAAAACTTTACAAAAGAGATTTCGGACTGTCATATTGTGACATACCGGTTTGCTATATTTAGGAACATGAGATTGAATAAGATTTTCTCTATTCGTTTTTCCAGCGCATTGAGCAGCGCAACACCGGTTTTCGTCTATATAGGTCCAGCAAACGGCTTGACCAAATAAAACAACATCTTTGCAATTCACGCCATAGTCTTTTGATAAAAAATTATCAAAGGGCGTTTTGCCGTCTTGTCTCAAAATTTTCACCTTCCCAAAGGAGCTTGCTCATGCAGCACAACACCACCAAGGCCACCGCCTCCCAGATCAACAACCTCATCGCCATCGCCCAGGCCACCCCGAGCGAATACGCCCACGACAAGGCGATGTACACCCTTTGGGACATCTTCGGGGACTACGTCATGGCACTCGTCGCCAAGAACTCGTTCCTGATTAGCTCCGACTTTAGCCTCAACGGTTGCAGCTCCAAGGAACGCAAGGCCAACCTGGCCGGCGACGCCTACATGGTATTCTGCAAGGCTGTACAGGATTTCGACCCGACCTTGAAAGTTCCCTTCGAAGCCTTCTTCGCCCAAAAAATCAGCTGGCACATGGCTGACGAAAAGCGCAAAAACGCCAAGCGCGACAAAGTCGAAAAAGTCGAAAGCAAGCTGAAAAAAAACGATGACGATGATTATTCCTGCCTCGAGAACGAGGACACGAACCCGTTCACCGAGGAACGCAACGAGCTCGAAAGCGACTACGAACAGAGCGAAATCATCGACATCATCAGGCTCCGCCTCGCCAACAGCCCCAAGATGCTCAAGGCATTCGACACCATGTACGAAGTCAGCCGCAATTGCGACAAGTACACCGACGTCGAAGTCGCCCAGGCGCTGCACTGCACTCGCGCCAACACGGGCAAGATCAAGAAGAACATCTGCAAGTTTTTGATCGACTGCGGGCTTGAAGACGAATGCCGCCTGCTCATGGCGGCGTAACCTATTGTTGAAATAAAGTATAGGTGGAAAATAAAAGCGAATACGAAAATCTATAATCAGCTCCACAATCCGACATATTGACGCACTCCATTCAATGGTTTATATTATGGCTAGCTAAATACGAGGAGCACACCATCAATGACGGCAGACGAAATCAAGAGGGGCGAATCCGAAGTTCTAGAATTCAAAGGGAACGAGCTGTCGGAAGACCCAAAGAAATGGTTAAAGACCGCCATAGCCTTTGCAAACGGCAAGGGTGGTTCTATTATTTTCGGAGTCGAAGACACCTCACTAAAAATCACAGGCGTTCCGTCAGTAAACGTATTCAAGTTCATGGACTCAATTACGAACGAGATCAGCGACAGTTGTTCTCCGCAAATATTTCCACACTTACATCTTGAAACCATCGAAGACAAGACTATCGTCGTGATGGAAATTTTCAAAGGCGACCGACCACCCTATTTTTTCAAGCACGAAGGCGAACGTCATGGAGTATACATCCGCGTCGGAGCAACAACACGCAAGGCAGAACCTGAAAAGATTCGCGAAATGATGCTTTATAGCGCCCACAAATCCTACGATGAAATTGTAGAACGAGGCGTCAAGCCCGCAACAAAGAAGCAGATTAACGAATTGAGACGCGTCATCGCAGAACGCTCTACAAGCCACAAAAAAGTTTCTGTAGAAAGCCTTATCAGCTGGGGTTTACTCAAGGAACAAGACGGCAGTCTGCTTCCAAGTATCGCATTTAGACTACTCGCCGCCAACGACCTATATTTCGCCAAAATCCAATGCGCAAGGTTCAAAGGTTTAACACGTTCCGTATTCCTCGACCGCAAAGAATTTGCCGGACCAATTTACCAACAAATTGAAGATGCATTTGAATTTATCTATAGGCACACCAATGTAGGCGCCCAAATCAAGGGTCTCTACCGCAAAGACATATATGACTACCCACCCGAAGCGGTCCGCGAACTTTTGGCAAACGCCGTAATGCACCGCAACTACATGGACAGTTCTTGTATTCAAATTTCGGTATTTGACGACCGTATTGAATTCCAAAATCCAGGTGGTATTTTCGGAGATTTATCCCTCGAAAAAATCCTTGCAGGCTATTCTAGCGTTCGCAACACGCAAATCGCAGACATATTCCAAAAGATGAACATCGTTGAAAAATGGGGAACAGGCCTTTTGAGAATCGCCGACATCTGCAAAGAGGCTGGTTCAAGTCCCGTACAATATCAAGCAGGTTCCGGCTTCTTTATGGCCACACTGTTGCGAAATGGGACTGCAAAGAGCGAAAATGATACTATAAATTTCACAAATGATACTACAAATACAGAAAACGATACTACAAATGATACCATAAATACAAAAAATGATACCATAAATACAAAAAATGATACCATAAACGAATTATCCGAAAAGGAACGACAAATTTTCGATTCCATAAAACAAAAAAACAATATTACAGCTCAAAATATCGCCACGCAGCTCAACATATCCATCATAACAGTCAAACGTGCGATAAACACGCTCAAAACAAAGGGCCTCATCGTCCGCGTCGGCAGCAACAAAACAGGTTTCTGGAGCGTTAAAGAAAAATAGAGGAAGTCCCTACCCCTTCAAGAACTCCAAAATTCTTGCACGGTAATCCGGGGCTTCGTCGTAAGCGGCATGGCCGTAGTTCTCGTAAACGTAGAGTTCTACTAGCGTGCCATTTTGCTTTAGCACTTCGGCGATTTCTCGGGAAGCGATTACGCCCAAGACTTGGTCGAGTTCGGCGCCCAAAACGAGCGTCGGGCACTTGAGTTTTTCGAGTCCTGCAAAAGCATCGTATTCGAGGCAAGCACGGGCAAGCACGCAGAAGCGTGCCATGTCCTGTTCCGTTGCATTCGTGTTCATGCGCATCAGGCTCTTTTTGTACTTGCGGATTGTTTCAGCAGAAAAAACTTTATCTATAAAATTCGAGCAGAGGGCTTCGATATCGCGAGCTTCGGCGAGGCGTTTCCATTCCGTCATCACCGCGCGAGACATATCGTTCAAGCGGGCAGCACTGCAGCCGAGCGCCAAGCGTTCGACCTTCTGTGGGTATTGTTCAGCGATGATTTGCGAAATCATGCCGCCCTGCGAAATTCCAATGAAGCATGCACGTTCAATGCCAAGAGCATCCATCGCTTCGGCAGTATCAGCTGCCATCTGTTCCATCGGATACGATTCACCGAAATTCTTTTTGCGGTCGAACATGTAGACCGTATAATCGTCTGCAAATATCTTGTACGAATCAGCCACCATCGAGGCGATACCCATCGTACTCTTGAGACTCATCCCCGGCAGCAACACGAGCGTACGCGCGCCTGTGCCAAACTTGAGGTAGTCCATTTCAAAATTGTCGGTTTTTACGGTCTGTACGGTATAATCAATCATATTTTAAAGATACTATAATTTTAAGGTTTTCAGATATGCTTTTTGTTCATCGGTAATGCGATAGCTTTCAATCGCCTTCTGGATAGTCTTGTTGTGCGTCCACGCATCAAGCACGCGCTTTTCGATAAACGGGAGTGTCGCCTCGTACTGCTTAGCAAGTGCCGTCGCAAAGAACCACGCCACCATCATATTGAGGTAATATTCCTCGCTGCGGATTTTCGCAACCCACTTCAAAAATTTCGGATCAAAGTCATCGTCCAAAAAGAACGACATCAACGTTTCGATACCAAAGCGGACAGTGTAAACGTCCGTCACGGGAGCACTCATCCAACGTTCAACATCTTTCAAAAGGCGTTTGCGGTTTGCAACCTTCGCAAAAACCTTAGGGCGCATCTGGTCGCACGTTGCCCAGTTATCCACATACGGCAAGAACGCATCGATGTGCGACACGCAATCATCATAATCCTTGATTAGAGACAAAATAAACGCATGGATTTGATTTTCGTCGTAATACTTGTGCGGGAGCGTGACCAAAAATTTTTCCACGTCAGGATGGTTTGCAAATTCCTTTGCGATGGCTCGCAAATCGGGAGTGCGCACGCCGATAATTGACTTCGCCTCCGTCGTCGGGATAAGTTTGCTATGGAAAGATTTGAACTTCAAATCCTGTTTTGCAAAAAGCGCTTTTTGAATATCATTGATAATAGACATAAAAATACCTGATTAAAAAATAGTCACAAACACCGATGTAGGAATCGCAAAGCATCGCACATGGAGTCAATCTTTTACATTTTCTTGTTTTAGAGCAAATTGCTTTACACAAAATGTAACAGTACAAAAATTGTTACAAAAAATTTCAAGGTTATTCTTGCCCGCCCATACTTTTTTACTACATTATAAGTCCGATGAAAATATCGGAATCCATCGAAGCCCACCTGAGTTCAGCCGTTGCAACAATTTCGCAACGTCATCAGGCGCCCCTCTCCAAACAAACTATTAGGCACCCGATTTTTTCCGTCTTTAACTGTCTTTATCATTCGGCAAAAGCTATTGGCTTTTGCCTTTGTTTTTATACAAACTTTATAACAATCCCCGGCACAGTGGCCGGCAAGGAGACGCTACATGGCTAAGGCAACCGCAAAGAATTCGGCTAAGCAGCCTAAGTACATTTTTATCACGGGCGGCGTCGTAAGTTCGCTCGGCAAGGGAATCACCTCGGCATCGCTCGCGCTCCTTTTGAAGAGTCGCGGCTACAAGGTGTTCATGCAAAAGCTCGACCCATACTTGAATGTGGATCCGGGCACGATGAGCCCTTACCAGCATGGTGAAGTTTTCGTGACAGACGATGGTTACGAAACAGACTTGGACCTTGGCCACTATGAACGTTTTGCAGGCGTGCAGTGTTCCAAGGCTTCGAGCTACACTTCGGGCCGTATTTATGCTTCCGTACTTTCGAAAGAACGCGCGGGCAAATACTTGGGCGGTACGGTGCAAGTTATTCCGCACATTACAAACGAAATAAAAGATGCATTCCGTTCGGCAGCCGAAAGCGGCGCAGACATTATCTTGTGCGAAATTGGCGGTGTGGCAGGCGACATTGAATCGCTCCCGTTCCTCGAAGCGGCAAGACAGTTCCGTTTTGAAGTCGGTGTCGAAAACACTTGCTTTATCCACCTGACTTTGGTGCCGTACCTCAAGGCTGCAGGCGAACTCAAGACCAAGCCTTCGCAGCACTCCGTCGCAGAACTCCGCAACATCGGTATTTTCCCAGACATTCTCGTGTGCCGTACCGAAATGCATATTCCGCAGGAACATCTCGACAAGCTCGCACTTTTCTGCAACGTGAAGCCCGAATGCGTCATCGAAGAGAAGGACGTGAAGGATTCCGTTTACGCCGTGCCGCGCGAACTTTCCAAGCAGGAACTTGACTTGCGCGTTTTGGAACAGCTCCATTTGAGCGTCCACCCGATTGTACATTCTGAATGGGATAGTCTCGTCAAGAAAGCCACGCAGCCCAAGTACGAATGCACCATCGCACTCGTCGGCAAGTACATCGCCATTCGCGATGCCTACAAGTCCGTGCACGAAGCTTTGCAACATGCGGGCATGGCAAACAACGCCAAGGTGAATGTAGAATGCATCGAAGCCGAAGAACTCGAAAAGAATCCGAAGCTCATCAAGAAGGCTGACGGCATTTTGATTCCGGGCGGTTTCGGAAGCCGCGGTGTCAACGGCAAGTGCGCTGCCATCCGCTATGCTCGCGAAAACAAGGTTCCTCTGCTCGGCATCTGCCTCGGCATGCAATGCTGCGTGATTGAATTTGCGCGCGACGTTCTCGGCTGGAAGGACGCCAACTCCACCGAATTCGACGAAAATACAACGCACCCGGTCATCGACTTGATGGACGAACAGAAGAACGTCACGGAAAAAGGCGGCACCATGCGCCTGGGCGCTTACCCCTGCAAGCTCGCCAAGGATTCCAACGCGGCCAAGCTTTACAAGAGCGAAAAAATCAGCGAACGCCATCGTCACCGTTACGAGTTCAACTACAATAGCGAATTCCGCAAGGAACTCGAAAAGGCGGGACTCAAGATTGCAGGTACATCGCCCGACGGAAAGCTCGTCGAAATGGTCGAACTCAAGAATCACCCATACTTTGAAGCTTGCCAGTTCCATCCGGAATTCAAGAGCCGCCCGACAGATCCGCACCCGCTGTTTACAGGTCTTGTAAAGGCCGCCCTCGAGCAGAAAAAAGCGAACGGGAAAAAGCCTGCAGCGCCATCCGAAAAAGCGAAAAAGGCTAAAACAAAGTAATACAAACATGTTCACGAGACGCCCAAAAGCGTCTCGTTTCTTTTTACATTTTGTGAATTTAACGCAAAAATTGTAAATCTAAAATTTGTAATCGCAGCCAGCTCGGTTGCGATTTTTCTTTTACTTTTGGCGTTTTTTAGCAAATTTCGCCATTTTAATTTTTTGGCACGGGCTTTGCATTAGGGGTAGCGAACAAAAAAAATAAAAACCACAAAAAAGGATACAAATATGAAGCTCGTCACAGCTTACATTCAACCAGAAAAGCTCAATAGCGTAAAGCAATCGCTATACGAGAACAAAATCTACAAGATGTCTGTCACAAACGTTCTTGGTTGCGGCCAGCAGAAGGGTTACAATCAACGTTTCCGTGGCGTTGTTACTGAAGTTAATTTGCTCAAGAAAATTTGTCTGAAGATTGCTGTGAATGACGAATTCGTGCAGCCTTGCATTGACGCTATCATCAAGGGCGCTCGTACGGGTGAAATCGGCGATGGAAAGATTTTCGTCACGTCGCTTGAACAGTGTGTCCGCATCCGCACGGGTGAAACTGGACCGGAAGCGATTGGATAAGGATTAGTAGGAAGTAGACAGTAGGCAGTAGGAAGGAAAGCTTTATAATCAACCGATTAAAACTTCCTACTTCTAACTTCCTACCGTCTACTTGCTTAGTTAGCAAACTATCAACTAAAAAAGGAATTTATACAAATGAACGAAGTAGCAACAGTCGCAACCGTCAACGACGCCATCTTTATGACGGAAAACATTTGGATCATGATCAGCGCCATGTTGGTGTTCATCATGGGTCTTGGATTTGCATGTGTCGAAGCAGGCCTTGTGCGTGCTAAGTGCTCTGCAAACGTCGCTTTCAAAAACATCGCTGTGCCGGCAATCGGTATTACGATGTACGCCTTGCTCGGCTTTGGCCTTATGTACCCAGGCACTTTCAACGGAATTCTCGGTTTCGCCGGCTTCGGCATTGGCGACTGGGCAAATCCGGCAAACTTCACTGCAGCCTACAACGGACACTTTACGTTGTTCACAGACTGGCTGTTCCAGGCAATGTTTGCAGCAACTGCCGCAACGATCGTGTCTGGTGCCGTTGCTGAACGTGTGAAGCTCAACTCTTTCCTCGTTTTCACCATCGCCTACGTGGCCCTCGTCTACCCGGTTGTCGGTAGCTGGACATGGGGCGGCGGCTGGCTTTCCACCTTCGGTGCTCACGGTTTCCACGACCTCGCCGGTTCCACTCTCGTCCACTCTGTGGGGGGTTGGGCAGCTCTTGCTGGCGTGATGATTCTTGGACCGCGTATCGGTAAGTATGTCGGCGGCAAGGTTCACGCTATCCCGGCCCACAACATTCCGCTTGCAACAATCGGTGTGTTCATGCTCTGGTTCGGTTGGTGGGGATTCAACGCCGGTTCTGCACTCAACGGCGATCCGAAGGCTACTAGCTGGATTCTCGTGACCACAAACCTCGCTGCTGTCGCAGGTATCATCACCGCAACGCTTACAAGCTGGATTGTTTCTAAGAAGCCGGACGCCACCATGGCTCTCAACGGATGCCTTGCTGGTCTCGTCGCTATCACCGCTGGTGCAGACGTCGTGACCCCGCTCTCTTCCTGGATTATCGGCGCTATCGCTGGTGTGCTCGTCGTCGGTGCAGTCTTCATGTTCGACCGCTTGCACTTGGATGACCCGGTCGGTGCTCTCTCCGTCCACCTCGTCAACGGTGTCTGGGGTACGCTCGCTGTCGGTATCTTCGATATCACTGGTGACTACACGCTCGGTACTCAGGCTGTTGGCGTCCTCGCCTACGCTGTCCCGTGCTTCGCCGCCGCAAGCCTCATCTTCTTCGTCATCAAGAAGACCATGGGTCTCCGCGTGACAGAAAAGCAAGAAATGCGCGGCCTTGACCAAGCTGAACACGGTCAAGAAGCTTACAGCGGATTCCAAATCTTCAGCAATATGTAGTATTTAGAACTTAGAGCTTAGAACTTAGAACTTAGAACTTAGAACAAAGCTTTCTCTTTAAGTTCTACCAACTAAGTTCTACCAACTAAGCTCTGCCAACTAAGTTCTACCAACTAAAAAGTATCTCTGTTGACTAAAGTACCCCGGAACTAATGTTCCGGGGTTTTACGTTTTATGTAAAGCAAAAATTCTTATAATAACCCAAATTACTTTTCTACCCTGCAAAATCGTTTCTTTTTCACGGAAAACGGCACCCTTCAAATTTTGGCACATTTTTTGCTTCTCCAAATCGTCCGTTTCCTCGCTTGCACCCGTCCGGGTGGGCTATGACCATGAAGGTAAGGGAAACATCCATTCACAAGAGGCATTATGCTCGAAGAATTACATGAAGAATGCGGCGTTATCGGCATCTATAACGGCGATAACGTGGCACGCAACGTCGCTATGGGGCTCTACGCATTACAGCACCGCGGCCAAGAAAGCGCAGGCATTGCTGTTACAGACGGCGATAAAATACGAATTCGAAAATCAATGGGGCTCGTTTCCACGCTCTTGCGGGAACACAATATTGACGAATTGCAAGGTTTTTCTGGCATAGGCCACGTACGGTACAGCACCACGGGGGCATCCACACTCGCAAACGCGCAGCCGATTCTCGTCAGTTGTAAATGGGGACAAATCGCCGTTGCACACAACGGAAACATCACCAACGCTAACGAGCTCCGCGCCGAGATGGAAGCCGACGGACATATTTTTCAGACAACATCTGATTCCGAAATTCTCCTCCACGAAATTGCACGTACCCACGCAGATACTTTGGGCGAAGCAATCAAAAAAGCGATTACAAAATTCACAGGAAGTTTTTGCCTTGTCTTTATCAGCAAGGACACCATGTACGTTGCCCGCGATGGCTATGGATTTAGGCCACTTTCCATCGCACGTATGGGAAAATCCTGGTGCGTCGCTAGCGAAACCTGCGCATTCGACTTGCTCGGCGCCCATTACGTTCGCGACATCCAGCCTGGCGAATTCCTGACAATTTCACAAAACGGGCTTCACTCGGAACGATTCACGCAAAAAGACAGACTAGCGCACTGCATTTTTGAATACATCTACTTCAGCCGTCCCGATTCAAAGATTTTTGAACAAAGTTGCGACAAGATCCGCCGCAAGATGGGTAAGCAGCTCGCCAAGGAATGTCCTGTTGATGCGGACATCGTGATTTCCGTACCCGACAGCGCAACAACCGCTGCGCTCGGCTACGCACAAGCTAGCGGCATTCGATTTGAAATCGGCCTTTTGCGTAACCACTATGTAGGCCGCACATTTATCGACCCCACGCAAAACGTCCGCGAACAAAAAGTCAAACTAAAATTCAACCCCATCGTAGGCGTTCTTAAAAACAAGCGCGTATGCGTCGTCGAAGACTCGATCGTTCGCGGCACCACGCTTAAGATTTTGTCCAAAATGCTCCGCGATGCAGGCGCTCTCGAAGTCCACATCCGTATTGCATCACCTCCTGTAGCACATCCCTGTTTCTTCGGCATGGACTTCCCGAGCCAAGGCGAACTTGCAGCAAGCTCCATGACTCCAGACGAAATCGCCAAAATGCTCGGCGTCGAAAGCCTCGGCTACTTAAGCGTCGAAGGAATGAAGGAATGCACGGGCGAAGGCGAAAATTACTGCGCCGCCTGTTTCGACAACAACTATCCGGACTACATCGGGATTGACACGAACAAGACTCGTTGCGGCTAAAGCACAAATACAAAAAAGAATCTCTGTTGACGAATCAACCCCAGAACGAAAGTTCCGGGGTTTCATGTTACTGCAAAAAGATTTAAAGAAAAAATTGTCCGTGCAAAGTCGCAGGTTAAACGTCTTTCACTTTTTAAAGCCAGTCCGCAAAACTTGCATCGCTAGGCATGCGCCAGTCCGCACGGGGCGAAAGTGAAATCGTTCCGACCTTCGGACCATCCGGAATGCAGCTTCGCTTGAACTGTTGCGTAAAGAATCGACACACAAAGACAGAGAGCGCTTTTTCAATTTCTTCATCCGTAAACTTGCCCGCAAATGCGTACTTCGCAAGGAATAAAAGTTTTTGCGGAGTTGCACCGTACTTGGCAAAATGATAGAGGAAGAAATCGTGGATTTCGTACGCACCCAAAATGCTTTCGGTCTTCTGCGCAATTTGTCCGTTATTATCGGCAGGCAAAAGTTCCGGCGACACAGGCGTATCGAGAATGTCGTACAAGACCTTCTTCAATTCCATCGCCGTTTTAGCATCGGCACTAAACTTCAGTGAATTGTCCGCATACCAGTGTACGATATGGCGCACAAGCGTCTTGGGAATATCGCAGTTGACCGCATACATCGACATGTGATCGGCATTGTACGTGCTCCAGCCAAGCGCAATCTCGGAAAGGTCGCCCGTTCCAATCACAATTCCGCCTTCGCTATTCGCGACATCCATCAGAATCTGCGTGCGTTCGCGCGCCTGGACATTTTCGTACGTCACGTCAAGTTTTTGAGGGTCATGGCCGATATCCCTGAAATGTTGGAGGCACGCATCCTTGATGCTCACAGTCCGCAGTTCAACGCCCAAAAGTTCCGCAAGTAAAACGGCATTATTCTTTGTGCGCTTTGTCGTTCCAAATCCAGGCATTGTAAGCGACAAAATTTCTAGCGCAGGGCGTTTCAGCAACTTGAACGTTTCTGCGACAACGAGCAACGCAAGCGTCGAATCGAGGCCGCCCGAAAGTCCAATCACGGCACGCTTGGAGCGAGAAGCTTCTAGACGTTTTGCAAGACCCGCACACTGGATATTGAAAACCTCAGTGCAAGACTGGTCGCGAGATTCTAAAGAACCCGGCACAAACGGCGTCGGAGAAACAAACCGGTATTGCAATTTTTTGACGGCACGCAAGCCATTAAAACTTGATGCACGAGCCACAATTTCACGACTATCAAAATCCTGGAACGAGCCCTCACTCAAGCGCTGCATGTTCAAACGTTCAACATCAACATCCGCGTAAACGATTTCTGTTTCACGCGAGAAAGGCTTACTTTCGGCAATCAACGAACCATTTTCAGCAATCATCAAGTGACCGCTAAAAACCATATCCGTTGTCGATTCATGAACACCCGCAGACGCATACACGTAGGCAGCCATACATCTTGCCGATTGGTTCAGCACGAGGTTCCTGCGGTAATCGCGTTTACCCACGAGATCATCGCTTGCAGACAAATTTACAATTACATTTGCACCGGCAAGTGCAAGTTCACCGCTCGGCGGTACAGGCGTCCACAAGTCCTCACAAAGTTCAACGCCAACGCGGACTTCGGAACCAGCGCAACCGCTACCCGCTTGACCAGGCGCACCGCACTTTACAGTAAAGTAATTCGTCACAGGCACTTCGCCAACGCCATCGAAATAGCAACGGATGGCCCCGGCAGAGCCACAAGCAGCACCACGCAACAAGTCACGACCGCTCGAGAAATGGCGTTTCTCATAGAATTCACGCTGATTCGGCAAATGAATCTTGGGCGTCACAGCAACGAGTTTGCCATGTTGTAAGAATGCGGCACAGTTGTACAAGCGTCCAAACATTCGAAGCGGAAGCCCCACAGCAAGAACAACATCGCTATCGGCAAAAGCACCCGCGATTTTCAATAAAGCGTTAAAACTATTCTGCAACAGCTGTTCCTGATGGAACAGATCGCTACACGTGTAACCCGTAATGCACAGCTCCGGGAATACGACAAAAGCCGCCCCGTTAGAGGCAGCTTCCTTCGCACTTTTGATGATTTCCTCGGTATTGTAGGCAGTATCGGCCACCTTCAAGACCGGGGAAACGCTCGCAAATCGATAGAATCCAAACATATCTTTTTTGGTTATAAAACTCCGCTACTTAATTGTAGCAACTTTTGCCTTGGCATCGGCCATGGCGCGCACCACAAGGGATGCACCATTAGCGCAGTCACCCACCGCATAAATATGGCGAGAAGGATCCTGGATAATCGCTGTACGCGGAGTGAGCGAAAGACCCAAATCATTCACGATACCTTCGGCAGGCACACCGGTAAAGCCCATAGCAAGCACCACCAAATCCGTATCGATGACTTCGGTCGAATTCGGAACTTCAGCAGGCTTGAGCGGACGCCCCTGCGGGGACATTTCCCATTCCACGCGGACCGCTTCGACACCGGCAACGCGACCGTCTTTCACAATAAACTGCTTGGACGACACATTCCAGCGACGTTCACCACCTTCGTGCTGGGCATAACTTGTACGCAACATATACGGCCAATCCGGCCACGGAGTGGACGGAGAACGTTCCTCAGGCGGCTTCGGCATGAATTCCACTTGCAAAACGCTTTCGCAACCTTCACGAATGGCCTTACCCACGCAGTCGTTACCCGTATCGCCACCGCCAATCACAAGCACCTTGCGGCCCTTGGCGGAGAACTTTTCCGGATTCGTCTCGCCCGGCTTTTCGGCACCATGCAAGAAGTCGAGAGCAAGGAAAATGCCTTCGGCATCGCGGCCCGGGATTTTAAGGTCACGGGCATTCGGTGTACCAATTGCAAGGAACACTTCGTCAAAATTCTTGTGGATATACTCCGCAGCAATATCCTTACCGATTTCGGTGTTATAGACAAACTTGATTCCAGCAGCTTCAAGCAAAGCCACGCGGCGGTCAATCACAGACTTGTCGAGTTTCCAGTTCGGAATACCGTAGCGCAACAGGCCACCGGCCTTTTCACGCTTTTCGTAAACCGTGACAGCAAAACCCTTACGACGCAGCGCTTCGGCAGCAAAGAGCCCGGCAGGGCCAGAGCCTATCACAGCCGCCGTCTTGCCATTCGGTTCCGCTTCGGGGAGCACCACACGGCCTTCTTCAAAAGCAGTCTCGATAATGAACTTTTCAATCTGGCGGACCATCACCGGATCATTATGGACATTGCCTGTGCAAGCAGATTCGCAAAGTGCGGGGCAAACACGACCCGTAAATTCAGGGAAGAACGCGGTTTTACTGATAATGTCGTAAGCACGTTCTGCATTCCCTAAAGCAACGGCGGCATTGAATTCCGGAACAAGGTTACCAAGCGGGCAACCAGCGCCATGGCAGAACGGAATGCCGCAACTATGGCAACGGCCCGCCTGGTTTACCACTTCAATAGAAGTGAGTTTACGTTCAACTTCCTTGTTGTCCTTGACGCGCTCTTCAACAGGGCGGTAGACATCTTGTATGCGCTTAATTTGTTGCATATCAAATCTCCAATTTGAGGTAACAGGTTTTAGGTTACAGGTCTTAGGCAAAGTTTCTTGCGCTTGTGCAAACTTTTAAGGACGGCTTCGCCGTGATTATATTCCTAATACCTACCACCTATTACCTACACCCTCCCATAGCCAATGCGTTCCTGTAATCCACCGGGAATATTTTCACAAATTTCGGACGTTCGCTATTCCAGTTTTCAAGAATGCGCTTGCCCTTTTCACTGCCTGTAGCCTTCACATGCTGACCGATGATATCGAGCAATTCCTTTTCGCTATCGGTACCCGGAAGCACGCTTTCAAGGTCCACAGAATCTACGTTACAGCTCAAGTCGAAGTGACCTGTTTCGTCGTACACGTAAGCAAAGCCACCCGTCATACCGGCAGCGAAGTTCACGCCCACGCGGCCGAGCACAACCACGCGACCACCCGTCATGTATTCGCAACCATGGTCGCCAACACCTTCCGAGACGAGGAGCATACCGGAGTTACGGATACCGAAGCGTTCACCAGCAAGACCGTTGATGAAGATCTTACCAGAAGTTCCACCGTAACCGATAACGTTACCGGCAATGACGTTGTCTTCAGCCTTGAAGCTTGCATTGCTAGGCGGGCGGACGATAATCTTACCACCCGAGAGGCCCTTACCCATAAAGTCGTTTGCTTCACCTTCGAGGTCAAGCGTTACACCCGGAGCAAGGAACGCACCGAAGCTCTGACCAGCCACACCGTGCAAGTGAACCTTAATCGTATCTTCAGGGAGACCCTTCACGCCAAAGCGTTCATCAACTTCACCGGAAAGTTCCGTACCCACCGTACGGTCGGTATTGTGAACAACCGTGCAGAGTTCCACATTGGCACCGCTCTTGAGCGTATCGCTAACGAACGGCAAGAGTTCACGACGGTCAAAGTTTTCGAGTGCTTCCTTCACATAGTTCTTGTCGTAAGACTTGATGCCGCCATTGACGGTTTCAAAAATCTTCGAGAAGTCAAGGTTATGAGCCTTGTAGAAGGCGATAGCTTCATCGCGTTCGAGCAAGTCGCTACGGCCGCATGCTTCTTCGAGAGAACGCAGGCCAAGGCTTGCCAAGATTTCACGGACTTCGTCTGCAATGAAGTAGAGGAAGTTTTCAACGTATTCCGGCTTACCGGCAAAGCGCTTACGGAATTCCGGATCCTGCGTTGCAATACCCATCGGGCACTGGTTCGTGTGGCACTTTCTATCCATCACACAGCCAAGGCTAACGAGCAAGTTCGTGGCAAAGCCAAATTCTTCGGCACCGAGGAGGGCTGCCACCACCACGTCACGGCCCGTCTTGAGCTGGCCATCGACCTGGAGTTTCACGCGGCTACGCAAGTCATTGAGGACAAGCGTCTGTTCCGCTTCGGCAATACCGAGTTCCCACGGAAGACCTGCATGCTTGATAGAAGTAAGCGGAGAAGCACCCGTACCGCCATCATGGCCAGAAATGAGCACCACGTCGGCATGAGCCTTTGCGACACCGGCAGCAATCGTACCCACGCCCACTTCAGAAACGAGTTTCACAGAGACACGAGCCTTCGGGTTTGCATTGCGCAAGTCGTAAATGAGCTGAGCCAAGTCTTCGATGGAGTAAATGTCATGGTGCGGCGGCGGAGAAATCAGCGACACGTTCGGAATCGAGTGGCGTATTCGTGCCACAAATTCGTTCACCTTATGTGCCGGCAGCTGACCGCCTTCACCCGGCTTTGCACCTTGAGCCATCTTGATTTGCAAATCCTTCGCATGGCGCAAGTAGTCAATCGTCACGCCAAAGCGGCCCGAAGCAATCTGACGAATAGCGGAGCTACGGATATCGCCGTTTGCGGCAGGAGTATTGCGGTCCGGATCTTCACCACCTTCACCGCAGTTGCTCATGGCACCGATGCGGTTCATGGCAATAGCAATCGTTTCGTGGGCTTCTGGGCTCAAGGAGCCAAGGCTCATAGCGCCTGCAACAAAGTGGTGGATAATGGATTCGCGGGATTCGACTTCAGAAATATCAATCGGAGTCGTCTGCTTGAACTTGAAGAGGCCACGCAAAGTCGCCTGACGTTCAGACTGGTCGTTAATGAGCTTGCTGTAAGCCTTGAACTTTTCGTAATCGCCACCCTGCACAGCTTGGCGGAATGTAGCGAGCGACTGCGGAGTCCACAAGTGCTTTTCGCCTTCCTTGCGGAAGCTGTACTGGCCACCCGACTGCAAGACCTTGCTTGCATCGGCAAATGCGACGTTCTGGCGTTCACCCACTTCGCGGGCGATTTCTTCAAGGCCAATACCTTCGATGCGGCTAGCCGTACCCGGCAAGAACTTTTCGACTAGTTCCTTGTTCAAGCCGACAGCTTCAAAAATCTGGGCACTGCGGTAGCTACGGAGCGTTGAGATACCCATCTTCGACATAATCTTCAAGAGGCCCTTGTCCACAGCCTTTACATAGTTTGCTGCAGCCGTCACCGGATCAACATCCAAGTCGCCGCTATGGCACATGCTGGTAAGGCTCTGGAATGCAAGGTACGGGTTGATGACCGTTGCACCGTAACCGAGCAACAAAGCAAAGTGCATAACTTCGCGGACTTCACCGGACTGCACAATCAAACCGATTTCCGGACGAACACCGGCTTCGACCAAGGTGCGGTTCACGCAAGCCGTTGCCAAAAGCGAAGGCATCGGCACATAGCCCCAGTCAATGTTCTTATCCGAAAGCACGATGATATCAAAGCCGTCGTTCACAGCACGCACGGCATCACCAGCCAAATTCTGTAAAGCGGCTTCGAGCACTTCGCCGTTTCCGCCCAGCGGGAACTGCATCTTGAGCACCTTAGCCTTGAAGCTCTTATCACCGATATTTTCAAAGCGGCGGATTTCATCTTCCGTCACAATCGGGCGCGGAATCTTGATGAGATGCGCCTGTTCCGGAGTTTCTTCAAGAATGTTGCCGTGGTTACCGATGTAAGTCGTAAGGCTCATCACAAGTTCTTCACGGATCGGGTCAATCGGCGGGTTCGTCACTTGGGCGAACAGCTGCTTGAAGTAGTTGAACAGCGGCTGAGGCTTGTCCGAAAGCACGGCAAGTGCGGCATCGTTACCCATGGAGCCAATCGGTTCTGCACCGTTTTTGGCCATCGGCTTCAAGATGACAGACAAATCTTCGGCAGAATAGCCAAAGCGCTTCTGCTGCACGAGCAAGTCATCCGGAACATCAGAGGGATTGATTTCGCTAAAGAGGCCACGTACGCTCATCTTGTTTTCGGCAACCCAGCGTCGGTAAGGCTTGCTACGGGCAACCTGAGCCTTCATTTCAGCATTCTTCAAGATGCGGTGATTTTCCAAATCGAGATAAATGATTTCACCCGGTTTGAGGCGGCCCTTTTCTTCGACTTCGTCATCGCGCAAGTCAAGCACGCCCGTTTCAGAAGCCATCACGAAGAGACCGTCTTTACATAAAGTGTAACGTGCCGGACGGAGGCCGTTACGGTCGAGGATTGCACCAGCGTTAATACCATCGGAGAATGCGACAGCGGCCGGGCCATCCCACGGTTCCATGAGCATGGATTCATATTCAAAGAAGCCACGCACATCGCGGCCGAGGTAATGCTTCTGGCCCCAGGCCTGCGGCATGAGCATCATCATCGCATGCGGAAGGCTACGGCCCGCAGCGACGAGAAGTTCAAACATATTATCAAGGCTAGCCGAGTCACTCTGACCACCCGGAACGAGCGGCAAAAGCTTCTTCAAGTCATCACCGATAACAGAGCTCTTCAAATGCGGTTCACGAGCGCGCAAGCTGTTGAGGTTACCGCGCAACGTATTGATTTCGCCGTTGTGAGCGAGGTAACGGAACGGATGGGCCAAGGGCCAAGTCGGGAACGTATTCGTAGAATAACGCTGGTGGACAAGTGCAATCGGGGATTCAAAATCGAGATCGTTCAAGTCCTTGTAGAAGCCTTCAATCTGGCTTGCAAGCAAAAGGCCCTTGTACACGATGCTACGGCGGCTGCAGCTGCAGACGTAAAGACCTTTGCAAGCCTTTTCAATCAGACGGCGGACAACATACAACTTAATATCAAACGCGCCGTCGTTTTCAAAAGCAGAACCGTCAAAGAACACCTGACGAATATGCGGCAAGGTTTCGCGAGCCGTATGGCCAATCTTAGTCGGGTTTACCGGAACTTCACGGAACTGGAGAACCTTCACGCCTTCAGCTTCGGCAACTTCACGAATCTTGGCGTCAAAGGATTCCGCTTCAAGCGTATTTTCGACAAAGAACATGCCTACGCCATAGCGTGCCGGAAGCGTCGGATAAAGCTTGCGGAAGAACTTGTGCGGCATAGAAAGCAAAAGGCCAGCGCCATCACCCGTTTCCGGGTCGCCACCAGCCGCACCGCGATGCATAAGTCTTTTCAAGACCGTGATACCCTGCAACACTATCTGGTGCGAGGCAACATTATTAATATTAGCGACCAGGCCGACACCGCAGGCGTCGTGTTCGTTGGCCGGATCGTAAAGTGCTTGAGCGTTCATAAAATTCCTTATATTACATTTTTTGCTTTTTCGCCCCTCTTTGCAAAAACTGTGCCAACTATTTTATAAAATGCAAAACAGCGCTCCTTTAATTGAAAAAAGCGCCAAAAAATGTAAAAAGCCGATTTTTTCACCGAAAAACCGACTTAAACATTTACAATTTATGAAAAAGAATTTCTAAAACAACAAAAATTGTAAAACTCAATTATACCTATACAAGTATCAACGCTTCTAGAAAGAGAACTTGAGACCGGCAGCTAGCATACCCACCTGGCCCCCACCGCATTCTGCGAAAAAGGATATCGGATTGCCAAATTCAAAGCCCAGATAGGAGACGTTCATCATCAAGAAGGCGCCATCGTCCCAGAACACCACTCCGGCACCCGCATAAATATACATGCGGAAATACTTTTTATTGATAAAATTGAACTTTACTCTAGGAACAACCGAAATGACGGACTTATCTGCAACGGTCGTATAATCCACCATGAGACCGAGTTCCAGCAAACGGTAAACCTCATAACCGTAGGCAAAGGAATATGCAGTCATGTCGGGATCTCTCTTCTCATCACTAGCCGCATGAATAAAAATGTTAAGCCAGGCCGTCAAAGGCCACCAGCCGACAATGAAACTGACACTGTGGCGACGTTTCTCCCATTCTTGATGCCAAGCATCCTTGCTTTCTTTAGCCGGCTCCGGAGTAGATTCTGTCGCCACGACCGATTCCGTACTAGCATTCGCAGACACAGAAGCACCATATTCGTTCTGCGCAAAGGCAACAGAACAAACAAATAGCAAAAGGATCGCTACTTTTTTCATTTCATACCTCTCCTAATGGAACATATGATTATAAATTATTCGTCTTTTTACAAAAAAAGTTAAGAAAGACAAACACATATATTCCGATTTATAGTAATCGAGATATTTTACCACCACTGGAGATTGAAAGTCAAAGTGAGACGGTCGATGGGGTGAGCGTAATCCTTATCCCAATCCTTAATTTTATAGGTCAAATCACGACCATAACGAAATTCGACACCAAGACCGAGACGTTTTCCTGCATGCCACGCAATATAAGCACCACCACCGATTTCATCGTAAAAGACGGGGGCAGAAGAACTATTAAACATAGCACCATCTTCTGCTAAAAAAGCTTCTCGACCATTTCGGGAAATATGTTGCGTCAAACCAAAGCGAACATTACCCGAAGGCAAAGGCAATTGTTCAATAATTGTAATACCGCCACCCCATTGAAAATAAGCGTGTTCTTTTTTCTCAAGTTGCCACAAACAAATATTGCTCCAGCCCATTACACCAAAGTAGTCCGAAATAAAGCCTGCTTGTACATATGGCGTAATCCAGTCAAATCCTCCACCAATTTTAAAATTTCCCAATTGTTTTTGAACATCAAATGTTATTTGATAAGGAATTTCATCATCATTATAAGAGTAATCCTTTGGAGCTATTTTACTTTTTACACTTTTATAGGGAATGTAACGCGGATACTTTTCGGTTTGTTCCGAAGTAAAAGCCATCGCCACATTTTTCTGCAAATCGCCATCGCCTTTTTCCATAAACGCAGCAGCGGAAGGCGGATGGATTATAGAAAGACTACATCCAGATAATACCAAAGCAACAGCCAAAAACAACACATTCAATTTCATGATGGCTTGAATATAAAATCCAACAACATCCATTTCAAGCAAAAACAGACAAACTGCCAAAAACCTCAGACAACTAGTCGAAATTAGATGGTGGAGCTTAATAGGTGGAATTTTGTTGGTAGAAGCACCCTCTTTTACATATTCCGTAATTTACAAGCGATAATTTCAAAAAATGAAAACTATTGATTTTTGTAAAAATCGCAAAAGAACTTATTTTTAGCATTTTTTCGAAAAATAAGCTTTTGGCACACTTTTTGCATTTGGCAGACCGAAAATTCAAATAGGAGATTGCCATGAGCAACGAATACAGATTAAAAGCTATCAAGGAAATCGCCAGCGAAAACGTTGGCGCTAACCTCCCCGCAGCACCTGCAAACATCGACTTTTACGGCGAAGATGTTTTCAACGCCGAAGCGATGCGCACCTACCTTCCGAAAGACATTTGCAAAAAGCTCTTCGCTACTATTGATGACGGCGCACCGCTCGACCCGAGCATCGCAGGCGAAGTCGCCCACGCCATGAAGAAGTGGGCAATCGACCGCGGCGCCACCCACTTTACGCACTGGTTCCAGCCCCTTACCGGTTCCACCGCCGAAAAGCACGATTCCTTCCTTGAACCCGAAGACGGCAAAGCCATCCTCGCGTTCAGCGGCAAGAACTTGATCGTCGGCGAACCGGACGCATCTTCCTTCCCGAGCGGCGGCCTTCGCTCTACGTTTGAAGCCCGCGGCTACACCGCCTGGGATCCGACCTCTCCCGCATTCATCAAACGTCACGGCAACGGCGCCACGCTCTGCATCCCGACCGCATTCTGCAGCTACACTGGTGAAGCACTCGACAAGAAGACTCCGCTCCTCCGCTCCATTCAGGCTTTGCAGAAATCCGCTGATCGTCTCATGGGCCTCTTCGGCGTCGCTCCGCAGAAGGTCACCGTCACGCTCGGTGCCGAACAGGAATACTTCCTCGTCGACAAGCGTTTCTACCTCCAGCGCCCGGACCTCTACCAGGCTGGCCGCACCTTGTTCGGTGCCGCTCCGGCTAAGCACCAGCAGATGGAAGACCACTACTTCGGTAGCATTCCATCCCGCATTTTGAATTTCATGAACGATGTGGAAAAGGAACTCTGGAAGCTCGGCATTCCGGCAAAGACCCGCCACAACGAAGTCGCTCCGGCCCAGTTCGAACTTGCCCCGATGTTCGAAGAAGTGAACCTTGCTTGCGACCACAACATGCAAATTATGGAAGTCCTCCGTCAGGTCGCCGACCGTCATGGCCTCGTGTGCCTGCTGCACGAAAAGCCGTTCGCAGGCATCAACGGTTCCGGCAAGCACAACAACTGGTCCGTGAACTACGGCAAGACAAACCTCTTGAACCCAGGTAAGGACCCGCACCAGAACGCCATCTTCCTCACCACGCTCTGCGCTGTGATTTACGCCGTCGATACTCACGCTGACCTGCTCCGTATGGCTGTTGCAAGCGCTGGTAACGACCACCGCCTTGGCGCAAACGAAGCTCCTCCGGCAATCATCTCCATGTACCTCGGCGACCAGCTTGCTGACGTCGTCGACCAGCTCGAAAAAGGCGATCCGAAGTCCAGCAAGCAGGCTGGCGCACTCAAGCTCGGTTCCGACACTCTCCCGCCGCTCCCGCGCGACGCTACGGACCGCAACCGTACTTCTCCGTTCGCATTCACTGGCAACAAGTTCGAATTCCGCGCACCGGGCTCCAGCCAGAGCTGCTCTGAACCGAACGTCATCCTCAACACGATCGTCGCCGAAGCATTCGACATCATCGCAGACAAGCTCGCCAACGTTCCTGCAGAAAAGTTCCACGAAGAACTCCAGAACCTCTTGCAGAAGATCGTCAAGGAACACAAGCGCGTTATCTTCAACGGCAACGGTTACACGGACGAATGGGTCGAAGAAGCTGCAAAGCGCGGCCTCCCGAACACCCGCACCACCATGGAAGCCCTCCAGGCACTCAACAAGAAAGAAAACGTTGCCCTCTTCGAAAAGTACGGCGTGTTCAACAAGCGCGAACTCGATTCCCGCTACGAAGTCAACATGGAAGACTACCACAAGAAGATTCACATCGAAGGCGAAATCGCTCGCGACATGGCCAAGGACATCATTCTCCCGCAGGCTATCGAAGCTTACTCCGCCGCTCTCAAGGCTAACGAAATGGCTCTGAACCAGGGCTTCCCGGCTCTCGATTCTTACGCCAAGCCGCTTGGTGAAGGCATCAAGAAGTTGCTCTCCGCTATCGAAGTGATGGAAAAGGCACTCGCCGGGAAGCACGAAGATATCTTGAACGGTATGCTCGACCTCCGCTTGGTTGTGGACTCTCTCGAAAAGATTGTTCCGGACGAAAAGTGGCCGCTTCCGAAATATCGTGAGATGTTGTTCATTTACTAGCCGCCGTTGAAATGCGCGGCACTCGTAAAACGATTTAAGCACATCAAAACCGAAGACAAGTCACTCGCCATTGGCGAGTGACTTTTTTGCATCCAGCCAACACAATTTTCCGAGGAAACAAAAAAAAGTTGTACGCCATAAAACGTACAACCTTTTTATCTATAAAACAACTAGCGCTATCGTCCGGATTTAATCCCGAGCTTATTCATGCGGTAATTCATCATACGCGGAGAGACGCCCAAATCGCGCCCTGCCGCAGAGATGTTTCCATCATTGCGCTTAATCGCTTCAGTAATGATTTCACGTTCGTAATTTTCCATCATCACTTCAAGAGGCGCAATCTTGTCGTTCGGGGCACCACCCACAGAGCCAACGCTCAGGCTGGTCTGGAGTGAAGGCGGCAAGTTATAGCTATGGATGCAATCATCAGTAGCCGTAAGCACCGCACGTTCAATGCAGTTTTCCAGTTCACGCACGTTGCCCGGCCAGTGATAGCTCATAAGCAAATTAATTGCCGTCGTCGAAAGTCGAGCCACCTTCTTGCCATAACGCAAATTCATCTTTTCGATAAAGTGTTCCGCAAGCAAGATGATATCGGACTTACGCTTTGCCAAATCCGGCATCGTGATCGGGAAAATATTCAGACGGTAGAAAAGGTCTTCGCGGAACTTGCCCTGTGCAATGAGCTCTTCAAGATTACGGCTCGTCGCCGCCAAGAAGCGCACATCAGAATGGAGTTCTTCGTTGCTACCGACACGGCTAAAGGTACGTTCCTGCAAAAAGCGCAAGAGCTTCACCTGAGTCTGCATCGTCAAATCGCCAACTTCATCCAAGAAGAGCGTACCCCCATCAGCCGCTTCGGCACGGCCAACACGACGGTTCAAAGCCCCCGTAAAGGCGCCCTTTTCATGGCCGAAAAGTTCACTTTCAACAAGATTTTCTGGGAGCGCAGCGCAGTTCAGCGTAATGAACGGCTTATCCTTTCTCGCAGACAAGTTCACAATCGCACGGGCAATCATTTCCTTACCCGTACCGCTACCGCCGCGAATCAAGACCGTAGCATCGCTCGGCGCCACTTGGCGCACTTGTTCGTAAACCTGACGCATCTCGCGGCAATTGCCTACCAGTTCACCCGGATTATTCGAAAGCATATCGCGAAGCTTGCGGTTTTCTTCGAGCATCGCTTCGCGTTCACCGTGAAGTTCAATGCATTCATTCGCCGCATCACCCGTGATATTTGCAATAATTTCGAGCAACGCCACATCGCGATCCAAATCCGTCGAGCCGTCCACCGGGCGGTCAATCGAAAGCGTTCCAATAACTTGTCCGTCATGAATCAGCGGCACGCAAATAAACGCCACCTGAGATTCATAATGGCGGCTACCCGTACGATTCAAGAACCTGGAATCCTTGCGCAAGTCCGGAATCACATGGCTCAAGCCACGTTCGGCCACGTGCCCCGTAATGCCTTCACCCATATGGTAAAAGCCACGCTGTTTTTCGGATTCGTCAAGCCCGCGCGAAGCCTCGATTTTCAGCGTATCGCCAAAGAGCAACGCAAAAGTTCCGCGCAGCATTCCAAGTTCAGTTTCCAAAATGCCAAGCACATTCTCGAGCAACTTTTCAACATCGCGCTCGTGAATAATCGCAACGCTAATCTTCTGGATGACCGAAATTTCAGGACCGATAGAAGAGGGCATGGACATAAGATAGTAATTAGAATTCGCGCCTTCGGCGCAGTTACTAGTTAATAGTTATCAGTTACTAGAAATTTTTTAAGACCTAGTAACTAGCAGTTTAGAACTTAGCTGGCAGAACTTAGTTGGCAGAGCTTAGAATTGCTTAAAGATAATAGAGAGTGTTCTAAGTTCTAAGTTCTAAGTTCTAAGTTCTAAGTTCTAAGTTCTAAGTTCTAAGTTCTAAGCTCTAAGTTCTAAGCTCTAAAGTTTCTCTCTGATTCTTCTCAGCGCTTCGCAGGTGCGTTCGTAGTCGCCGAAGGCCGTCAAGCGGAAATACCCTTCGCCACACGGGCCAAAGCCACTTCCCGGCGTCCCCACAACTTCGCACGTAGCAAGCAGTCGGTCAAAGAAGTCGAACGATTTTTCACCATCCGGAATCTTCCACCAAATGTACGGAGCATGTTCACCACCGAACACTGTGTAACCTGCTGCAGTCAGTTCCTTGCGGATAACGCCAGCCGTGCGCATGTAACCGGCAATGACTTCCTTTGTCTGCTGCCAGCCCACCGGCGAATAAATCGCTTCGGCTGCACGTTGCGTTACATAGCTCACGCCATTGAACTTGGTGCATTGGCGACGGTTCCACATCGCATGGAGTTTCGAAAGTTCATGCGGAATGACCGTATAAGCGCAACGCACGCCCGTAAAGCCTGCCGTCTTACTAAAGCTGCGGAATTCAATAGCGCAAGTACGGGCACCCGGAATTTCAAAAATCGAATGCGGGAGCGTTTCGTCCTGAATGTAGCAGTTGTAGGCGCCATCGAACAAAATCAAGGCCCCATTTTCGTTTGCGTAGTTGACAAACTTCTGGAGTGTTTCACGGCTAAGCACCGTACCCGTCGGGTTGTTCGGGCTGCAAAGGTAAATCAGCTGCACCGGGTTCTTCGGCAAGTCCGGCTGGAAATCGTTTTCCGCCGTCGAAGCAAGGTAAGTCACTTCCGAGAAATGACCGTCCGCCTGGAGCACGCCCGTGCGTCCCGCCATCACGTTCGAATCCAAATAAACCGGATAAACCGGGTCCGGAATTGCAATCTTTACATTTTCTGAAAAAAGCTCCTGAATGTTTGCCACATCGCACTTGGAACCATCGCTCACAAAAATATCGTTCGGGTCCATCTCAATGCCGCGGGCCGTATATTCGCCACGAACAATCGCCTCGCGCACAAAATCATAGCCCTGCTCCGGGCCGTAACCGCGGAAAGTCCCCTTCACCGCCATTTCGTCTACAGCCGCATGCATGGCCTTGATGACCTCGGGAATAAGCGGAGTCGTCACATCGCCAATGCCAAGACGGATGATATCCGCATTTGCATGCGAGCTCTGATATTCCTTGATTTTCTGGGCAATGGTCGAGAACAAGTAAGAGCCAGGAAGGCGATCGTAATTGGTGTTAATGTAAGATTCGTTCATAATTTTTTTAGGTATTAGGTGTTAATTTTTAGGGATGTCATCCTGAGCGGAGTCGAAGGATCCTGGGTGGGGAAAGCCTTCCCCTCGCTTCTGCCGGAACGGCATCCGCTACCCTTTCTAGCGGGCTTCAATCGCCAGCCCGCAACGCCCGGCTCATTGCTAAACGCAGATATCTCCTTTGAAAACTTCTTCCGCAGGGCCAGTCATCAAGACAGGGCCACCGTCTTCGTGCTTGATGTGCAAAACGCCACCATCAAGAACAACATCTGCTTCGACGCCCACTCGGCCTGTACGCTGGGCCGCCACGAGAGTTGCACAGCTACCAGTTCCGCAAGCCATTGTCACACCGCAGCCGCGTTCCCAAACACGCATACGGATCTTGCCGGGAGCAATTACCTGTGCAAATTCAATGTTGCAACGGTCAGGGAACTGCCTATCGACCTCGAGAATACTTCCCCATTTTTCAAGTTGGATCTTTTCGATATCATCAACAAAAATGACCGCATGCGGATTGCCCATAGAGACCGTCTCGGCCGTAAAATCATAGCAGTCAGCCGTAAGCTTAATCGAGCCAAGGAACGTCCTCGGAAGCCCCATGTCAACACACACGCGCCCATCGTCCAAAAGCGTCGGGCGCACAAGCCCGCTCTTCGTATGCAAATTGAAAACCTTGGTAGCAGCATCTTTTGCAAGACCGCGAGTCTGAATGTACTTCGCGACACAGCGCGTCGCATTCCCGCACATCGCCGCCTCGGAACCATCGGCATTAAAGATGCGCATTTCAAAATCCACGCCGTTATTGTTTTCCAACGGTGTCACAGCGACCACGCCATCGGCACCAATGCCGAAACGGCGGTCGCAAAGTTTAATGATACGCTGTTCAAATCCGCTGCCAAAATCCAGCGACTCACCCGGTTCCAGGAGCACGAAATCGTTACCTAACCCGGTCCATTTTGAAAAATTCATAAGCACAATCCATTGAAGGCGGTTAATTTATCGCCCCCAATATGCAAAGACCGTGCCAATTTTACAGAAATTGTTAAAAACCGCGAAATTCGTCTAAAAACGGCAATTTTAAGGAATTATTCTGTATTTTACAAAAAACCAAGCTTTACAAAATATGTAAAGCTAAACATTCAATTTTACATTTATCGTAAAATATTACACGAATAGCCCGTAACATTTTAGGTCCGTTTTCAAAATATTGAAAAACAAAAAAACTTTTTCAGCCCCATTAACGATAGACATTGCTTAACGGCTGATCCCAAGGATAATTTTCAACGGAAGAATCGGGCGTTTCTACAGGAATCACAAACTCGCTAGGGAATTTTCCAAAATCAATACAAATCAAAAACACTGGAAACACAAAAGCAAATATGAAACTTAACGATCTATTCCCAGCTTCAAGCTCTTCCCTTTCCTCTTTCTTCGTTTTCCCCGTAAACCAATCGCGTTCATCATCACGACTGTGGTCAATATCTTGCTTTTGGCGATGTACATAAGCGGCACCATAAACAACATTATCTTTTTTCGCTTCTAAATACATTTCACTTTCGACCGTACTTTCAATAGTGCAAGCATCGCTTGCCGAACACACCAATTCACCGTTCCTATAAATAGAATAATCCCCAGCCCCATCCGAAACGCGAACGCGGACATAAGAAGAGCAACCAACAAACCACAACATCAAAAACAATAGACTAATCTTTCTCATACACCAAACTTCACCATAACAGAAAAACCATGAACAATACTTTTCGAGCCATCAAGAATATCCTTCTGTTTATAAAGTTCCCTAAAATACCGAGACTCAAGCATAATGTGGATTTCATTTTTCATTTTCATCGAAAGTCCCATTTCTAAAAAATAACCCGGAGTATGCCCCGTTTCGCTAAAGGGCTCTTTGACCTTTACGCCATACATTTTTTCGACTTCCTTTTCTATTTCCGTTGAAAAAATTGCGTAATTCATACCCGCTCCTAAATAGGGAACTACAAAACGATGACCAAACATATACGCTACAGAAAATGAAATACCCATCATGGAACCTCGCACACCTTTAGGCTTTGATCCTAAATAAGCAATGTCCAAATCCATCGCCAACTTGAAGGATTCCACATTAAACTGTATAAAAGGTTCATAATTGTAATCCACAAAACGATTCAAAGAAATCAAGCCCATGGCACCAAAACCAAATCCGCAAATAAATTCATTTTCCCACGCATTCATTTTACGAACAACACGTTTTACAATAGGAACAAACCCCTCAGGCGAATAAGCTATGTGACCATAAGACCAAAGGATTTCGCCACTGTCGTTCATCTTTTCAAAAACAACAGCAACTCCTTTTTCTTTTAAGATTAACTTTATTTGCAATAAAAAATCGCAATCAGATTTATTGGAGACAATTTCATCGCCTTCATTTTCGATATATTCTTTTGTCAAATGGAATATGGTCTTGGCATAATCTTCATGAACACCTTCAAATTGCACCGGCAAAATATAATACGAAGTTTTGGCCCACAAAAAAGAAGTAAACGAAACAAGAACCAACAAAAAAACATGAATAAAATTCATAATACACATCAACTCGTAATCAATTTATCTTAATATAGATAAAATGCATTCCAGGGAAAATATCAAATTCCCTCTTTTTTCTTAGAACAACTCTTTTAATTACGGGTCAAATATTCCAAACCTCGGGAAGGATAGCGAGAACAGAAAACTCACATATGGGTTCTTTTTTTTCGAAAAAAAATAACCAACTTCAACATTCAATATCCATATCAACGCGTCATCTGGCGTCCACAGACCTTCTGCCACCAATTTCAAACCCAATTGGCATCGGTATATAATCTGTAGCTTTTGTCTTGGGCGTGTAAACTGAGTCCGCTTCTGCCATGGAATAACCCGGCAAGAGCAAGGCTAAAAGAAGAACGAGAGTACGAATAAACTTCATTATGTTATGAATATAAAAAAGGATGCTCCGTGTTTTGGCTTCCTGTGTAGAAATCACGTCCCGCTTAACAACATCAAAAGAGAAAACATATCAAATACTACCGTAAAGTAAAACCTTTGGGAATTAATCAAATAGCCAACTTCATAATTTGCCAAAAACAATCCTGGAAGTCCTCCAACACGAGCTGACATTCCGTATTCAAATCCTGTTTCTGTTTCCCATCCTACTTCTGGGCCCACTACAGCAGTGAATGCAATCAATTTGAACATATACCGTATGCTTGGTTGAAAAAGAAATCCATATTGATGATTGTCGTAATCATAAATCATCCGAATACGATTAGTCCATGTTAGTGCATGTCTTGGCTCAAAAAAATTTTGTAAAGAATCGGATTTTGGCGTTTCATAGAGTGTTGCACAAGAGCCTAAAACAAATTCCAATGAAGTTGAAAATAGTCTTGGTCCACCCCCAATCGAAAAGTCTATTGGATATGGATAAAGACTAAACCCTTCCTCAGCCATCGAAATACCCGGCAAAAGCAAAGCTAAAGCAAAAATCAGATTCCTAACAAACTTCATGGTGTTATGAATATACAAAAAAACGTGCAAGGTTACGAAGCAGCGAAACATTCATGTTTCGATATTTCGGAACCGCAGCCGTCTTGCGTATAACGCAATATCCCCGGAATTTGAATTCCGGGGATAAATGTTTTGGGTCTGGATCCTTCGCCCCTTCGGGGCTCAGGATGCCAATTGCGCGACTCTAGCCTTATTACGCCTTTACAGTCGTGAAGTTGAACGCTTCCCCGTCAGCATCGTTGGCTTAGAGACAGTTATCTTACAGCTTCAACGAAGACCTTTTCGCCATCTGCATCAGATTCCTGCAAGCCAGCAGCAGAATCCTTCCACACGATAGCGTTAGCTTGGGTCTCGCCCTTGATGTAAGATTCGTTTTCCTTTACAGCCTGTTTCAGCACTTCGCTTTCAGAATAAAGTTCAATGCTGATACGGTCAGAGATTGCAAAGTTCTGATCCTTTCTTCTGTTCTGGATGCGGTTCACAAGTTCGCGGGCCACGCAGGCGCGGCGGAGTTCGTCCGTGATCTTCAGGTCCAGAGCCACGGTGAAGTGCTGGTTGGCTTCCACGGCCATGCCATCGGCCACGATGCGGTTGAGCATCAGGCAGTCTGCACCGACTTCGCCGAAGTCGAACTTGATGGTTTCGCCATTCTGCAGAGCCTTGATTTCGTCAACGCTCAGCGAATTCAGCTTGGCAGAAATCACCTTCATGTTCTTCGCGTAATCCGGGCCCTTCGCCTTGATGGCAAGGAAGTTCGGCTTGGCGGAGAGCTTCACGAGTTTCGTCTCATCTTCCAAGAACTTCATTTCGCGAACGTTGAGTTCTTCGAGGATCAAGTCCTTCATCGTTTCAGCAACGTTCTTCTCTTCAGTGCCGTGAGCGACCACCGTCATGCTGGCAATCGGCATACGGTTCTTTACGTTGTTCGTTGCACGAATCACGCGGCCCATTTCAACCATGCCACGCACCATGGCGATGCGTTCCACGAGCTTTTCGTCCATGAGGGACTTGTCGGCGCTCGGGAATTCGCAGAGGTGTACGCTCACCGGAGCGTTGGCATCGACTTCGCGAACGAGAATCTGGTAGATTTCTTCGGCGAGGAGCGGGAGGAACGGAGCGAGAATCTTGGAGAAGTCCACCAGCACCTTGTACATGGTGGCGTAGGCGGCGTTCTTGTCGCCATCGTTTTCGGACTTCCAGAAGCGGCGACGGCTGCGGCGCACGTACCAGTTCGTGAGGTCATCAACTGCGGCAATCACAGCAGGCACAACGTTGTACAGGCGGTAAGCCTTCATTTCCACTTCAACCTTGGCAGCGAGATCCTGCAATGTTGCAAGCATCCAGCGGTCAAGTTCGTTATCGCTCTTGACTTCCTGACCGGGTTTCCACGTGAGCTGGCCCTTGGCGGCGTCGGCGTTGTGGTTCGAGACAAAGAATGCAACGGCGTTCCAGAGCGGCAACATCACCTGCTTCACGATGCCCTTCACGCCTTCTTCGCTGAAGCGCAGGTCTTCGGCCTTCAAAGCGGCGGAGTTAATCATGAACAAGCGAATAGCGTCGGCACCCGTGCGTTCAATAAGGTCGTTCGGGTCCGGGTAGTTGCGCTTGGACTTACTCATCTTGGAACCGTCTTCGGCCAAGATAATACCGTTCACAATAACGTTCTTGAAAGCCGGCTTCTGGAACAAAGCGTTAGAAAGCACGGTCAGCGTGTAGAACCAACCACGAGTCTGGTCAAGGCCTTCGGCGATGAAGTCAGCCGGGAAGCTGCGTTCCACGAGTTCCTTGTTTTCGAACGGGTAATGGCGGCTAGCATACGGCATAGAACCGGATTCGAACCAGCAGTCGAAAACTTCAGGCGTACGGCGGTAAACCTTACCGTTCTTTTCAATGGTAAGCTTGTCCACAAAATGCTTGTGCAAGTCATCGAGCTTCACGCCGGTGAGCTGCTGGAGTTCTTCGATGGAACCCACGGCAATCATGTCGCCGTCGTCGCTGAGCCACACCGGAATCGGCGTACCCCAGAAGCGGTTACGGGAAAGGTTCCAGTCGCGGGCGCCTTCGAGCCACTTGCCGAAGCGTCCGTTTTTGATGTGGTCCGGCACCCAGTTCACGGTCTGGTTGTTTTCGACCATCCATTCCTTCAAAGTCTTGGTCACGCCGTCCTTGCTCGTGACAGGCGCATCAATCTTCAGGAACCACGTCTTGAGGGCACGGTAAATCAGAGGAACGCCGGTACGCCAGCAGTGCGGGTAGCTGTGGACAATCACGTCCTGCTTGAACACGCGGCCCTGTTCCTTGAAATAGCGGATAATTTCCTTGTCGGCTTCTTTTGCGCCGAGGCCCTTCCACATCGGGACCTTGTCGGTGAACTTGCCTTCGGTATCGAGCGGGTCGAAAAGGCCGAGGTCGAGTTCAGCGCCCTTCTGGAAGTCTTCTTCACCAAAGGAAGGAGCGGTATGCACGGCGCCAGTACCGTCTTCGGTACTCACGTAGTCGGCGGGGTAAATCTTGTAGTGGCGGGACAGCTGGTCCGGCGTCACGAACGCATCGGAAATGCGGGAAAGCGGCTCGTAGTCCTTGCCCACGAGTTCGGAACCCTTGCAGGTATCCACGATGTTCGTGTTCTTGAAGTAGGCAGCGGTACGGCTTGCGGCAATCCAGTACTTCTTGCCATCCTGTTCCACAAGGTTGTAGTCCATATCCGGGCCAACAACAATGCAGAAGTTGGAATAAAGTGTCCACGGGGTCGTCGTCCACACGAGGATGCTCGTGTCCTTGAACTTGGCTTCGTCCGTGTTGAGCGGGAAGATGAGCGTGAGAGACGGGTCCTGACGGTCCTTATAGCCCTGGTTCGTTTCGAAGTTCGAAAGCGGAGTGGCAAGCGCCGGGCTGTACGGCTGGATGCGGTAGCCCTGGTAGATGAGGCCCTTGTCGAAGCACTGCTTGAACACCCACCACACAGATTCCATGAAGTTCTTGTCCATGGTCTTGTAGCCCTTGTCGAAGTCCACCCAGCGGCCCATGCGGCGCACCGTCTTCTTCCATTCGCTGGTGTACTTGAGCACCTTGCCGCGGCAGGTTTCGTTGAACTTATCGACACCGAGCTTCTGAATTTCGGCAACGCCCGCGAGACCGAGTTCGTTCTGCACGAGAGATTCAATCGGAAGGCCGTGGCAGTCCCAACCGAAACCGCG
>NZ_DGUZ01000023.1:219980-263758 GCF_002394865.1 Fibrobacter sp. UBA4297 | reverse complement strand
AAGGCTTACGGTCTCGTGGATAAAGTCGAGAGTATTATCTAATGGGTTTATTTTCTGCAATTAAGAGTGGCCTTGCAAAGACCCGCGACGCCTTGCTTGGCGAATTGAAGGGTATTGTCGGCGCTGGAAAAATTACGGACGAGACGCTCGAAGAACTCGAAGAGCATCTCATCAAGGCTGATGTGGGTGTCGAAGCGGCATTCCTTTTGACGGATGCGCTCCGCGAAAACGCGCTCGGCAAGTCGCTTACGACAGAGCAAGTGCTCGACATCATGCGTAACGAAGCGGAACGCTTGCTCAAGGACCCGCCGCCGTTTGAACTCAAGGGCAAGCCGCATGTGGTGCTCGTGATTGGCGTGAACGGTGCCGGCAAGACGACTACGATTGGAAAACTCGCCGCCCGCCTCAAGAACGAAGGCAAAAAGGTGATGATTGCCGCTTGCGATACGTTCCGTGCGGCAGCAATTGACCAACTTGAAACATGGGCCGAACGTTCGGGTGCCGAATTCGTGAAGCATCAGGAAGGTTCCGACCCGGCCGCAGTGGCATACGATGCCTGCAATGCTGCGGTCGCCCGCGGTTGCGATGTTGTCTTGATTGATACCGCAGGCCGTTTGCACAACAAAGACTACTTGATGGAAGAACTCAAGAAGATTGTCCGTGTCATCAAGAAGGTAAGCCCGGATATGCCGCACGACATGTGGCTCGTGATTGACGGCAACACCGGACAGAACACCATCAACCAGACGAAGATTTTCAACCAGAGTTTCCCCTTGACGGGACTTGTGGTGACAAAGCTCGATGGAACCGCGCGTGGTGGCTCCGTGCTCTCGATTGCGAGTTCGTTGCAAATCCCGATCCGCTGGGTTGGCATGGGCGAACGCATCGACCAGCTCGTGGAATTCAACAAGCGCGACTACGTTGACGGTCTTTTTGAAAACGCTCTGGAAAATAGGGAGTAGTCTATTGCTCTCGAAGCTTCGTGCAATACTTGCGTTTCTATGTGCAGTGGCATTCTTGTTATGCGCTTGTTCGGACTCAGCTTCGGGTGCGGATAAGCGTTTTGTGGCTGCCTTTGTAGAAATGCGCGTTGTCGAACAGCTTTACGGTGGTGATTCTCCCATGGGGCGCCTTGTGCGTCGCGAAGTGCTGAAAAAGTACGGCTATACCCGCGAAGAATTCCTCAAGGCTACTGATAAACTTCTCGAAGACGAAAAGCGCTGGATGCCGTTCCAGTTGGCGGTTTCAGAACGAATTGATTCATTGTTGGGCATCCCCAAAGTGGTGCCGGTGCAAAAGAAGGGACGTAAATGATGAAGGCGTGTATGTGGGTGGTTTTGGTCCTTGGCCTTGTGCTCTCTGCTTTTGCAGCTCCTCCATCAAAGCCGAATCTTGTGCGTTGGATGGATTACACCGAGGCTTTGAAAAAGGCTAAAGATTCGAACAAGCTTATCTTTGTGGACCTTTATGCGGACTGGTGCGTGCCTTGCCGCATCATGGATGCTAACACTTATTCAGACCCGACTGTCGCATCGCTTTTGAATACACGGTTCTACCCGGTGAAACTCGATGTGGATTCGCAGGACACAATTACGTGTGATGGCAAACGCAAAACGGTGCAGCGTTGCTATTTTGACGTTTGGAACCTGAGCGTGTTGCCTGCATTTGTTCTAATCGCCCCGAATGGACTCTCGATTATGACGGTCAAGGATTCCTTTACCGCCGAAGAAATGAAGTATTTGCTTTTACAGATTCTCGATAAAGAGAAGGAGTGGATTTCGAAATGAGTGAAGACGTTCTCTTTTATGCTCAGATTGCATTCTGGGTTCTTTTGTTCTTGATTGTCCATTGCTATTTGCTGTTCCCGATGACGCTCCCGTTTGTGAGCGAAATCTTCAAGCGCAAAAAGAAGCCGGTGGATGGCGCCTCCGAACTTCCGACGGTGTCTATCCTGATTTCGGCATATAACGAAGAAGCGGTGATTGAACGCAAGATCCACAATATTCTTGAAATTGACTACCCCAAGGAAAAGCTTGAGGTTTTGATTGGCGATGACGGCTCTGCAGACAAGACGGCAGAAATTGTCGCCCGCTATGCCGACCAGGGAATTACTTTGGTCAAGGCGCCGAAGAATGCGGGCAAGGCTGCCATGCTGAACCGCTTGCAGAAAATCGCAAAGAACGATATCCTCTTGTTCTGCGATGCAAATACGATGTTCTTCCCGAATGTTGTGCGTAAGCTTGTCGACCCGTTCAAGGATAAAAAAATTGGTTGCGCTTGCGGTCACTTGATTCTTTCGGACAAGAGCGGAAGTATGCTTGGTAAAGGTGAAAGCTCTTACTGGGATTTGGAAAGTGAAATCAAGAAGTTCGAAGGCGTGCTTGACCGCTTGATCGGAGGCAACGGCGCCCTTTATGCGATTCGAAAAGAACTTTATACGGAACTTCCGGTCAAGAAGAGCGTCATGGACGACTTCTTTGTGACGACGAAAATTTTGCAGAAGGGCTATTTCTGTACGTTTGTAGATAGCGCTATCGGTACAGAACAGACGTCGAAGGAATCCAGTGGTGAATACAGACGCAAGGTGCGCATTGGCCGTGCAAACTTCAACTATTTGTTCTCTTACTTGCCGCTTTTGAATCCGTTCCGCCCGCTGCTTGCGTATTTGTTCTTCTCGCACAAGATTGTGCGCTGGTTCTCGCCACATATCATTGTTCTTTTGTACGTAGCGAACGCGCTGCTCTTGGGCAAAGGACTTTTCTATCAAATTTCTTTTGGTTGCATGACGCTTGCGTTGCTTGTGGCGGTGACGCGAATTTTGCCGAGCGCCTATTACTTCTTGCTCATGAACCTCGCGATGCTCAAGGGATTCTTCCTTGCGTTTAAGCGTGAACGCAGTGGCGGCTGGGCCCGCGAAGCCCGCAGTGACGAGTAATTTATAGGGGTTAGGTAATAGGGATTAGGTTTTAGGGTATAATTGCTGCCTTCGACTTGTCATCCTGAGCGAAGTGTAACGGAGTCGAAGGATCCAGTGATGTCTTGTATTATGCTGTCATTCCCGCCACCGAGCGGGCGGACAGCACTTGGAACTTTGTTCCATAGTGCGCATGGCCACCTTTAGGTGGGAATCTCCCTACGCAATCGTTGTCCTGGCGTTGTCATTCCCGACGCCTGTCCTCGCTTGACGGGGATGATGGGGAATCTCCTTCTCGTAGCGTAAAAGAATTTATATATTATCGTATAGACCTATGAAAAAGTTTTTGACAGCTATTATATTCGCTTTGGCTTTCGTCGCGGTTCCGGCAAACGCCTTCACTTTGGATGCTCAAGGTGGCATCTGCAATCGCGTGAGCCACATGGGTGACTTCAACATGAGTTTCTATGGCCATCTGTGGTATCCGATTGACCAGATGGTTTTTGCGGGCGTGGGCGTTGGCTATGAGGAACTTGACAACGTTGGATACGTTCCCGTTTCTGGAAGCCTCTGGGTTCGCCTCCCGATTGGTCGTACTGTGTTGCCGGTCGCTACAGGCGATTTCGGTTACATGTTCGGCAAGGACGATCAGATGTTCTGGCGCGCTGGTGGCGGACTCGACATCAAGAATGGCGACCGCACATCGATTATCGTTTCGACCGGTTACCAGTTCTTGAACCACTCCGGCGAAGGTTACTGGTACTTGCAAGCAGGAATTTTGATTGAGATGTAAAGCCTGCTGTCATCCTCGAAGCCGTTTCTCCGTCATCCTGACGCCGTAGGCGGAAGGATCCAGTGATGTTATAGTCAATAGAATTTGCTTAGTAGAACGTGGTTACGTCATTGTGCAAACACATGACTCGGTGGGAATCAAATGCGAGTCCACAAGTGGCCTCTTGCTTGATTCCCTTGCTTGTCATTGCGACCCTCGTAGAGGGGAAGCAATCTATTCTGTATGGCATATAATGTTTTTTATATAAATTTACATTGGAAAATGTTTAAACATAGGAAAATCTCTTATGGAAAATAAAATGAACAGGTTCGGATTGAAAAGACTGCTCGCTGTTTTGGCGGTCGCCTTTGCATGCGTAAGCATGTGGGGGTGCGGGGATGACCTTGAGCGAAAATGGGGACCGATAGAATGGTCTTCTCCTAGAACTGTTGGAGGTGTTATCGGTTTTATTGACGATAGTTTGGTGATTGTTAGCGATTGGCGGCATTGGTCGCAGGAACAGGATGGTTTTGTCTATGATGGTGGAACTATTTCTGGTATAGGGCATCAAGGATTGCGGGTTTATAATTATCGTGTTCAGGAAGAAGGACCGTGTTGGACTGATTCGTTGGACAATGCAAATACGAATGGCTTTACGTATCTTGTAGGGCAGCTTTCTGATTCAATTGTTTGGGGCGGAAATGGAAATAATTCATTTTCCTTTTGGAAATTGGGGCAAAAACCGGTTGTCATGAATGTGACTGTTTCTAAAGATGGCTGCAATGCAACATTTAAACATGAAAAAATGAGAACGTGGCTGAATGGGAAAATCCTTTTAAAAGGACCGCTTGGAGCTGGTGGGGATAGTTGTCAATATGCCGTTTTGGATACAATTGTGAAAACGCTGACATTCAAACGGTTAGACGCTAACTTAAAGTGGATTGAAAAATGTGATGATGTAAGAGCATGGGGTGATGATGTGTATTGTCTTATGAGGAAAAAAAATAATTGGAGTGTTTTGTTGTCAGTTGGCAATATTGTTGTCGATTCTATTGAATTTGATGAAAACCGAAAATATGCGGTTTATCCGGCGTTGTTTGCGGGTAGCATGTTGCATATGGGGGATTATGTTTGTTCTATAGCAAATGACAAAATAATGAGAAATCCATACGTTAAATCGCTTAGTGATTTGATGTTCGTTAATGCTGATGGAAGTGTTGTGAAGTATTAAAATAAAATGGAAATTTATGAAAAGGCTGTTGTTAATTATACTGTTTTTTACGGTTGCGGGATGGTCTATTCCCAAACCCATGGAATCAATAGAGAAATACAATGTAATGCTTGTACATGGGGCTTATGAATCAGGAAAAGGTATTGAAAATTGCTCTAGTGAAACTCCTGAAGCTGTTAAAGAAAGCAAAAAAGCGGACTTTCGTCCGCCTTTATTGTAATTATGTCTTGCAGTTTATTAATCACGAGATTTAACTGGATCCTATCGGTCGCGAAGCTCCCTCCAGGATGACGGTAGAGTAACTTCCTACGGTCTACTGCGGCTCCGCCGCTACCCCTTCGCAATCATTTCCATGAATTCGGAGTCGAGTAGGTCTTTTCCCGTTTATTGCCTTACGCCACCAGATCCATCAAGTCGAAGTACATCAATCGTGTATGCGGATCGTTGTCTTCCAGATTCATCATGCGGAATCCGTTCTTTTCGTAGAACGGAACTGCTGCCAAGTAGGCGTCAACCGTTATAAAGCGACAGCCTGTCTTGTTGTTGATGACGAACATGGACTTGATGATGTTTAGAACTTGTGTACCGAGTTTTTGCTTTTTGGCGCAGATGTCAACGGCTAGGCGGCAGAGCTTCACGGCGGGGTAGCTTTTTAGCCTTTTCTCGTTCGGGAATCCTTGTTTACGGCGGAATCTGTTGAATTCCGTCATGCTAGGAAAGTCGCTGGTTGCGATTTTGTCGTTTGCCAAGCTAAAATAGGCTAAAGGCCTGCTGGTGTCGTTGATGTCAACACAGGTGTAGCTGACCGCTAACATGTATTTGTCAAAAAGAGTTGCGCGATTTAAAATGAAATCGTTTAAATCAGCATCTCCGCAGTCAAAACTTTTGACTTTGTTGAATGGTTGCAGTCGAATAAATCGAATAGACTCGTTATCTATATATTGTCGAACCATGGATCTTTACCTCCGTTAGCGGCTTCGCGGGCACGCTTTTCTCGCATGCCTCGTTCAAAAGCTTTTAGGAAAAATTCGTAGTCCCGTAAACGTTGGGCACGAGCTTCCGGAGTTTCGGGGTGCCTCTCCTGCATACGGGCGATAAACCGGCGAGCATCCTCGCCGAACAAAATCGGAGTTTCTCTGATGGGTCTTGCCATGAGTATCCTATTTGTTAGTTGTTAGAATAAAAGTAACTGATATATTAACGCCCGGCTGGACCGGATGGCATCCTCAATGGATCCGTACTAAAAAATATATAAGCCAAAAATAAAATGCAAGGGGTCGGAATTTTGACCGTTCATTATGTCAACAACTGTTAGCAAGGGACTGTGGCAAATGTGCTATTTGTTAGTTGCTCAATAGTAAAAAATGCCCCGGATTTAATCCGAGGCGTTCTTGTCTAAATTCTGAGTTCTGCTGGCTGCTTACTGCGGCTTCGCCGTTACCCCTTCGCAATCATTTCCATGAGTTCTGTGTCGAGGCGTTCGGGGTTATTGTACTGCGGTAAATCGTTGTGGAGTGATTCGCCCTTCGAAACGAGACCGAAGTCCAGATTCTTGTAGTTCCAGTAGCTGTAACCCACGTCGGCGTCGCGGAGGATGTCGAGGAAGTCGCGCATCCAGGCAAGCTGATACTTGCGAGGAACTTGTACGTAAACACCGAACTCGTTGCAGCTTACCGGCAAGTCATACTTGGCGCGGAAATCAAGAGCGTTCTGGATGCTTGCCTGCAACTTGGCCTTGTCCCACTTGCCGAATTCCACGTTCAAACGCGTTGTGCCGCCAACTTCAGGGGCGGCGTAATCACCCGGCCACGGGCGTTCAATCTTGAAGAACGGATCGTCAATCCAAGCGGCGCCCTGGTGCGTAAACGTCACCGGCGTGTAGGTATGGAAACTGTAGATGGCATTGTCGTCATCGAGCGGTGTCAAGAATTCGAATTCCCTCGTGCTGTTCCACTTGTTGGCGCCTACGACGATAGTGTTCTTCGGGGCGTGCTTGCGGATTTCCCAGAAGATTTCGTCCTTGACTTTATCCCAAACCTTGGAATCGCTTGCGGCCGGTTCATTCAAAAGTTCCATCATCACGCGCGGCATGGAGCTATAGCGTTCGGCCATGAATGCCCAAATCTTGCGCGTGTCCTTGCGGGCGTTCGCGTCGGCAAAGAAAGCTTGTTCGTGATTGCTGGCGAGGTGGAAGTCGTGACCCGGGCACTTGTGCAAATCGAGAATCACATCCAGGTCTGCATCCTGAATGTCCTTGAGCGCCTTGTCCAGGAGCGCAAAGATTTCTTCGTCCGGCTTGAGATCGTCGCCTTTAAATAAATTAAAGTAGTCGACCGGCAAGCGAACGTGGTTGAACCCCGCATCGTGGATGCGCTTGAAATCGCTTGTTCCAAGGAACGTCTTGATGTGACCTACGACTCCCGGAAAACCGACCGGGTCCTTTTCTTCGATACAGTCAACCTGACTGAACCATCCGCCCAAATTCACTCCGCGCAATCTTTCTTTCTTCATGCGTGCCGTCCCATACTTTGGCTGCCGAAACAGCCGGTTTGAATGAATAGGTTATTCGTTTACGATGTTCAAATCTTCGTCGGCGATGTTCAAGTCCATGATGACTTCCATATCGTCGGGAAGGTTATAAAAATCTACAACCAGGCCCACCTTCTTGTCTTCGTCCTTCTGCTTGTCGAACTGGACGACGTCGTAAATTTTCATTTTGACGACAGCTTCCTGCGTTACAGGAATTTCGATGGTCATACCCTTGCTAATCGGGCCTTCTACAATCCTGCCCTTGAAAACGAGACTAGTCTGGTCTTCGCCGAGCGAGGTCTTCTTCACGTGAAATACAGCCATTATTCTTTAGCCATTAACGTTTAAATTAATCGGTTTATTTTGATGTGGCATACAATCTCGCCACATGTAAAAATTTAACTTTTTTACATGACTCTCCGTGTTGGTCGAATCCCTTTTTTGGTCTGTGCGCCGTTTTTCTTTAATTCTGTCGGGCGCGAAAATGAATTTCCCGAGGTGGCCTTTGTCGATGGCCCGCCGAGTGTGCATTGTGCAGGTCTCAAAGACGGCTCTATTCACCTTTCTCCGGCGTCTTCGATTACGTTTGCGCAAAAGCCGGGCGCCTTTGTGCTGTCGCCTGTGCTCTGCACGTCGTGCTCCTTTGAAGTGCGCTCGGTCAAGCTGTTTTCGCGTTATCCACTCCAGGAGCTTTCGAACAAACGCATCCGCATGACATCGCAAAGCAAGACGTCTGTTACGTTATTACGAATTCTTTTGGAAAATCGCTATGGGCTTAAGCCCGAATATGTGCCGGGGCTTGCGGCTGAGTCGACTGACGATGCGTGTCTCTTGATAGGTGACTTGGCGCTTGAAGAAAATGAACGCCACCGCTTTGCGTATAGTTATGACTTGGGGACGCTTTGGCAGGAATGGCAGGGACTTCCGTTTGTGTTTGGTGCGTGGGTGATTTCGAAGGATGCGCTCTCGGCTAGCTTGCGCCCTATTCTCGATGATTATATGGTGCGACTGGAATCAGGCATTCGCGAGTTCCGCAAGAATCCATCGCTGGCTTTGGATGTGTGGCTTGCGAAGTATCCGGTGAATTTGCCGCGCCCTCTCGTTGAGGATTACTTTAGCGTGCTCGATTATCATTTTACGGATGAACGTAAACAATCGTTATCGCTTTTTTTCAAATTGGCGGCTCAAATGGGGCTAGTTGAATCCGCACCGCCGATAGAGTTCCTCGAGTAATTTTATTTTATAATCGTTGGAATGAGTGTTGGGATGGTAAGGAGAACGAAATGGTAGAGGAAAAAATTCTTATCGTCGACGATGATGATGTTGAATTAAAAAGAGATTCGGATGTTCTGAAGGCAGTTGGGTATGAAGTAATCGGCTGCAAATCCGGTGCCGAAGCTCTGGAGTACTTGTACAACAATCCCGTGGAGCTTGTGGTGCTTGACGTCAACATGCCGAACATGAATGGCTACGATGTCTGTTTGAATATCCGCAAGCATTTCCCGCTAGACGACTTGCCGATTATATTCCTCACGAATCAGGAAAACGATGCTAGCGTTACGCAAGGATTCCAGTCGGGAGCTTCTGATTTTGTCTGCAAGTCTGCTGCCCCTGATATCTTGCTTGCAAGAATTGGTGTGCATCTGCGACTGGCACGTTCGCTTCGCAACTTGCGCGAAATCTCTCTGACGGATGACTTGACGGGCGCCTACAACCGCAGGCATGCCATCTGCTCGCTCCGTGAATTGTTCGCCCGTAGCAAGCGCTATGGCACGAATTTCTCGCTTGTCTATTTTGACTTGAACGGCCTCAAGAAAATCAATGACCAGCATGGACATTTGGCGGGAGACTTGTTGCTCCGTTCTGTCGTGAACGTTTGCAATAAACTGCTTCGCGAATCGGATATGCTTTTCCGCATGGGCGGTGACGAGTTCATGGTTATTTGCCCGGATACCGATTTGAAGGGCGCATTTGTCTGTGCCGAGAGAATGCAAGAGGCTGTGAAGTCGCTCACGATTGTAGACCAGACGGTTGCCTTTGCGTATGGCACGGCAAGCTCTGCCGAAGACTACAAGGACATGGACGAGATGCTCCGCAGTGCGGACGCTTCCATGTACGAGTGCAAACGCAAGATGCGCGCTGGACGCAGCTAATGCAGCTGCGCTGCAGTTGCTAGTTAGTAGTTAATAGTTACTAGTTTAAAGTATGGCGGCAAAGCCGCAAAAAGAAAAGCCGCGGAAAAAACCGCGGCGTTTTCGCATGATTCAAAATTGTCTCACTGGAGTAGTTATGCAATTGCAGCTTTCACGGCGTCCAGCAGTTTCTGCATCCTTGCTTCGATGGTTGCCCAGTCGCCAGCCTTCATCAGTTCTGCATTGAAAATGCTCCCGCCAAAAGAAAGCAAGTTCGCGCTTGCCTTCAAGTAGCTTGCGGCGTTCTCTGCGTTCACGCCACCGCATGCCATCAACGGAATGTCGCGGAACGGGCCACGCAGCGCCTTGATGTATTCCGGACCGCCTACGCAGTTCACCGGGAAAATCTTGATGGCGGTTGCGCCAAGGTCGTATGCTTTTTGCACTTCGGTTGGCGTGAGTGCTCCCGGGATAATCGGGATGCCTGCGGTATTCGAAAGTCGAATGACTTCGTGCCGCGTGTTCGGCGTGACCAAAAATTCTGCACCTGCGGCAATTGCTTTTTCGACATCGCTCCCGTGACGGACCGTACCTGCACCGACCTTGATTCCAAGTGGCTTTGCAAAGGACTTGAGCTTTGTGATAATTTCAGTTGCGGCTGCTGTGTTCATCGTGACCTCAATCGCCTTGAGCCCGCACTTTGCGGACGCGTTCACGCACGCTTCTTCGGCGCCCTGAGGAATGTCGCGGAGAATGCCCACGACCGGCATCGGTTGTAAAAATTCAAGGAAATTCATGACTTTAAAATAGTTTATAGACGAAAGACGAGAGACGAAAGAAAATAAAAAAGTGTTGTTTTTTTTATTTACAGAGAATATAACCTATTCAAATCTCAGCGCTTCAATCGGGTCGAGGCGGCTCGCCTTGCGGGCGGGGTACCAGCCGAAGAATACGCCTGTGGCAAAGCACACGCCAAAGCTCACGACAACGCTTGTGACCGAGACGCTCATGGGCCAGTTCATTGCGATTTTTACAGTTTCTGAAGCTGCAATGCCAAGTGCGATTCCAATCGCGCCACCGAGCAAACTGATAATCACGGATTCGAACAAAAATTGTAAAAGGATGTCGCGGCCGCGTGCACCGATAGCCATGCGAAGCCCGATTTCCTTTGTGCGTTCGGTGACGGACACGTACATGATGTTCATGATGCCGATGCCGCCAACAAACAAACTAATTCCAGCAATGGCGGTCAGCACAAGCGAGAGCATATCGGAGGTGCTTGTGACCATCTGGATCATTTCTTCTTGCGTGAATACGCGGAACGGGTCGGTCGGTTTTGTCCAGTTGCGGCGTTCTTTCAAGATGCCCATGATTTCTTCGGTCGCTTTTGCGGCGTAGCCTTCACCGATGGAGTTCGCGTAAATCTGTCGGATATTCGTCGTGGCAGAGAATCGCCTCATCACAGTCTGGTACGGAGTGAAAATTACGTCGTCCTGGTCTTGCCCGAAATCGCCGGAACCTTTAGCTTTGAGTGTGCCGATGACTTTCAGCGGAATGCTCTTGTAGCGGATGGTCTTGCCAATCGGGTCGGTGTCCGGGAACAGGTTTTTGACGACGGTCTGGCCAATAACGCAAACTTTTGCCATGCGGTCTGCCTGGTCGTCGAACATGACGCCGTCTTCGATTTCGTAGTTGCGGATCTTGAGGTAGTCCGCTGAAACACCGGAGAGCGTGGTGGGCGAGTTGTTGTTCCCGACGATGGCCTGCCCTCCGACTGTGACCATAGGTGAAACGCCGTTGATGTAGTTTGCGTTTTCGCGGATGGCGATGACGTCTTCTTCTTCGAGAGTTTCAGTCGATTCTGTCTGGACGCCGCCTCGGCGGCTTTGGTTTGGCATGATGGTGATGGCGTTTGTTCCCATTGCAGTCATCTGTTCCTTGATGGACTTCTTGGAGCCTTCGCCCATGGCGACCATGGTGATGACGGCTGCAACGCCGATGACTATACCGAGTACGGAGAGGAATGTGCGCATGCGGTTACGGAGCAATGCGCGGAGAGCAATCTTGGCTAAGGTAAACGGATTCATATTTTTTAGTAGGAAGTTGGAAGTGGACGGTTAGAAGTTAGATGTAGGCAATAGGTTTTAGGCTGTAGGGGTTAGGTTAGTCAGGTGCCTTTGGCACGATTATAAAAACCTAATACCTATTACCTAACACCTAGTTAATCCTCCTCAAATGTTTCTGGTGGCGGGAGCATTTCAAAAGCCACTTTGGCATCCTGTACATTTTCGTTGATGATATCTTTTTTCAGGAGCCCGTCACGGAGCGTGATGGTGCGTCCACTGAATGTGGCGATGTCCGGCTCGTGCGTCACGAAGGCAATGGTCTTTCCTTGACGGTGCAGCTCCTGGAATATCATCATGATTTCGTAGCTGGTGCGGGTGTCGAGGTTGCCGGTCGCTTCGTCGGCGAGGATGATGACGGGGTCGTTTACGAGGGCGCGTGCGATTGCTACACGTTGCTGCTGACCGCCCGAGAGCTGGTTGGGCAGGTGGTTCATGCGGCTTTCGAGTCCGACCATCTTTAAAGCCTCAATGGCGCGGTGGTGGCGCTCTTCTGCAGAAACTTTGGAATTATATAACAGGGGGAGTTCCACGTTTTCAATCGCGGTCGTGCGGCTGAGCAGGTTGTAACTCTGGAAAACGAACCCGAGCTTCTGGCTCCGGATGCGGGCGAGCGCATCGCGTTTTAGGGTTTCGGTGTGTTGGCCATCTAATATATAGTGCCCTGAGGTCGGTCGGTCCATGCATCCTAGAATGTTCAGCATGGTGGACTTGCCGGAACCGGATGTGCCCATGATGGTTACGAATTCTCCAGGATAAATATCAAAACTCACCCCTCGGAGGGCGTGTACAATTTCGTCGCCCATCTTGAAGTCACGACGTAAGTTTTGAACGGAAAGTATCGGTTGTACGGTTTGCATAAAGCCCTTTTTTCTTGCTTCTTTAGATGCCTTAACCCGTTGATTTGGTTGCATTTACAACGTTAGTGAGCTTTTTGGGACGGTGAAATCCTTAAAAAAGCTAAAAAGTTACATGAATCTTATGTTTCAATGTATAAACGTTAATTTTTTTTTTATTTTATATTCCGACTTGGACCACACTAGGTGGTTGGTTCTGTGACCTTGGAGATTTTTTAATGAATGAGAAGATGACTCAGAATGGTTCGAATCCGTCTGCCGATGACGAAATCGACATTCTTGAGATTTTAATCTATTTAAAAAGCAAGTGGAAAGTCTTGCTCGTCTTCTTGATATTGGGTCTCGGTTTTGGCTGTCTTGCTGCAATGTGGCTCCGCGCTTCGTACCGCAGCGACATCCTTCTTCAAGTAAATGTTAAAGGGAATAAACAAGGGCTTGCTCTTGGTGAAATGGGAGCCTTGCTTGACGTTTCTACTCCGTCTGCTGCCGAAATGGAACTCATCAAGAGCCGTGTCGTTTTGGATCAGGTCGTCGCGGATGAAAAGCTTTGCTTTTCCGCTTATCCGTTGAACAAGCAAGACCGGTTGATGCATCGCGAAGGTCGCATGGACCTGGAACTTTTGGTGATTCCGCGTGCGTTTGTAGAGGCTAAGGGTAAACTTATCGCCCGCGTGACTGCCGACTCTAGTGCATACGAAGTAATCGGACTGGAGGGCGAGGTCGTCCTTACAGGTACCGTTGGCGAAACCTACCGCAAGCCGTTTGCGGGTGATACTTTGGTCATCTGCGTCAAGTCTTTGACCGCGACCGTTGGTCAGACGTTCCTCCTGGTCGCTGTCCATCCGCAGCTGGCGGCTAATGCGTTGCTCAAGGGACTTACTATTTCGGAAGAAGGCAAGAATTCCGGAATTATCAGAGTTTCTCTCGAATATCGTTACGCTGACCGTGTTGCCTCTATTTTGAACACGATTGCAAACACGTACCTGAAGCAGAATATCGAAATGCGCAGTGCCGAAGCAAAGAAAACCTTGACATTCCTCGAAGAACAGCTGCCGGGTGTCAAGGCCAAACTCGATTCTGCTGAACAGAAACTCACATCGTTCCGCCATTCCAAGGGAACGATCGACCTCACGGGCGAAACCCGTTTGCACCTTGAAAAGGATGTGACTCTCCAGCAGCGCCTCATTGAACTTGAACAGAAAAAGCAAGAAGCCTTGCGCCTGTTCCGCGTAGAACACCCGACCGTCCGTACGATTGAAGAACAGCAGGCGAGACTCCGCCGTGAATTGGCTAAGCAGCAGCGTTCTGCGGCAAGCTTGCCGGTCGTGCAGCAGGAAGTCCTCTCGTTGCAAGAAGAAGTCGAAGTAAATAACAAACTTTATACAAACCTTTTGAACAACATCCAACAGCTACGTGTGGTGCAGGCCGGCGAAGTCGGCAACGTCCGCATTGTAGACCAGGCTTATGTACCGCTCAAGCCGAGCAAGCCGAACCGCATACTTGTATTTGCTGGTGTAACCACCGGGTTCTTGCTCCTCGGTTGCTTTGTCGTGTATGTCCGTCGTATGCTTTCAAACGGCGTCTGCAGCAGCAGTGAAGTCGAACAGGCTACGGGCGTTGGCGTTTACGGAAAGCTCCCGATGCTTAGCAGCAAGACTCAGAACAACGTGATGAAGCCCTACGTCGTTGCCGAACCGGACGATCCGTTTGCCGAAGGCATTCGCGCTCTCCGTACGGCTCTTGAGTTTTCCGTTTTCTCCGAAGGCAAGAAAATCCTCATGGTTTCCGGTCTTGTACAGGGTGTTGGTAAATCATTTGTCTCTACAAACCTCGCTGCGTCTTTTGCCATGGCGGGTAAGAAGGTTCTTCTTGTCGATATGGACCTCCGTCGCGGGCATTTGTTCAAGCATAGCCAGAAGGGCCTGTGCGAAATGCTTGAAAAGGAAGATTATAGCGATGAGTATGTTGTCAAAACTTTTGATAATTTCTACGTTCTAGGTGCGGGTGCACGTGTCGTTAACCCAGGTAGCCTTTTGAATAGTTCTCGATTTAGCGCTTTCCTTGACGCATTCAGGGATAAGTATGATTTGATTGTTCTGGATACTCCTCCGGTATTCCAGTGCAGTGACGCATTGCTTGTGGAAAAGCATGCGGACTATCTGTTGTGTGTCTTGAAGCATGCAGCTCATTCCATTGAAAGCATCCAAGATGCCTTGAATACTTTTGACCGCAGTACGGAAACACCATTGCAGAAGGCTTTTGTCTTCAACAAGTGCGAACGTCATGCGGGGTACGGCTATGGTAGTTATGGCTACTATGGCTATCACAAGAAATATTAACCAATAACAAGGAGAATAGATGAAAAAAATAGTCGCAATGTCTCTCTTGGCCGGTAGCTTCGCTTTCGCGCAGTCTGGCCTGATGGGCGGAGCCGATGGTCTCAACCAGAAAACAGCCCAGACTCTCGGTCAGGGTGGCTTTGCTGCCGGTTTCGGTGGCCAGGTCTCTTATGACAACTGGTCCCTCACTCGCGGTGGCCAGTATTCCAAGGGTAACCAGAGCGGTGCATTCTATGAAAATGCCGGTAGCGTGACTGCAAATATCAACTTTGCAGCTGGCGTGACGGACTTCATGGACATCGGTCTTGCTCTTCCGCTTTACTACGACCACGCCAACTCCCCGAAGAATGGCGAAGGCGACATGTGGAAGGCTAGCCGTGGTGACCTCGAACTCTGGGCAAAGGCAAAGCTTCCGTTCGATGAAATGACTGATGGTGTCTTCAATGCCGCTATCGCAGCTCAGTTCTACTTCCCGACTGGCGACAAGTCTGTCGGTGTTCGTCCGCGTCATGCTTGGTTCTTGCATGCCAAGGGTGGTGAAACCCATCCGTACGGCCTCCGCAACATGGCATTCGGTGGCGAATTGATCCTCACTCTTGACCTCCAGAAGGTTGGCGCTCCGCTCCGTTTCAACGGTAACGTCGGTTTCGTCGGCACTGTGACGAAGGGTTCTAACACCTTGGTCTACGGTGGTGGCATCAACGTCCTCCCGACTGACTGGATGGACTTCTTCGTTGAAGCTAACGGTGAATTCCGCGTTGAAAAGGGTGAATATGATCGTGAACCGGGTTATGATCCGTTCACAATCACTCCGGGCTTCCGCTTCCACCTCCCGGCAAACATCGACATCGCCCTCGGTCTCGATGTGGGTGTCCGTGCACTCTCCAACTTCACTTGGAAGTACTCTAAGGAAATGAAGGACGCTGACAAGTATCAGCTCTACTACTATGACAAGAACGGTAAGAAGGTTCAGTACGGTTATACGCCGACTCCGCGTTATGCTGGTACCGCTGCTCTTACCTGGCGCTTCGGTAACGTCCGCGGTGCTGACGAAGATAACGATGGCGTAGCAAACAATGTTGACCAGTGCGCCGCTACTCCGGCTGGTGCTGTTGTTGACGCTAACGGTTGCCCGGTTGACGGCGACAACGACGGTGTCTTCGACGGTCTCGACCAGTGCGCTGAAACTCCGGCTGGTGCTGTTGTTGATGCTGCTGGCTGCCCGGTTGACTCCGACAATGACGGTGTTGCTGATGGCCTCGACCAGTGCGCTGAAACTCCGGCTGGCGTTGTTGTTGACGCTGCTGGCTGCCCGGTTGACTCTGATAAGGATGGCGTAGCTGACTACCTCGACAAGTGCCCGAGCACTCCGGCTGGCGCTTCTATCGATGCTAACGGCTGCCCGATTGACTCTGATAAGGATGGCGTTGCTGACTACCTCGACCAGTGCCCGAATACTCAGTCTGGCATTGCTGTTGACGGCAAGGGCTGCCCGGTTGACTCTGACAACGATGGCGTTGCTGACTACCTCGACAAGTGCCCGAACACGGCTGCTGGTCTCCCGGTTAACGCTGATGGTTGCAGCCCGGATGGCGACAAGGACGGCATCGTTGACGCTCTCGACAAGTGCCCGAATACTCCGGCTGGCGTCTCTGTTGACGAAGTTGGTTGCCCGGTTGACTCTGACAAGGATGGCGTTGCCGATCACCTCGACAAGTGCCCGAACACCCTCGTTGGCGTAGCTGTTGACAAGAACGGTTGCCCGAACAAGAACCAGGACCTCGACAAGCTCAAGAAGGGTATCCAGTTCAAGTCCGGCTCTGCTAAGCTCACTGCAAGCAGCAACAAGACCTTGAACAACATTGCTAAGCTCTTGAAGAAGCTCCCGGCTGTCAACCTCGAAGTCCAGGGTCACACGGATGACACTGGTTCTGAAGAAAAGAACAAGATCATGTCCGAAAAGCGTGCACAGGCTGTTGTTAAGTACCTCGTCAAGAAGGGCATTGACAGCGAACGTCTCCGCGCAGTCGGTTATGGTTCTGACAAGCCGATCGCAGATAACAAGACGAAGAAGGGCCGCAAGCTCAACCGCCGTGTTGAACTCGTTCCGTTCGAAAAGTAATCTTCGAATCTGATTGAGAACTAGAAAGGGGCGTCCGCAAGGGCGCCCTTTTTGTATATGCACGATGTTGCGAACGTGCTGCTCAATGTTGCGAATGCGCCACGCAATTACATGAACAGTGCAAAAAGGCGCACGGATAACCCGTGCGCCTTTCTAAATAGAGATCTTTATAAGTAAATGTGGGGTGTTTTAATTAATGATATTGTTGTCGTATGGCAGCGAGAGAATAAAGCGTCGGCCAAGGCTATTCCTTCGCAGTAGCGTGCAAAACGAGTGTTGCGACGGGCTGCTTGCAGACCGGCATAACCGAGTGAAGCCGCTGACGCCGTAGGCGTCAACTCCGAGCTGGGGCCCCGCCCGCATGACGTACTTTTTTCATTTTAAAAAGGTATTTAGGCGTTAGCCTACTGGCACTTTCGCTTCGCTTAAGTACCAAATGCTGGCCTCGGTCATGTCCAAGTAAACTTGGCCGCGACTCTCGGCCTACGCATTTGTCTTAAACACCCATTTCTTATAGAGCGTAAAGCTTACGAGCACGTAGACGACGTTTGCAACAAAGCTTGCAAATGTTGTTGGCTTCATGAAGTGGGAGATGAATTCCGTGAAGCTTGCGCACCAAGTCGCGTTTTCGAGCACGTAGATGCTCCCTTTGAGGACCGCCAAGTTCACGAGATACGAGCAGAGGAATACGACGATGAATCTTATGACTTCGGCGCGTTTCTTGTTTGTACTCTTGAAATTCCAAATGCGGTTCATGATGTAGCTATTGAGCCCACCGGCGACAAATCCCAAAAAGTTTGAAAGAACCACGTCCCAATCTAAGACTTCGTGCAAAAGCCAGACTGTAAAGAATGTAATGGCGGTGTTCATTACACCGATAGCGTTGTATTTGATAAAATGTTTCACGGCGGTAAAAATACTATTTTTGCGCCATGACCTGGATTACAACTAAGAAATGCAGTGCTGCCAGCGCTGCAGATATGATTCGTAATGGCGATGTTCTCGGGGTTTCCGGATTTACTTTAGCAGGATACCCCAAAGCGGTTCCCTTGGCGATTGCTGCGCGTGCTGAAAAATTGCACGAAGCGGGTCAGGAATTTAAGGTAACGTTGTTTGCAGGCGCCTCGACGGGCGATAGTTGTGATGGGGCTCTAGCCCGTGCAAAGGCATTGTCGCTCCGCATGCCATACCAGTCCAATCCGAGTTTGCGCAAGGCGATTAATGACGGCAGTATCCGTTACATTGACGCTCACCTGGGCAAGATGGGTTACCTTGTGCGTACGGGTGCTGTCCCCGCGCCGACGGTTGCGATTATTGAAGTTTCTGCAATTTTGCCGGATGGCCGCGTTTGCCTTTCGACATCGGGCGGTAATTCCGTTTGCTATTTGGAAATGGCGCCGAAGATTATTTTGGAACTGAATACACGCTTGGGTGATAGTTGTATTGGCATGCACGATAACGCCCTCCCGGAGCTCCCGCCGCATGCAAAGCCGCTTGCAATTTACAGTGCCGGTGACCGCGTGGGTGGTGAATTTGTTCGGATTGACCCGAACAAGGTTATTGCGATTGTCGAAAACGAAGCGTATGACGAAGTGACTCCGTTTGTAGAACCTGATGAAGTTTCGAAGAATATTGGCGAACGCATCTTGGACTTTATCCGATTCGAAGAATCGCATGGCAGGCTCCCGAAGGGACTTGCATACCAGAGTGGTGTAGGCAAGGTTGCAAATGCCGTGCTTTGCGCTATGGCTGATGATGACCGCTTGGGACAAATTGACCTTTACACCGAAGTGATTCAGGAAGCGGTGCTCCCGCTTTTGAAAAAGGGCAAGCTCGGTATTGCTTCTGGAACGGCTTTGACGCTTTCGCAGGCGGCACAGAAAGAATTTGTTGAAAATAGCGCAGAATGGAAAAAGCATTTCATTATCCGCCAGCAAGAGGTGAGCAACAGCCCGGATGTGATTCGTCGCTTGGGCGTGATTTCTATGAACACGGCTCTGGAAGCGGATATCTTTGGTAATGTAAACAGCTCGCTTGTGTGCGGTTCTGCGATGATGAACGGCATTGGCGGTTCGGCTGATTTTGCACGAAATTGCGCTCTCGGGTTTTTCCTCACGCCGTCTGTGGCGAAGGGCGGTGCGATTTCGAGCATTGTGCCTTACGTGAGCCATGTGGACCATACCGATCACGACACGCAGATTTTTGTGACGGAACAGGGGCTTGCTGACCTTCGTGGCTTGCCTGTTGAAGAACGTGCCCGCCTGATTATCAAGAACTGCGCCCATCCGGATTATCGCGATGCACTCACGGATGTTCTGGAGTACGGTCTTAAGCATGCGAAGGGCGTCCATGTGCCACTTGCACTTTCCCGCGCATTCGAGATGCATACCCGCTTCCTTGAAACTGGTAAGATGTTGTAAAAGTTTTGCCGATTCCTGTTTGAACAGTCGGTACAGATTGTTTAAAAAGCACCTTGTTTAAGGTGCTTTATTTTGTATTTCCTGTTGCTTAATTTGTGCAATAATTATATTTTTATTACGGGGTGTTTTGGTTAGGCCAAAACTTGAAGGTAAGGGGTCCTTTTTTATGGGGATTTTTTTTAAGAAAGGTGTTAGGTTAAGAGAAACTAGAACCCGGGTTTCTCTGGTTTTGCTATTAGCATCGCTTTTTGTCGCCTGTGGTGACGATCCTGTGAGCGAATTGAATGAACTTAAGGACGAGTATTCGTCGTCCAGTTCTGAAGTTGTTGACAAATCCTCAAGCTCTGTTTTCAAAAAGAGTTCTTCTTCGTCTAGTGCCATAAAGATTCAAGATCCGTCGACCGTCCAGAAGGAAGTTGATTCGCAAGAAGAAGGCCTGGATGTTGTTTATGTACTCGTTGACGGGACTGTTTCGGGAAAGATATCATTGGATGGTCTTGGCCTAAAGCAGTCGATCAAGATGATTCAGCTGGATTCTGCAGATCACTATAAAGAAACGAAAACTGTTTTTTCTGGCGAAATCGATAACGATGGATCTTACGAAATAAAGAAAATTCAGTTGCCTCAACCTTATGTCTTGATTACTACGGAAGGGAAAATAAACAATGTTGTTGATGGAAGAACTGCATCGTTGACTTTGTCTGCATTGGTAGATGCGACTTCGGGAGAGACGTTTAACCTGAACATGCTTACGACAATCGAGGCGAGGCGTACCCTGAATCTTTTGAGCAACGGGGACGGGCGTTCGTTTGAATCTGCAAAGAGGGAAGCTGCAGAAAATGTCTGGAAGATGTTTCATTTGGATTTTGTGGATTACGACTTGACCGAGAGTATCCATATTTCTGACGCTAGTGAATCGGGGGCGGCGCTTTTTGCGTTTTCAATCTTGATGCAGGCTAGTGCAAATGGTGATCTTTCAAAGTCCTTTAGGGCAATAGCAAGTGATGTCGCCGAAGATGGTAAATGGGATGACTCCTTGACTCGTGTGGCGCTGGCGGATTGGGCGTTGACAAGTGATGTAAAGAATGGTTATCTGGTACTCCGTAAGTCTTTAGAAAAACGCAATGCCGAGATTCCCGCTTTTGAATGGTATTTGAGAAATTTTTATTTAAACGAATTGGGATTCCCGGAATGCGATGCTGAGGCTGTCGGAAATATTTTCTTTGTTAAAAATAAGGCTAGCGCCTTCTATGCCGCTGACTACAACGATGTGTCGAAATCTAAGGAACGCTTTGTCTGTGATGAAAAGAATGGCTGGGTGTCAATCCCGGATAGCTTGAAGGATTTCATAGGCGATACAACGCCTGCCGAAGATGGCGAAGTCCGTCGCGGTGCGTTCTCGGGTGAGTTCATTGTTTACGATGGTGCGAAGAAGGAATGGCGCGAAGCGACTGCTGTTGAAAAGGACCGCTATTTTGTCTTGAATTCCAACGCAAGGGAGTTTGTGGATATTCAGGATGTCTACGAAAGCATCAAGGACGATGAACGCGTCATTTTTGTGCTCCGCCATGCGGAACGTGGCGACGATACGAGCAAGGGCGGGACGCTTACGGACAACGGTAAAAAACAGTCCGAGGAAGTTGGCGCTCGACTCACGAAGTTCAAGGAAGATTTTGTCCTTGGAGCTTCTGAATTCTTGCGTGCGCACCAGACAGTGGAATCAATTGCGAAGGGCCGTGGCCAAGCTTACGACAAGCGCGATACAATCCCGCAGTTGAATGACGACTGGTATAACAAAAATGACGAAGCGGTTGAAAAGGCCAAGAGCGAATGTGGCGGTGGCTGGGAGGTGACTTCCAAGTACGCTTATACGGGGGCCTATTCGACAGGAGCCGATGCCGCTTATTATGACCTTGCAGAACGCTCCGTGGAACTTATCGAAGATGTTCTTGTCAAGAAGTACCCGACAGAAAAGTTTGTGCTCTTGAGTTCACATGACAAGCTGATGGTGCCGCTTGTTGCTTACTGCTCGAACTTGCAGATTGAACTCAAGAAATACGATGGCGGCAAGTGGATAAACTACCTCGCTGGCGTTGCAATTATCATTGATAAGGATGGAAATCGCCGTTATGTCGCCGTTCGTGGTCTCAAGTCTGGGTATGCGAACTAGATTTTACTAATATTCAACCTATGCGGGTTTGGATTTTAGCTTTATCATTTTTATTTTGGACGTCTTGCGATACCGTCCGTTATGGCTCCTTGCCATGCGAGGGTGATGATTGCGAGGCGTCTTCGGAAATTGAAAGTTCTGATTCCAGGGAAAATCCTGAAAAGGATCCTGCAAAAGAAAACCCGCCTAAAGATGAAAAGGAAAGTTCTTCTTCGAGAGCTTCGTGGTATCATCATTCCGGTAGCAGCGGTAAGGATACGGTAGAGATTTTAGTGCCTGAAGGGCCGGAAGTGCCCCTTGGCGATACGACAATTACCGGGCTGGTTTCTTGTCGCGACGGTTCCATAATTCCATTTGACTCCAGTGAAGTAAGCGAAATTGAGGATGCCTCTGATTTTCGCCGTTCGCTTGTTGATATCTCGGGCGTTGCCGAAAAGGGGCCGTTCCGCTATGGGACTTCTGTAACGTTAGTCGAGCTGGATAGCCTGAAGCGCTTGGCCGATTCCAAGAGGACGCATAAAGCCTGCGTGCTCACTTCGGATGGCAAGTTTAATTTTGAACAAATAAATCTTGTTTCGCCTTATGTGAGGGTGGAGGCATACGGATTTTATGCCAACGAGTTTACGGCGAGCTTGTCGAAGTCGCTTGTAAAGCTCAATGCGGTTGTGGACTTGTCCAAGCGCGATTCGTTCAACGTGAATATGCTTACGCACATGGCAGCCCCGCGCGTGATGAAGCTTGTGGAAGATTCCGGCAATAACCAGCCGATCGGGAGCCAGAGCGGGCGTGCGCTGAACGATGTGCTTTCGTCGTTTGGGATAAGCCTTGGCGGGGCTAGCACGGGTGGCTTTAACGGTGGCTGGGGCTTTGGTCACGGAGGCCAGACGACATCGAACAAGGCTGCAGAAGATATTAGCTTGTTTGGTACAGACGATTACAGTGCCGCGCTCCTTGCTGTTTCCGTGATGATGCAGAGCTATGCTCCGAATGGAAATTTTCTTGCATACGCAGACCAGATTGCTGACGATATCCGTGGAGATGGCAACTGGGGCGACAATGCCGGGAAGGCAAAACTTGCAGACAAGCTCCTGATGCTCGATGCCGAGGGCGGCCTTGAAAAAATCCGCAAGAACATGGAGAGCTGGAAACTTGGCGATGTACCAAACTTTGAAAAGCATGTGCGCAATTTTTGGACGAGCACGCACGGCTTTGAATCTTGCAATGCGATGACAAACGGCATGGTGAAGCATGTGGGCAATAGCCAGAGCGAGTACTTTGTCTCTTACTATGAACAGCCCGAAGGCCCGCGTATCCGCTTCATTTGCGATGGTTCCATCAAGGCTTGGCGCGTGGCAACGGACCTCGAAAAGGATACAGTTGGCTTTGGCGCAGGCGATTACGATGGCCAAATCAAGAACGGTAAGATTAATACGGATAAATTTTACGTTTACGAGCAGAGCAAAAAATCTTGGCGTGCGGCTACCTCTGATGATATTCAGGAATTTGTCGATGTTGATGATGTTATGAAAAAGCTCGCTCCTGGCGAAAAGGTCATCTTTGTCTTGCGCCATGCGGAACGCACGGATGATACGGGCAAAAATGGACACCTGACGAGCAATGGAAAAACGCAGTCGCAGTCGGTGGGCGCAAAGCTCAAGGGTGAGAATATCTATTTTGCGAACTCGACGTACACGCGTAGCTATGAGACCTGCATTAACGTGGCGACGGGTGCGGGCATTACGAGTATGGGTAATGATACATTGCCGGAACTCGATGGTGACTGGTTCGTGAAGGACGAAAACAAGTTTGAATCGTACAAGAATAGCAATGGCGGTGGCTGGGTCGTCGCTTCGGAATATGCATATAAAGGAAGCTATAGCGATGCCTACTATCCGTTACAGTCCCGTGGCGAAGAATTCATGACCGAGATTGTGAAGCCCCGCTTTGCAAAGGTGAACCGCGTGGGCGTGTGGATTTCGCATGACATGATGGTTGTTCCGCTGACGGCGTTCTGCACGAACGGCAAGGCGAACCTCCGCTATTTCGACACGAAGCAGTGGATTAATTACCTCGCTGGCGTGGCGATTATTCTGGGAACCGACGGCACCCTCCGTTACGAGCCTGTGAAGGGTCTTTCTTCTGGCACAATGACGATGTAGCGGGCTTCGCCAGTGGTTAGTAAACAGTGGTCAGTAAACAGGAATGTTATAAGTGGTTAGTAAACAGTATGCAGTAAACAGGAAAGTAAAAAGAACGTTCCTATTGCAATCCTAACCACTAACCACCAATCACTAATCACTAAAATTGCTATATTCTCGCGCGTTGATTTTTATCAAACAGTTCACTTAATTAAACATGGACGCATTCCGATATGAATGATACACTAAAGAAAGCTATGCTTTTTGCCGCGGTGACAACGGTTTCCGGTGCCTTCGCGTCTGAAATCGTAGCTCAACCTGCTGCTTCCAAGGCTGCAAAGGTTGGCCGTTTTGACGAGCAGATTGCTCTGATGCCGGACTCCATTGCTGCCCCGATCAAGGAACAGCTCAAGTGGATGGATGAATCTACTGTTTTCCAGATTGTGGAAACTCACGGTGGTGGCTATTCCATTCTTTATAAGACATACGAACAGTCCGTTCGCGCCCGCGATATTCGCGATTCCGTTGAAAATGCCAACGGTACGGCCGTGCTCCCGATTGCTAAGGCTAAGCTCGGTAGCGAATACTGCCATGGCAAGATGGAAGGTGGCAAGTGCCATGGTGAAGTCCAGAAGTTCACCCTTGGCAAGCTCGCCGAATTCCAGGTGACAGGCCTCATCGTCGTGATGGCCGTTATTGTCGGCCTCCTGATTCTTTGCACTCTCATGAGCGCAATCATGAAGAAACTCGGTTTGGACAAGGTCAAGGCTCCGGCTCCTGCTAAGAAGGCTGCTCCGGCCGCTGTCGCTGCTGCCGCTCCGGCTCCTGCGGTTCGTGCTCCGGCACACTGCGACTGGGATCCGAATGCAAAGAGCATCCATCCGGGATTCACTAACAAGCAGCTCCAGGCGTTCCTCGGCATTGCCGCCGTCGCCGCTCTCGAAGAACATCCGGGACTGACAAACGAACAGTTCCTCGTGATTGCTACTGCTGCTGCAACGCAGGCTCTTGGTCAGCCTTGCCGCGTGACCGCTTACAGAAACATAAACTCCCCTGCTTGGACGATCGTCAAGTAAGGTTCAACTTTTAAAACTTAACAGGCTTTTAAGCCAGGAAAAATAAAAATGAAGAAAACAGTCCGTATCAGTTTCGAAGGCAAGACCTACGACGTCGAAGTAGAAGTTCTTGATTCCGCAGTTGCAGCAGCTCCTGCTGCTCCGGTTGCCGCTCCGGCACCTGCTCCTGCTGCTGCTCCGGCTCCGGCCGTCGCTGGTGGCACCGAAGTCAAGAGCCCGCTCGCTGGCTCTGTGTTCAAGCTCAAGGTTAACGTTGGCGACACTGTTGCTGCCAACCAGGAAGTGGCTGTTATCGAAGCCCTCAAGATGGAAAACCCGGTCGTCGCTCCGTGCGCAGGCAAGGTGACCTCTATCTCCGTCAAGGAAACCGACACTGTTACTGATGGCCAGGTCTTGATGACCATTGCCTAATGAGGTAAAAGTCAATGAGTGGAATTATTAACTCAGTCGCGGACTTCGCCTCGAGCACAGGATTCGCGCAGATTACCGTTCCGATGGTAATCATGTGGATCGTGAGCTTCGTGTTGATGTTCCTTGCGATTGTCAAAAAATACGAACCGCTTCTGCTCTTGCCGATCGCAATCGGTGCACTTGCGGTGAACATCCCGTCCGTCGCGTTCTACGACGGTGGCTGGAGCATCGAAGGTATGTTCAGCCCGACTGGCGGTCTCTACTACTACATCAGCCAGGGTATCCATCTGGAACTCTTCCCGCCCATCATCTTCTTGGGCGTGGGTGCCATGACGGACTTTGGACCGCTTATCGCTAATCCGCGTACGCTCATCCTCGGTGGTGGCGCACAGTTTGGCGTGTTTGCGACCATGTTTGCAGCTGTCGCTCTCGGTGGCTTTACGCTCGGTGAAGCAGCTTCCATCGGTATCATCGGTGGTGCTGACGGTCCGACGTCCATCTTCACTGCGAACAAACTTGCTAAGCACCTCATCGGCCCCATCGCCGTTGCTGCTTACACCTACATGGCTCTCGTGCCGCTCATCCAGCCGCCTATCATGCGCGCTATGACGAACGACGCCGAACGCAAGATTCGCATGAAGGCTCTCCGCCAGGTTTCCAAGGCCGAACGCATCGTGTTTGCCGTGATGGTGATGATCGTTTGCGTGCTCGTCGTGCCGGACGCTTCTGCCCTTATCATCATGCTTATGATGGGCAACATCTTCAAGGAAGCTGGTGTCGTTGAACGCCTCGTGAAGACTTCTTCGAACGAACTCATGAACATTGTGACGATCTTCCTCGGCACGTCCGTGGGTCTCACGATGTCTGCTGACATCTTCCTCAAGCCGCAGACTCTCATGATCATCGCTATGGGTGTGGTTGCCTTTGGCTTCTCCACTTTCGGCGGTTTGCTCCTCGCAAAGATCATGAACAAGTGCTCTCCGAAGAACCCGGTGAACCCGCTTATCGGTTCCGCAGGCGTTTCCGCTGTGCCGATGGCAGCCCGTGTTTCTCAGGTTGAAGGTGCCAAGTATGACCCGCAGAACTTCCTCCTCATGCACGCTATGGGCCCGAACGTCTCTGGCGTGATTGGTACGGCAGTTTGCGCTGGTTATATGATCAGCCGCTTGAGCTAAGATTGCATATGCCGCCCCCGGCACAGTGGCCGGGGTGACAAGCGAAAGAGAATGTCGTTCCCGCCAAAGCGGGAATCTGCTTTAAAAAGTCCTCGCTTCGGCGGGGATTTTTTATATGCTACTGGATAAAAGTAATTCTTTATAGAATGTCAAAGAGGATAGCTTATACTTTGGTTGTAACGGTTCTTGTTTCAAACCTTCAATGAAGGCGTCAATGTATTTATGAAATTTTTCAATGATGAAATTGAATCTTTTCAAAATTTCCGTATGTTCTTTTGAATCAATATGCGCAGGCATGCCAATTTCGTCATCGTGAAAAATAAGGACCGTTTTGCTGAAATCAAGACCTGAAGTTTGTCTCTTGGGGGACGTTCCTTGAAATTTATACGCATGAGTGTGTTGTATATTGGATCTAAATGGAATTGCAAAACGTAGCCCCCTGTATTCAACTAATAGGACTAAGTAGGGGCGGTTTTGTTTGGATAGAATTTCTGGATTGTTGGAATATCGTTCGTAAAAAAGAGTGGATAACAGTCTTATCAGAGGTTCTTTTGCTGTGCTCATGGTGAATCCTTTTTTAAACAAAAAAAAGACCGTTTTTTATGATATATAAAAAACGGTCTCATCTAATGAGCTTTCTTTTTTATCTCAGGTGGTCGCTCTACCACCCTGTCATCCATTTGGGCTTTCTTTTTTATCTCAGGTGGACACCCTTCCACCCTATCTATGGATAAATATATGAAATTCTATGCAGAAAAGCAACCCCTCGCTTCGGCGAGGATTTTTTTATGTAAACCGCTCCAATTTGGAATATTGCGTTGGGTCACGTTTGGCGGAAAAATGGCCTTATTGTAAAGAAATTTTAGCTCATTACGATTTTTTTGTTATATATTATTATATGATTACGATTTTATTATTTAATGGTGGCGGTCCTAAAAAGACGATGGAGGGGAGGCTGTATTTATGTCTATTAAGCTTTATATTTATCTCCTTGTGGCAATTTTAGGTGTTGCGGTGTTGTCTGGCTGCGCTTCTGAGAAAAAAGCCAAGTCTCATCGCTCCACGCCTAAAATGTCCGTATCTCAGGAATTGGATTTGGTCTCGTGTTCCGAAGGAGAACTCCGTGGCGCTGGCCTTGCAAGTGATTATGACCAGGCTTTGAATAGTGCTGTATCGCAGGTTGCGACCCAAATTCAGAGTTCGGTGGTTTCGACAAGCGTTATGCAGGTGAAGTCGGATGTTTCCGCCGCTGGCGAGGAGTCGATTTCGTCGTCGTTTGATCGTAAGTCGCAAGTGTCCATTGAACTTCGCAACCGTCAAGATGTACATGTGCGCGAAACGTTTGCCCATGATGGTGTTGTGGGCGTTGTGGCTTGCATGTCCAAGAGCGATGCCGCAAAACCTTATCGAGATGATTTGCATAAAAATCGCGATGAATTGATGGCTGCAGTAGCGGTTCTTTTGAATACGACACATCCGCTTGGAAAGAAGGATAACTACGAAAAAATGACGGTCGCCTATTCGAAGTACAGGGATTTGCTGCTTGTTTTGCAATCACTCGGTTTCAATGAAAATTCGGCTGAAATAGATAATAGCTATGCGAAGGCTACTGAAAACTATATCAATTTTAAGAGTAAATACAAAGTTTACACTTATGGTGATTTTGAAACCGAAGAGGGAAAAATTCTGCTGGAACAGATTTTGGGTGATATCAAACTCCAGAGCTTGAACGGATCTTGCGAGGAGGGCCTTGTGCTTGATTTGGATATTTCATCACCCACTTGTAAGGAAGGGACTCTTGGGGTTTCATGTACTGAATCGGTTGCACTGAATGGCAAATCGTGTAATGGCGAAACGTACTTTACTTTGGGAGGTTCACTCAAAGGAACGGGGCGTTTTGATTTGGACGAAGCAAGGGCAAAACTTGTCAAGAATGCATCGAAGAATGACTTTGTTCAAGGCTGGAAATATGAAATTGACCGTTGGATAATGAGGTAATCTATGAAACGTGGAAAAAATATTATAAATGCGTGGATTATGGTTTGTTTGCTGGTGTTGTCCTCGGTAACGGTTTCGTTAGCTGCGGAACCTACCGCAAAATCCGTGAAGTTACCGCTCCCAACGGCTATCCAGGATTCGTTGCCGTGGTTTGCGGTGTTTGAACTGCAGAACGATAATGCGCCGTTTACGCGTAATCACTTGAAAGCGCTTGCTCAGAAGTCTGATCGTGTGGCTCTTGTGTATTATGCGTCTTGGTGCTTACATTGTCGCGAAGGCTTGAAGATGATTTCTGCGAATGCATCTGCTCTAGAGGCTGCGAAAACGGCTGTGGTTTTGGTGAATGTGGGCGAACGCGATAAGGAAATGCTGACTAAGTATCTGGCCACGTTCTCGCTAGAAAAATTGAATGCCGTGGTGGATCCGTTTGGTCGCCTTACGCAAGGTTTTGGCCTTGTGAAAGAAGGTGAAAATATGGATTTGCCCAAAACTCTTTTGGTCGATAAATCGATGCATCCGCAGATTTTGATTGGCTCCAAAGGCGAAGATTACATAAGTATTCTCAAGGGCGAGGTCGAGTAATTATGAATATCTTATACAAATTAAATATTGTTTTCTTGCTGTCGGTTATTCCCGCTTTTGCGACACATGTGGCTGTTCTTGAAACTACCTCCGCGAAGGATGTTGTCACGCTCGAAGATAAACAGTATCTTACCGATGTGTTGCGTTCTGAGGCGGTGAAGGTTCTCCCTGCAGAACAGAACTATACCATCATGACTCGCGAAAATATCAGCATGATGCTCCCGCCGGGCAAAGCCGTGGAAGACTGCGAAGGAAGTTGCCTTGTGGAAACCGGCAAAAATATTTCTGCTGACTATGTGGCGCAAGGGCATGTTGGCCGTTTTGCAAACAACTTGACGATTACGGTCGAACTCTATGAAACGGCTGGAAATAAACTCATGGGTAGCTTTAGTTCCAAGGCTCCCGACATTGAATCTCTCGAAGTGGAAATTCGCCAAAAATCGAATGGACTCTTTTCGCGTATTTTGTCAAGCTCTTTCGGAAAAATCGACTTGCAGCCGGTGCTGACGGACAAGGTGGGGCATGAAGCGGAACTGTTGATCAATATCGATGGCGAAAGCAAGAAGGACGGTCGCAAGTATGCACGCGGTACATGGGAATTGAATCCAGGTGTTCATGAAGTAGAATTTATTCACCGTTGTTATGAACCGCAAAAATTTAAAGTGAACGTGATGAGCGGTAAAACGGTATCGGTGAACAATTCGCTTGATGCAGCCATGGGGAGTTTCTCTTTAGCGACGGAATTTAACGGGAAATCTCGCGAGGTGCCCGTGTTTGTAAATGGTTCGATGGTAGGTCGTACGCCTTTTGTTGGGCGCATTCCTGTTTGTGCTAAAGTTGAAGTTGGCGAGGATGAGTTCCGCGAAACTGTTGTGATTGAATGGCTGAATACGGATAAATTGAATATAACACATAAATTGCGGAATGCGAAACCTACGGTTGATGAACTCCGCGCCGATTCGCTTGCTTCTGCGGAGCAGAAGGCTGCTGATGAAGCTGCCCGTGCTGCGATGGCGAAGGAAAAGCGTTCGGCTGTAACAAAGCCGGTTTCTATAGCGATGATGGTTTTGGGCCTTGCCAGTGTGGGTGTCGGTATTTACGAAAATGCGGTTGTAAAAGATGAACGCAAAAAATACGATAAGGCAAGTTTTGATAACAAGAAAGATTTTGATGACCAATGGGATAAAGTTGAATCTGCAAAGACTATGCGAAACATCTTCTATGGAGTCGGTGGTGGCTTGATCGGTGCTGGCGCCATTGTATTCTTTGTTTTCTAGGGAGGTTTGTCATGCTTTTTTATAATGAATCAAAAATGTCATTGCGAGTGGGCTTATCGACTGCGGCAATCTCCTGTCTTTTTATTTTGGTTTCTTGCGCCGATATCGGCGATAGAGATAATCCGATGGATCCCGGTGCCGATAATTACGAGGCTAGTGTGGATGAGGTTAAATCGTCCAGTTCTTCTGTCAGCTCGAGTAGCTCGGTAGTGGAAACGAAAAATTCGAGTTCTAGCAAGGAAGAAAAGACGTCAACATCTTCTGTGTCCAGCAGTTCAGAAAAGTCCTCGAATAGTTCTTCGAGTTCTAGCAAGAAATCTGAAACGATTAAGTCGAGTAGCTCAGAAACAGCTTCGTCTAGCAGTGTTTCGACATGGACTTGTGGCGATTCTACGGTGACTCGCGGAGATGTTAAATACAAGACTGTTAAAATAAATGAACAGTGCTGGACTAAGGAAAATTTGCGATATGTTCCGAGTTCTGGCAATACCATGTGTTACGGCGGCGATAATTCGAATTGCGAAAAATATGGACTCTTGTATGACTATGATGCTGCAAATGTGGCGTGCCCATCGGGTTGGCGACTCCCGACTGCTGATGAATACAATGCCATTGCAGAGTTTTCGCTCAAGAAAAATGAACTCCGCGATTATGATGCTGGAAAACATCTCAAGGCAACTGCAGGTTGGTCTGGAGAAAATGGCGATGATAACGTCGGATTTACGGCGTTGCCTGGAGGCAAGTGTGATGAAGAAAAAGAATGTGATCAAGTCGGTTCTCTAGGTTATTGGTGGACCTCATCAACGAAGGTTTCTTATTCTCACCAGACGCTGAGCCTTACTGCGGATAGTGACAATTTTACTGCGGTGTTTGGGCTAGAAAATGAAAGCTATGCATCGGTTCGATGCATAAAGAAGTGATAATGTAAAGATTGCCTACTTTAAATTGGAAGGGGAGCTCTTATGAAAAAATGTCTTTTTCGGCTATGGCCTGTATTTGCTCTCGCCGCTTGCGGTGACGACATTACCACCGAAAATATTACACAGGTGACTCAACCCGGCATGGAAATCGTGGCGGATTTGGATGCACTTCCAGATTGTGGTTCCGAGAATAAAGGGGCTCAAGCATGGGTAAAGAGCGAATCGACCACTTTCGTTTGCACTGGCGATGAATGGTTTAGAGCCAAATCGACAGCGGGCTCCTATTCGTGCAAAACACAGGCACTTTCGGATAGTAGTGGCATAAAGATTGTCTGCAACGGGGATTCGGTCGGAGTTCTGTTGAATGGTGAAAATGGTAAGAAAGGTGAAAATGGACAAAATGCTTCGCAGATGTGCAGTGCGACGCAAATAAAAAATACGACTTTCGTAAAGGTCGTATGTAAAAACGATTCCTTGATTTTTGATATGGATAAAGATTCTGGAAAATCGAGTAGTAGCTCCGTAAAAGTAAGTAGTAGTTCAAAAGTTGTTGTTTCATCTTCTTCATTAGATGAAGAGGCTGTGCAGACTTCGCTTGATTCGATGAGTGGCTTTTCTCAAAAAGGTCCTTTTGTGCAAGGGAGTAATGTTCGCCTTTATGAGTTGACGGATGGTCGCACGTTGAAGCAGACAAATGGAAATTTTATGGGGGTTATCAATTCTAATGATGGATTCTTTAGAATTTCTGCACGTAATTTGGTAAGCCAGTATGCATTGCTTGTAGCGAATGGTTATTACAAGAATGAAGTGACTGGGCGAACAACATCGGATGATTTGACGTTGTTTGCGCTCACGGATGTATCGAAACGTAGCCGCGCTAATGTGAACTTGTTGACGCATTTGGAATATGACCGTGTGTTTTACTTGGTGACGAAAGAAAAAATGAAGGTCAAGGCTGCTAAACATAAAGCCCAGTCTGAAATTTTGAAAGCGTTCCATATCGATACAACAGGAGTGGGAGAGTCTGAAGACTTAAGCGTGTTTGGTACTAATAAGGGTAATGCTGCACTCTTGGCTATATCGGTGATGTTACAGAGTACACGTTCTATTGCGGAGCTGACGGATATACTTTCGGCAATTTCTGCTGATTTGGAAAAAGATGGTATTTTGGATGAGTCTTTGACTATAAAAATTGCGGATGGAGCTGTAAAAATTCTTCCGTTTTTACAGAGAATCCGTGCCAATGTCAAAGGGTGGAATTTAGGGGATGTTCCTGAATTTGAATCGATTATCAAGAATTTTGTGTCCGTGGAATATGGTGTTGATGCGTGTACTGCTAGTAATGAAGGAAAGGTTATTCAACTATTGAATGCCAAGAGTGAATTGGACAAGTTTTATCTTGGATGTGAAAATGGAATATGGCGTGTGAAAATGGATGACCCGAAAACAGGTTTGTATTATAACGTTGCTTTTATAGGAAAGCAAATTTGGATGGCCGAAGACCTTGCTGTAGAGAATGCTGATAATCCAGGATTGCTTAAGTATGAAATACGTGGAAGAGATATATTGGATTCAATTAGTCTTGAAAAGGGGGGGACTCAGGGGATTTGCCCTGATGGTTGGCATATTCCTTCATTCAAGGAATGGGAAGATCAGTTGATGGAAGTGTGGACCGAAACAACTTATGAAGAGGCTATAAATAATTTATGGTATAATGGTTCGTATGGTACTCACGGTCTTTCTGTTCCTGATTGGGTTGATGCAAGGCTTAAGGCGACTGAAGGATGGCTTGGAAGTGGTAATGGAACGGATGATTATGGCTTTGCTGCTAAACCACTCTATACGCATTATGATGAAGAACCTGGTGAATATGATTACCGTATCACTTATTTTTCATCGACCATGTATTATGATGATGAAAATGATGTAATCATTCGTTGCCGTATATTCCATAATCAATGGACGAGCATGAGTTTGCCATATTGCAACTTGGATGAATTCTATGCTGTCCGATGCAAAAAAAATTAAGTGGGGGCTATTATGAATCTTAAGAAAAATATCCTGTTTTTGTTGGTCGCTTTTACTTGTGCTTTTGTTGGTTGTGGCGATGATGAAACTGTGACAGATGTGACTCAAGTGTCGTATGCATCTTTAGAAATCTTTCAGGATGATGAAAAACTTCCTGATTGTGATGCTAAGCATGAAAAGCAAGAAGTGTTTGTAAAGAAAGATTCTTCTTTACGTGTGTGTGTAAATAGTGAATGGCAAAAATTAACAACGACCGACTATTTGAAAGAGGCCGCGTGTTTTACCACTTTGTTGAGCGATAAATCTGGCTATAAAGTGATGTGTAATGGTGATTCTGTTGCGGTTGTTTCGAATGGATCTGCTGGGAAAAATGGAGCGAATGGAACTGGCTGTAGTATCCGTTATGATAAAGATGTTAAACGTTCTGTGATTATATGTGGCAAAGATAGCGTGGTTGTTAATTTGCCGATTGCTGATTTGGCAGTTCCAAAAGAAAATCCTGAAGATACTTCGGGGGTGATTTCTGCTGTTGTGGACGAAGATTCTGCGATTGCAATTTCAATGGATTCTTTGTCTGGGTATTCACAGAAGGGACCGTTTGTAAAAGGCTCTGTTGTGTATTTATATGAGTTGCAGGATGGAAAAACGTTGAAGCAAACGAATGGAAATTTTGTGAGCCGAATAGATTCTGATGATGGACATTTTAAGTTCACTTCGAGAAATTTGGTCAGTCAGTATGTTTTGATGCAGGCGACCGGTTATTATTTAAATGAAGTGACTAATGAACGGACAAGAGATATGATTACGTTGAATGCGATAACAGATATATCTAACAGAAATTCAGCGAATGTTAATGTGTTAACTCATTTGGAATATCCTCGTGTTTATCATTTGGTGACGGTTGATAAGATGAAATTCAAGGCTGCTAAAAGGCAAGCCCGTGCAGAAATTTTAAAAGCTTTTCATTATGATACCACCGATATTGAAGATTTTGAAGATTTGATTCTTGAGGATGTCCATGATAATGTTTTACGCGCGATTTCGATGCTGATGCAGGGTGATTTAACTGTAGCGGAAGTTTCTGAACGTTTGAGTAAAATGTCCGCAGATATAGAAAAAGATGGAAAATGGGATGATACTCAATTGCGTGCCGAAATAGCTGACTATGCGTATGATTCTTTACGTTCTCATTCTATGAAGATGGATTTTTTTGATGGTGAGTATGGGTTGCCTATTGATTGTGGCTCGGAAGATGTTGGTAATTTTTTTGTCGCAAAAAATAGCAAAGGCAAGTATGATGGGAAAAAATTTTATTGTTCATATGAAGGGGGGAATTTTTCTCTAGCAACAGCATCTGATACTCTTATTGGAAAAGTGTGTAATTATCGTGCATTAGGGGAAAAAGGTTCGTATACTAATAAGTTTTGGATTCGAGATTACGAATGCACTGAAAATGCATATGATGGACTCAAATGGCATTTTACTGGTTCTCGCCCATCAAAGACAATGGCCACTATGACAGATTCGCGAGATAATAAAACTTATGGTGTTGTTACTATAGGTAATCAAATATGGATGGCAGAAAATCTGAAATATGAGTATCCGAGTACTTCAAGAGGGTATAAATGTGCGACGAGTTCTGGGGCGCGTTTGGATTCGGCAGATTGTCGCTTGTATGGGCGTGCTTATACATGGAGTGAAATAATGGATAGTGTGAGAACGGGGTTAGGATGGGAAAATAGATACTCTCTTACTTATCCGGTACAAGGAATTTGTCCTGAAGGGTGGCATTTGCCGGATACATCTGAAGTAAGGGAGTTGATTGACTTTGTTTTGAAAAATAGCCCGGGAATATCGGTGTTAGATGCTTTAAGGAGTGATATTGGATGGGTTAATTATAAGTTTAATGCAAATGGTGTAGATAAGTATGGTTTTGGTGTATTGCAGGAAGGAAGTGAACTTTGGACGGCGTGTGTCGATTATCAAATGAGGTTTAATGAAAGTGAATATGATTTAAATAGTCACACTTATATTTCAGAACGATCACCCTTTTTTGTTCGTTGTGTGAAAAATAAAAAATAGGAGGGCGTATTATGAATATTGCGTCACGAAATCTTCCTAGATTTGTTTTTGTGTCAATTGTCTTGGCCTTAGTTTCTTGTGGCGAAGAATTTTCGACTCAGACTGTTAACCAATCGGAAAAGGGGATGGAAGAGGTTGATGAAGTCTCTTCATTGCCTCCATGTGGCTCAAAAAATGAAGGTCATGTTATTCTTGTCAAGAAAGATTTGCTGACAAGGGTTTGTGTTGATGATGAATGGCGTATTCCAGTCAATAGCGCAAAAGTTCAGTATTCTTGCTCAACACAAAAACTTTCGGATGGAAGTGGAGTTAAAGTCATTTGCAATGGGGATTCTGTAGGCGTTGCTCGCAATGGAAATAATGGAAAAACGGGTTCAAATGGCGATGATTGCACGGTGGAACAGAGCAAGGATTCCTTGCAGATTGTAGTAAAATGTGGTGATAAAAAGACAACGATTAATCTTACGTATAGCAGCTCTTCGGGTGTAGAATCGTCGTCAAGTGTAAATGCTCCGAAATCAAGTAGCGAACCCGATGATTCAAAACCTGTTTCGCTCGATTCTTTGAGTGGCTATTCTCATAAAGGCCCATTTATTAAAGGGTCCCTTGTTAATCTATATGAACTAGAAAGTGGACGGACTTTAAGGCAGACTAATGGTAATTTTGTGGGCTCGATCAAATCTGATGATGGACGATTTGTTTTTAGCACTCGAAACCTTATAAGTCAATATGCGTTGCTGCAGGCAACGGGGTATTATCGTAATGAAGTTAGTGGTGAAAAGACCACGAAAAAGTTGTCTCTTATGGCTTTGACGGATGTTTCATCGCGAAATTCGGCAAATGTGAATTTGCTTACGCATCTGGAATATGACCGTGTATTTTATTTAGTGACGCATGATAAATTGAAATTTAAGGTGGCGAAAAAACAGGCTCAGAGAGAAATCCTATCGGCATTTTTTGTGGATACAACCGGTATTGCAAATTCGGAAGATTTAAATGTTTTTGGGAAAACTAAGGGTAATGCGGCCTTGTTGGCTATATCGATTTTATTGCAAGGCGATCGGGATATAGCTTATTTAACGGAATTGTTGTCGGAAATATCGAAGGATATGGAAACGGATGGCTCGTGGGATAATAAAGAAACTCGCATGGCTGTTGCAGAATGGGTAATGAATGCTGAAGCCGATGGGCGGTATGCTGATTTTAGAAAGAATGTTCAATCATGGAAATTGGGTGATGTGCCTGAATTTGAACCGATTCTCCATCATTTTTGGATTAAGGTGTTGGCGGAAAAGGATGTATGTAAAGATCGTACAGAAGGGATTGTTTTTAAATTTTCTTATTCCAATAAAGAAACGTATTTTTCTTGTAAGGATGGGTATGTAAAAGCCACAGATTATTGGGATCGCTTGGTTGGCTTTGATTGCTCTGAAAAAATTGAAGGGGAAACTAAGATGTATCAGGCTGATAGTGCGAATTATAAATGGAAGATGCTTTGTAGCAAGGGCTCTTGGAATAAGGTTGAAAGGAGTCTTTCTGATGATGCGAGGGTGGGGTCTATTACAGATGCTCGCGATGGTGAGATTTATAAAACTGTGTATGTTGGCAAATATAAGTGGATGGCAGAACATTTGAGATTCCGCTATTTAGCTAAAACGGATGATTTAGATTCATCTAGTTTCTGCGATAGTTATGAATGCGAAAATATCGGACGTCGTTATATATGGTCGGCCGCTATAGATTCTACGGCATTAGCTCGAAATTCTAAAAATTGTGGATGTGGGGCTCTTTGCGAATGGACTGGCTTTGTGCAAGGAATCTGTCCTAAAGGTTGGCATATACCCACGATGGATGAAATTGAAAGTTTATTGAAGGTCGGAAATGTGCCATATTCTTTATATGCGTTAGATAATACTGATATCGATGGGTATCGTACTGGAAAAATATCGCCTTATATCACGGATGTATTCGGCTTTTCGATGAAAACGTATGGTTATGAAGGAAGTATTTGGAGTACTCATGTGAACAAAGATGAAAAATATAATGTCACGGTCTCTATAGGAGAATTGGTCGATGTTTTTACTGTGAATTTGGATTCCGCTTATATTCAACCTTATTGGACTGGTTATAGTAATTACATCCGTTGCGTTGAAGATTACTAAAAGCAAGTTCAATTACATATAGAATCATAACGTTGCCCTCGGCTGTATAGCAGGGGGTTTTGTTTTATAGAATTCAAATTTTGTTCTTTAGATTTTAAAAATCTTAAAATGTATTTAAAAAATGTTGAAATTTGCGTAAAAACGCCATTTTTGTTTTTCTAAAAATATTCTCTGCTATTGCATACTTAATCCAGTGTTTCTATTTTTAATAACATGAAATCGGTTACGGAATACAAGAACTATCGCGAGTATATTCTCGACTACTACAAGGAACGCAAGCGCTGTTCTGCGTTTACGTGGCGCGAGTTTGCGAAGATTGCCGGGTTCGCATCGGGCTCGTACTTGAAATTGGTCAGTGACGGAAAAACTCGCTTGCGTGAAGAGAGTGCAATAAAGACTGCGCTTGCTATGGGCTTGGAGGGTTTTGAATTTGATTATTTTGTCTTGATGGTACGCTACGAAAATGCGAAGACGGACCAAGAAAAGAAAAAGTGTTTTGAAGAAATGCAAGCACTTGGCGAGGCCAACCGCGTGAAAATTCTCGGCAGCGAGATGTACACTTATTACGAGACGTGGAAACATTCGATTGTCCGAGAACTTGCTGTGGCGATGCCGGGGGCAAAACCAAATGAAATTGCCAAAATGTGCAAGCCTGCGATTTCTGCTGCTGACGTGAGTGAAAGTTTGCGTTTCTTGCTCAAGGCGGGACTTTTGACTCGCGATATCAAAGGGAATTATCACCAGACGAGTACTTCGCTTTCGACGGGAAATTTGAATGTGATGGCCGTGGCGGTGCATTCGCTGTTGCGCCAGATGGGCGAGTTTGCGCTTGATGCTTTGGATAAATTGCCTATTTCGGAACGCCACTTTAGCGGCATCACGATGGGCATGACAGCCGAAAGCTACAAAAAAGTTGTGGAAGAATTGGCGGAGTGTCGCAAGCGCATTGTGTCGATTGTTTCTGCCGACAAAAAGATTGAAAAAGTTTGCCGCTTGAATATGCAACTTTTCCCGTTGACGGAAAAGATTGAATATGGCAATATGAATGTGTTATCAAAAAATAAAGGGGAGTGACTAGAATTATGCTCACTAAAACAATGATGAAATGGAATCTTTTGGCGGCCCTTGTATTTGGGACGTCTTTCTGGGCTTGTTCTGGTGATAAGACTGCCGGCACGGACGAACAGAGCGAAGGCCTTTACGCCATCAAGAACTTGGATATTGCAGGCGTTTCCCAAAAGGGCCCGTTCGTGAAGGGCTCCGCGGTGACGGTGCAGGGGATCGACTGCAAGACAATGGAATTCACGGATGAGGTCTTTGAGGGCGAAGTCAAAAACAACATGGGCGAATTTGTTGTTGAAAAAGTGAACTTGTCTACGACTTGTGCTGTTGTTGAAGTGACTGGCGAATACCGTAGCGAAATGACCGGGAAGAAGGTCTCGGATAAATTGACGCTCCGTGCGTTGACGAATCTCAAGGACCGTACCCATGTGAATGTCAACTTGCTTACGAACTTGGAATACGAACGCGTGATGTACTACGTGGCAGAAAAAGGCAAGAGTTTCGACGAGGCGAAGGATTTGGCTGAAAGGGAAGTGCTTGCCGCATTCGGGATGGCTGGTGAATCGGCCGAATTTGAAGATTTGGATATTTTTGGAACAAGCGATGCGGATGCGACGCTCCTTGCCATCAGTGTGCTGATGCAAGGCGATGCCGATGTGAAAACGCTTACGGAACGTATGGATAAATTCAATGGCTCCTTTGCGGAAAGCGGCACGTGGAATGATGATGATACGAAAAAAGCAATTATCGACTGGATTGCAAATGCCGTGGCGAAGGCTGTGATGGATTCCATTCGCAAGAATATGGAGAATTGGGGATTCGCAAATGAAGTTCCCGATTTTGAAAAGGTCATAGAAATGTTTGGGGCCGATTCTACAATGACGGATTCCCGTGATGGTCAGATTTACAAGACCGTGAAAATTGGCGATCAGATTTGGATGGCGGAAAATTTGAACTTCGAAGTTGACAGCAGTTACTGCTATAATGACTCCGCAAAATATTGTACAAAGTATGGTCGACTTTACTCATGGGCCGCTGCAAATAGAGCGTGTCCTGACGGCTGGCACCTGCCGACAATAGATGAATTTGAAACGTTGTTCGCTACGGTCGGCAAACAATCTATTGCGGGCAAGAAACTGAAGTCCACTAGCGGCTGGAATAATGACGGCAATGGCACGGATGATTTTGGCTTCACGGCGTTGCCTGCTGGCATCAGATACGGCAAAGACAAATACTACAACTACGAGGGTCATCACGCAAATTTCTGGAGTTCTATAAAGAACGGTAGCGATAGTGCGGAGTACGTGAACATGTTCTACGATTACGATAATGCACGCCAGCTCGTCCACGATAAGAACGATGGAATGTCGGTCCGTTGCTTGAAAGGTGAAGCTGAAGTTCCTTCAGGGTGGAGCTGGGATGTTCCCAAGGATGCCCGCCTGAGTCCGAACATCAAATACGACTCGATGGTTGACCCGCGCGACAAGCAAGTGTACAAGGTCGTGAAAATTGATGTGCCCGATACAAATTATTCGCAGGTGTGGATGGCAGAAAACTTGAACTATGCCGATAGCGTCAAGACTCCGAGCTTGAAGGGCCGCAACTGGTGCTACAATGATGATGAAAAGAATTGCAATGTGAGTGGCCGTTATTATAGCTGGGCTGCAGCGATTGACTCGGTTGCTTTGGCGAATGATTCCAAGGAGCCGTTGGATTGCGGTTATGGCAAAAAGTGCGGACTTGATCGCGCTGTGCAGGGGATTTGCCCTGAAGGCTGGCATTTGCCGACACTCCGTGAATGGAGCTTGCTGTGTGAGGCTATAGGGGATTACCGTACATGTGGAGAACCGCTCAAGGCTTTGACTGGGTGGAACTATGCCGGAACGCCTAATAATAACGGTACTGATCTTTACGGCTTCGCCGCTCTCCCGACCGGAAGAAGAATTTCTGCAACGAGTTGGGAAAAGGTGGGCTCGGATGTCTATTACTGGAGTTCCACCGAACAGGATGATGATAGAGGTCGATATTTTAATATAAACAACATTTATACTCAAACTTATACCTATCAGAATTCCAAATATTATGGACAAAGTGTCCGTTGTGTCAAGGGGGATCCTTCGACAGCTCCGGTAAGACCTTCTTCAAGTTCAAGCAAAAACGATGAGTAAATAAAACTTTTAAGTAAAGAAAAATTCCCCGTGGCCAATATGCCGCGGGGATTTTTTTTGGGGGATTCTATAGCACCATTCGTTCCTCTCCAGAATGACATTCTCACGGCTTTCGTTTGTCATTCCCGCGAAGGCGGGAATCTCCATGTTCCAGGAATATGTATGTCATGTTCTAAATTGCTGAAATTTTCTAAAAATTGTTAAAAGTGGTAAAATTTAACTAAAAATTCCATTTTTATGTTCTATTTCAACTAAATTCATCTATGTTTGTAATCATGAAGGAGATTGTTGAATATACAGATTACCGCAAGTTCATCCAAGACTACTACGATGAACGTAAGCGCTGCTCGGCGTTTTCTTGGCATGCGTTTGCACAAAAGGCGGGCTTCTCGTCGGCGGTTTACCTGAAGTATGTTTGCGAAGGGAAGAAAAATCTGAGTGTAAACGCCGCTGGCTCGGTCGCTGCTGCGATGGGTCTTGTCGGGTTTGAACAGACGTACTTTGTTTTGATGGTTTCGTATGCCCATGCGAAGGGGGACGAGGCGAAGCGTGCCGCGTTCGAAGACCGCTGTGCATTGGCGAGGGCGCACAAGGTGCGTGTGCTGGGGAACGAGGAATTCGATTACTTCAAATCGTGGAAAAATCCGGTGATTCGTGAGCTTGCTCCGCACATGCCGGGGGCGAAACCGCTCGAAATGGCGCATGTTTGCAAACAAAAGATTTCGGCAGCGGAAGTTTCCGAGACGCTCGATTTTTTGGTGAAGTCTGGCCTCTTGAAGAAGGACAAGAACGGAAACTACAGCCAGACGGACAAGTCGCTTTCGATGGGGCCCGTGGATGCGGTGCCGGTGGCGGCTCGCAATATGCAACGCCAGATGGGAGAGTTCGCGGTGAAGGCTTTGGACTTGCCGCTTTCGGAACGTGACATGTCGGGCGTGACCATGGGAATTACGCGTCAGGCATACGAACGCATTCGCAAGGAGATTGCGGATTTTCGCCGCCGCGTTGTGGCGATTGCCAGCGAAGACGACGAGACGGAACAGGTCTATCGCTTGAACTTGCAGTTGTTCCCGCTGAGCGAACGCCTTGGCAACCACGTCGAATCTGGCGAAGATGCGGAGAAGGCTTTGAATTCAAATAAAAAAAGTTAGGAATGAGGGTAGGTAAAATGAAAATGAGAGTGTTCGAAAAGAATAAGGGGTTTCTCGCTCAGGCGATCGCTTTTGCGATGGCTTCGTTTTGGGTAACGGCTTGCACGTCGTCTAATGAAGATGGCGGCTTTGCTGGTGGTACTACGGAAGACACGGGAATCATCGCGGATTTGAACGTGGCTGGACTCACGCAGAAAGGCCCGTTTGTCAAGGGGTCCGCTGTGACGGTGCAAGGAATCGACTGCAAGACGATGGAACTGACAAATGAAATCTTTGAAGGCGTTGTCAAGAGCGACAAGGGTGACTTTGGCGTTGAATACGTGAACCTCTCGGCGACGTGCGCTTTGTTCGATGTGACGGGAAAATACCTCGATGAATTGACTGGGATAAAGTCGGCTAGCGAAGTGACGCTCCATGCGTTGACTGACCTCAAGGATCGCAAGAACGTGAACATCAATATGCTTACAGAACTGGAATATAAGCGTGTCATGAATCTTGTGACCGAAGAGAAAATGTCTTTTGCAGAAGCGAAAAAGCAGGCCGAAAAAGAAGTGCTTGCCGCGTTTAGCGTGAAAGCGAAAGAAGGTGAATTTGCGTTGTCCGAAGACTTGAACATTCTTGAGTCGGGTAACGACAACGCGGCATTGCTTGCCGTGAGTGTGATGATGCAATCGGATTTGAAAGTTGCAAAACTCGTAGAGCGCGTGAATGACGTTGCTACAGACATTGCGAAAGATGGCTCGTGGGATGACGATAAAACGAAAACGGAAATTGCGGAATGGGCCGCTACTGCCGACAAGAATGGAGAATTTGCAAATGTTGGCAAGAACATCGAAAAGTGGGGCGGTTCAGGCGATGTTTCTGCGTTTGAAACTGTTGTCGAAAAGTTTGCAGATAGCAATAAAGGAACGTCTAGTAGTTCGGTCACTTCGGCAGGCTCAGTGGCCTTGAACTCGTCTTCCTCCAAAAACGTTCTGAGCAGTAGCAGCTCCTCCGTCATTGCGAGCGAAGCGAAGCAATCTAGTTCGTCCCGTCATTCCGGGCTTGACCCGGAATCCAGCAGCAGTGCTGTTGACTCTTACTTAAACCCGAATATTGATTACGGCGAAATGATCGACTCCCGTGATGGACAAGTTTACAAGACGGTAAAAATTGGCAATCAAGTGTGGATGGCGGAAAACCTGAATTACGAAATAGATTCTAGTTTCTGCTATAATGATTCTGCTGAATACTGTGCGAAGTATGGTCGCCTTTATAGGTGGGCTACAGCGGTTGGCAAGCCGGAGAGTGAATGTGGCTATGGAAAAATTTGCTCGTTACCGTCGGGGAATATTCAGGGGGTTTGTCCTTCGGGTTGGCATATGCCGAGCAAGGCGGAATGGGATGCTTTGTTCAATGCGGTAGGTGGACAACTGACGGCGGGTAAAATGCTTAAATCTACATCTGATTGGATTCAAGATGGTAATGGTACAGATGAATTCGGCTTCTCGGTGCTGCCTTCCGGCTATGTGACAAAGGGTGGCTCTTACTCCTATGCGAAGTATTACGCTTACCTTTTGAGCTCTACGGAATTTGAGGAGCATGATGGTGCTGGTGCGTACGTGGCGACTATGAGTTCCAAATACGACTATGTGAATTTGGATTACACTAATAAAAGCTACGGCTTCTCTGTCCGTTGCCTTAAGAATGGTAGTGAAACGGTTCCGGAATCTAGCAGCGGCTCTGCGGAATCTTCGTCGAGTGTTGCTTCGTCGAGTTCGGTGGCTGTGGTGACGCCTTGCAGAACGAATACCGAAGATAACTGCGATTACGGAACGTTGACGGATTCTCGTGACGGACAAGTTTACAAGACGGTGAAAATCGGCGACCAGGTTTGGATGGCTCAGAATTTGAATTATGCTTATTTGCAATCTACGGATGATTTAGATTCCATTAGCTT
>NZ_DGUZ01000023.1:103645-219872 GCF_002394865.1 Fibrobacter sp. UBA4297 | reverse complement strand
CGGCAGCTATGGATAGTGTGGGTATATGGAATGATAACGGAAAGGGATGTGGATTTGGTGAATCATGTTCACCGAAATATCCTGTGCACGGCGTATGCCCCGAGGGATGGCATCTGCCGACTGATGAAGAGTGGAATACCCTGTTCACCGCAGTCGGTGGCTTATCGACTGCTAGCACCAATCTCAAGTCCACGTCTGGATGGTATGAAGATGGTAACGGCACGGATGCTTTCGGATTTTCGGCGCTCCCTGCTGGCATGGGAGAAATCAATGGGGATTACAGCCTAGAAAGCGGCCTTGCGTATTTTTGGAGTTCTACAGAGAAAAATAGCAGCAGCGCTTATTGCACATCCCTGCGCTACAGCAAAGTGCGCTATAGTGACACCGATGCGATACTGGATTACGGCGGTAAGGGCGGCCTTTTATCCGTTCGTTGCCTCAAGGACTAGGGTCTTCTAAATTCATGGAGAGAATCTTATCTGTAAAATATTGAAGTGCGGAATATTTGATTTCTGGGGAATCGAGATTCGATTGTGTCTTGATTGAATATTATTTCCTCAAATAAAAAAGCCGCTATTTATACTTTCATATAAATAACGGCAAATGTTGGCCTTTCTTTTTTGTCTCAGGTGGCGACCTACCACCCTGTTGCTGTTGTTAATATACAAATATTTAAATCGGGAGTCAATAGGGTGTGGCATCGCCTCGCTGGGTATGGCGGGGCTTTTTTGTGTTCTTAGGACACATCTTGTGTTCTAAAATTTTTCAAAATCGCTTAAAAACGGCTAAAAACGTAAAAATTGAGCGAAAAACAGCAATTTTTGTATTCCAGTGTTGTCGAGAAACTATATTTGTATTCATGAAGGCGATTATTGAATATACAGATTATCGCAAGTTCATTCAGGATTACTATGATGAACGTAAACGCGACTCCGCTTTTACTTGGCGTGAGTTTGCACGAAATGCCGGTTTTTCGTCGGCAGTTTTTTTGAAGTATGTTTGTGAAGGGAAAAAGAATCTGAGCATCAGCGCCGCAGGGTCGGTCGCAAATGCCATGGGGCTTGCCGGTTTCGAGAAGACGTATTTTGTTCTGATGGTTACGTATGCCCATGCAAAAGGGGACGAGGCGAAAATGGATGCTTTTGAAAAACGCTGTGCATTGGCGAGGGCGCATAAGGTTCGTGTTCTCGGTGGCGAAGAATTCGATTACTACAAGTCCTGGAAAAATCCGTTGCTCCGTGAACTTGCCCCGAATATGCCTGGCGCAAGACCTGCCGAAATGGCTCGTGCGTGCAAACCGAAAATTTCTGCGGCAGAAGTCTCCGAAACGCTTGATTTTTTGGAAGATGCGAATCTCTTGAAAAAAGACAGAGAAGGGAATTACGTGCAGACGGACAAGTCTATTTCTATGGGTTCCGTGGATGCAGTGCCGCTTGCCGCGAAAGATTTACAGCGCCAGATGGGTGAGCTTGCCGTAAAGGCTTTGGACTTGCCGCTTGCGGAACGCTCCATGTCGGGAGTTGTCGTGGGGCTGACGCAGGATTCTTATGAACGGATTAAGAAGGAACTTTTGGAATGTCGTCGCCGTGTTATTGCGATTGCTACGGAAAGCGACAAAACGCAGAGGGTTTATCGCTTGAATTTGCAACTGTTCCCGATAAGTGAACGGCTTGACAAATGTGAAGAAAATAAAGTAAGTGGAGTTGGTGAAAATGAAATGCGACGTTAATGGTTTGGCGGGTTGTACTGGAAAGGTTCAAATCAACGGTTTTCGAAAGTTGATGATTCTTTTGTTTGCTATGATTTCGAGTATTTTTGTGGGATGTGCGGATTCCGAAGTCGCGGGCGGTTCTTCGGACGATGCCGGCATTTACGCCGTCAAGGATTTGGATGTGGCGGGCGTTTCGCAGAAGGGACCGTTTGTGACGGGTTCTGTTGTGAGCGTGCAGGGCGTGGATTGCAAGACGTTAGAGCTGACTGACGAAAAATTTACAGGCAACGTAAAAAGCGACAAGGGCGACTTTGCTATAGATGGCGTCAATCTCAAATCTTCGTGTGCGTTGTTCGAAGTGACGGGTTATTACCTCAACGAAGTGACCGGAAAAGAGTCTTCGGATAAGCTCTCGCTCAAGGCTCTGACCGACCTTAGCGTTAGAAAAAATGTGAATGTCAACTTGCTCACGCACTTGGAGTACGAACGCCTAAAGCACCTTGTGACGGTTGAGAAAATGGACTTTGCGGTGGCGAAAGCTCAAGCGGAACGCGAAGTGCTCACGTCGTTTGATATTGCGAATAACGTTGATGAATTTGAAGACTTGAACATCTTCGAAAAAGGCGACGGAAACGCGGCACTCCTTGCGGTGAGCGTGCTGATGCAAGCCGATGCCGATGTGGCAAAGCTTGAAGAACGTACAAACGAAGTCAGCTCCGCCATTGCGAAAAACGGTTTGTGGGACGATGACGAAACGAAGTCGGAAGTCGCGGAATGGGTAGCCACCGCAAAAGAAAACGGTCAAATTGAAAAAATTCGCCAAAACCTCGAAGGCTTGAATTATGCAAGCGAGATTCCTGCGTTCGAAACGTATGTGGAAAGCTTTGGCGAAAGCTTGACACGGGAATCATTTTTAAATCCGCAAGTGCAGTACGATTCCATTGTCGATAACCGCGATGGACAAGTTTATAAAACCGTAAAAATCGGCGAACAAGTTTGGATGGCCCAGAACTTGAACTATGCTGACGACGTAAAAATGCCGGAATTGAAAGGGAATATGTGGTGCTATGACAACAATCCCGAAAAGTGCAGCCTGATGGGCCGTCTTTACACTTGGAATGTGGCAAAAGATTCGCTTTGTCCTGATGGCTACCGCTTGCCGGATACGACATCGTGGAATACCTTGATTGCTGTGGCTGGCGGAGCGGCCAAGGCGGGGACTGTTCTCCGTTCTATATTAGGTTGGGATAGTGTGAACGGTACGAATGATTACGGATTCTCGGCGGTTGCCGTCGGCGAAAGGTATCACAGCGGTTCGTTTGATTCCGAAGGAACGAAAGCATTCATTTGGACGGCGACAGCTCTGCCTGAAGAATCTGAAAATTCCGCCTATGCAGCTTATTTTGTTGAAAACGCTACGGTTTCTTTCAAGAAGATTTTTAAAGACAATGGGGCTTCGGTGCGTTGCCTCAAGGATACATTTTAAAGACGAGTGAGGATTCATATGAAATTCCAATACATATTCACCATCGTTTTATCGCTGTTGGCGATTTCGTCATTTGCAGCGAACGGCACCATGAAAGGCAACGGTTCTGCGGCAAGCCCGTTCCAGATTGAGGATTACGAAGACCTCAAGGCGATAGGCAAGGGCGCTTATCTCTATTCTTCGGATTACGTCTTGACGAAGGATATCGATGCTTCGGCTTCGAAAAACGAGATGTGCAACGAAGACGGCTGCAATGGATTCATTCCCATCGGAAAAAACAAGGATGCCGCCGATAGCATTATATTCTGGGGTAATATCGACGGAAAGAACCATACCATTAACAACTTGACCATTTGGCTCCCGTGTGAGAAAGACGTGGCTTTTATCTCTTACTTGGGAGGTTCCGTTACCAATTTGAATTTTGACCATATCCATGTGACGGGCCGGGTGTCGGAATCGAACTTTGTGGCGGGTGTTGCGGCAAAGCAGATGGGCTCTATCAAGAATGTGCATGTGACGAACGGCTTTGTCCAAGGGCAAAATTATGTGGGTGGTATTGTCGGTCAGGGTACGAAACGCTACAATGATAAAGCTGTTCTCGAAGATGTCTCGTTCCAAGGTGACATCAAGGGCTCGCAAAGAGTTGGCGGCATTGTCGGTGAAACAGATATGGATGTTGCCCATGCAGAAGCCGATGTGAATATCATTATTTTGGATCAGGATGTGGGTGGTATTGTCGGATATTTGACCGGTAATGTTTATCAGTCGCGTTCTAGTGGTACGATTGTTCCTTGGGAGGATGACGTAGATGATGTCGGCGGTATTGTCGGATATTCCAAAGGCGATATCAATGAATGTGTTTCGACAATGGACTTGATGCATTATGGTTTTTATTACTTTGGTGATAAAGTAGGTGGAATTGTCGGCAATGGCGGCTTTGTAAACGCTTCTTATGCACTTGGATCCGTCGAAGGCGAACGTTATGTTGGCGGTATTGGCGGAAGTAGCGGGGTGGCAAACTCTTTTGCGATGGGTGCGGTTCGTGGCGATGAATATGTGGGTGGCCTTGTGGGTAACGGAACGGCTCAATATTCATATGCGGCAAATGTCGTTCAGGGAAATAGCCACGTTGGTGGACTTGTCGGAAGTGCATCCGATGCGGTTGTGGGTTCATACTGGAATACCGAGATTTCGGGACTTGATACGAGTGCGGGTGGCACAGGCTTAACGACCGCAAAAATGATGAAGTTTGCGTCGTTTGCGGGCTGGGATACTTTAGGTTATGATGAATATGTCATTGACGGTACTGACACTTGCGACTACTATGTGCATTTAGGTTATTGCTATAGCCCTACAGGGAAATTTATTCGCTATTGGAACATTGATGAAGGTAAATCGTTCCCCTACTTGGTGAATAATCCTTTTATGAAAAAATCTCCGATTCCGGTTGCGGTTCCGACATCAGCCCCGAAATGGCAAGAGACTCCGAAGATTGCTTCGCTTTTCGATGTGGAGGGCGAACTTGTCGGTAAATGGCTTGGCTGGGCGAGATGGAGCGATAATATAGATTCTACTGAGAATAGCAAGACGCTTAGGAGAGATTCGCTCTATTTCGGTTACCGAATTGGTGTCGTAAACAAGGGCGATACGGTTTGGGGGACTTCAAGTTATATGGCAGTTCCCAACAAGATTGAAATCTCGACTTTTGCTGAACTCCAGAAAATCGGAAATGACATTGCCTATCCGCTAATAGCTAATTACGAATTGACAAAGGATATCGATGCTTCGGGTTTGAAATTTGAACCGATTGGCGACAGCGTACGTGCTTTTACGGGCTCGTTTGACGGTAAAAATCATGTTATTAAGAATCTGACGATTGATGAGCCGAATCGCGACTTTACGGGAATGTTTGGTTATATGGAAGGTGCGACTGTCCGAAACTTGACTCTGCAAAATACGAAGGTGGTCGGCTCTTGGTGTGTGGGCGCCCTGGCTGGCGAAGCACGCTTGTCTTTAATCCATAATGTCGTGTCGTTCAATGGCGATGTCAAAGGTGAGTCGTCTGTTGGCGGCTTGATTGGGGTGGCTGTAGGTGATAGCATTAATGTCGTTGGCACTACTGGAAACATTAAGGGAACAACGTATGTTGGCGGCTTGATAGGCGATGCTTCTACTAGGTTGGAAAACGGTTTTTCTATCAATGTCATTAAGGGATATGAACGTGTCGGTGGCGTTGTCGGTTTTGTCGATTCCTATTCGCCAAGCATCTATCGTGTCTATTCTGCGAGTATGATCAAGGCTTCGGATGGACGGGGATTTGCCGGCTTTTCGCTTTCCAGTTCCTTGGATTCAAACACTTGCTTCTTCGATAGCACTCTTGCTGATTACGATAGAAATGGCAAGACAACCGCGGAGATGCTGAAACAGGGAACGTTCCAGGGCTATGACTTTGTAAATGTATGGACTATCCAGGAAGGCGTTTCTTATCCGTATTTCAAGGGGATGGAACCTCTGCTTCCGGGAACGCTCAAGGATGACGGGACGGTCAATGTGCTTGCCGGAGCGGGGACTGCAACGAACCCCTATAAAATTTATAATTACGGTGAGCTTAAGTACATTGGCAAATACGAATATGGGCTTGACATGTACTACATACTTATGGGCAATATAAATGCGGCTCCATCGATAAAAGAAAATTGCAATGCGGATAGCACCGTCTGCAAGGGTTTTGAACCGATTGGTGAATTTAGCGGTGTGCTTATCGGTAATGACAAAATAATTTCTAATCTGATTATCAATCGCCCTGATGAAGATTCTGTGGGCCTGTTCCGTGCGTTGGCGAAAGGTGCTAAAGTTTCGGGCCTTGTCTTTGATTCGACTTCCTATTTTGGCGAAAGTTATACGCTCGGTTATGGGTATGCCGAAATTGATGTTCGTGGAAAAAATTTTGTAGGAACTCTCGCCGGTGTCGATAATGGTGCGATTATTGAAAATGTTGTTGCAAATTCAAAAGTATCCGGTAAAAAATATGTAGGCGGTATTGTCGGTAGTAAGACCTCGGGCTCGATAACGCAGGGGGCGTCCTGGAAAGATGTTACGGGTGAAGATTTTGTGGGAGGTATTGCTGGTAGCTTGAACAGCGCTGCTGTATCGGATTGCTATTCTGTCGCTACGGTTCTAGGTGAAAATAATGTCGGAGGCTTGACTGGTTATTCCAATAACGCGACGGTGAAAAATTCTTTTGCTGCGGGTCGTGTCAATGGTATCTCAAAATGGGGCGGCATCGCGGGCGAAGACAGCAAGTCTGCTTATACGTCAGTCTATTTTGACAGTACTCTTTGGCTTTTCGCGACGACGGCGGCAGGCGAATTCCGCAACACGAAACAGATGGTCTCGAAAGAAAACTACAAAGGCTGGGATTTCGAAAAAACTTGGAATATCATTGCGGATTCCACATATCCTTATTTGAAGTGGATGGGCGAGAATTCTTACTTGAAGAGAAATATGAAGAAATTCTATCCCAATATGAATGTTGATTCGACAATGCTTAAAATGGCCGGTTCCGGCACCGAGAGCGATCCCTTCCTTATCAAGACCTATGGGGACTTGAAGTCTATCGGTTATGGAAAATACCGGTTGTCGTCGATTTATCGGTTGGTCAATGATATTGATGCATCTGCTTCAAGAAAGGATGTTCACACCAATGGCCAGGGAACAGGATTCAAGCCTATCGGTAAAGTTGAGCATTTCATCAATGCTATTAATCCGTGCAACTGCGAAGTGGTTTCGCTAGGCGGTTATATAGAACAAGATTCTTCGAAGTTGTTCACTGGAAAATTCCATGGAGGTGGTCATAGCATCAATAACCTCTTTGTTGCTTACTTGTATCCGGGCAATGAATCTATTGGATTTATTGATTCCATGACAAATGCTGCCGTTATCGATAGTTTGTCCTTCAAGAAGTACGAAATCTCAGGCGGGGATAATGGAATTCGTCGTGTTGGTGGACTTGTCGGTGTGAATGAAGGTGTTGTCAAGCATGTCAATATGGAAGTTGTTTTGGACAACATTTATGAGGGTGCGGGCTTGGTCTATGACAACAAGGGTGTCATTGAGAATAGCTCTGTCAAGGGGACTTTTAAGGGAGGGACCCTTGCAGGCGTGGCCGCGATGAATGATGGCGAAATCGTTAATGTGAAGGTGGATGCAGAATGGAAAGACAGTTCTTCATTTATCGGTGGAGTCTCCTTGGTCAATAAGGGGATTATTAAGGGCGTGTCTGCTGCGATAAAGGTGAATAATGGATATGGCCCGTTAGGTGGCATTGTCGCATTGAATAGTGTCGGTGGTCGCATTGTTGATGATTCCGCGTTTGTCGATGTTAAAGAGATTACTCCTACAGAAACGTATTATTATCAGTTTAGTCATGATAAAGGCAATTACGATTATGAATATTTTCGTGTCGAAGGCGTGGGAGGCCTTGTCGCAATTGATAGCGGGACGGTCACGAATTCTACGGCGATGGGCGTCCTTGATGCGGGTACGGGCTTTAATGTCGGTGGCTTGATTGGCATGGCTCATGGCTCTGATTTAAAGGGCTTGCATGCCTCGGTTGATGTCGTTGGGGCGAACAATGTTGGCGGTTTTGTAGGCGAAAACAAGGTCAAGATAACAGATTCCTATGCGACAGGCAGTGTCAAGGGAAAACTGTATGCTTATATCGGGGGCTTTGTTGGTGAAAATACGGGAACTGTAGATATGAGCTTCTCTACCGGAAACGTGACTGACGGTGGTGGCTTTGTTGGGCGCAATGCCGGGGTGCTGCGCCGCTCGTACACTACGGGCGATGTCTTCGGAGGGTTTGGCTTTGCTTATGTAAACCAGTCCAAGATTGAGGACTGCTATTCTACAGGGGATGTTATCCTTACAGAAAGCAGGACGTATCAAGTTGGTTTTATCGGAACAAATTCTTATGACAATACGGTAAGGGGCTATGCGACAGGCGCGATAATCGTTGATGGCAATACACGCATTTGTAACGCCTTGCCTAAGCTGGGTTCGGCTCCCTCAGATGAATTTTATTACGCTTCTGACAACTGCATCGATTCTACGGTGATAGGGAACAAGCTTACACTTGCGGAAATGCGTCAGCAGAAATCCTTTACCAAGTTCGATTTCGATTCTGTCTGGTACATCAAGGATGGCTTGACTTATCCGCTACTGCGTGAATTGCCGAATATTCCTGTTGCTGTGTACGATGAAATGACTTTCGGTGAAACATTGCAAGTGAAGGATGTCCGCGAGAGTTTGCTTGACCATGCTTTCGTGATGGATACATCTTATGCAACGGTGGTAAAATTTGTGTCTCTTAGTGAAAAACTGCTCGATTCTCTCGAAAAGGTTGGAGAGAAAGCTGTGGGTGAGTTTGTCGTAAGTTACCGTGTCGGGATGTTATTTGGTCAGGATACCATCTGGAGCTCTCTTACACAAGCAAAGATTAAATTGAGCGGAAGGACGGACGTTCGTTTTAGCGAAATGGCGGTTGTTCGTAATGCTTCCTTCGGTGCTGTATTCCAAGGCGGTGACATCGCAGTGCGTTTTGAAATCCCTGCGGCTGCTGCGGTGAAGTTCTCGCTTGTGGATATGCAGGGCCGTGTCGTCCGCACGTTTAACCTGGGACATCGTGTAGCCGGTGTGCATTTTGAAACTCGTTCCGTCGAAAATATGCCTCGAGGCCGCTATGTTGGCGTGCTGCAAGTGGGCGACAAGGCAACCGAAAAAGTGATGCTGTTGAAACGATAAGATTCTTACACCTCGAAAAAGACCCGCAATTTTGCTGCGGGTCTTCTTGCTTTTTTCAACTGCGTCTAGTTGACTTTCCCCAAAAATTATATATGTTTACAAGAAGATTTTTCGGTGGTGTAGATTCGAGGGGTTCCAAATGAAGTTCAATGTTCACAGCCTTGCGTTTAAGCAGACTCTTTTGATACTGCTCGGTATCACGGTGATCTTTGGTACACTGCTGCTTACGCTCCAGCGGCTCGTCAATACACGCATGTCCGAACTGATTATGGCCCGCGGTCAGGAAATCAGCGAAAAGCATGTTTCCCTTATTGACAATATTTTTGACGGTAGTGCTTCCATTGTAAAGGGCATCGTGGATAAAATTGAACAGGGCGAAATTTCTCAAGCGGACATGGGCGATTTCTTGCCTGCCGCGTACCGGAACGCTCATGACAAAGTGGCGATAACATCTGCGTTGGTCGTGGCTTACGAACCCGAAAATGGAAAGGAGTTTATACGGATTACAGGCGACGGGCTGAATGGAAAAGTTCTCAACGGGTCGGGGTACCAGTCGATGTCCTGGTATGTCGAAGCCAAGGCGAAAGGCAAGGGAATTTGGTGCGAACCGTTTATCAGCAATTACGTCGATAAGCCTGTTGCGGTTTATGCCATGCCTTTCTACGAAACTCTCCCCGATGGCAGTAAAAAATTCAAGGGCGTTGTCTGCCTTGACATTTTGCTTTCTTTTTTGCGAGATGCAGTGGCATCAATCCAGATTGAAAATTCTGGTTATGCGTTTATTTTGTCTGCTGAAAATAAAATTGTGGCGCATCCGCGTGACGACTGGATTTTCAAGGAAACGCTCTATTCGCTCGCGAAAGGTCGTGACGCGAATTTGTCTGATTTCGAAAAGGCCGTCCGTGAACTCCATAGCGGTATTTTGCTTGGAAAAACATTTAAAGGCGAGAGCGCTTGCATTTACTTTTCGCACATGAAGGTGGATGGCTGGGTGTTCGGCATTGTTTGGCCCGCTGATGAATTTTTTGAAAAACGCCGCAAGATGACTTCGATTTTGGGCATGCTCAGCTTGTTGGGGTACGCTTTGATGTTCGGGCTTGTGCTCGTGATTTCGAGCCGCGTTTCCCGTCCGCTCAAGGAACTGGCAAGCGTGGCGAAGCGATTGGGCCAAGGCGATTTTGAAGTCGAAATTCCGCAAGTCAAGGGCAAGGACGAAATTGCGGAGTTCGCCGAAGCGTTTGGGCACATGCGCGATTCGCTCAAAGAGAATATCGAAAAGCAAAAAGGTGTGGAGCGTGTACAGAACGAACTGGAAATGGCGCGTAAAATCCAGCTCGGCTTGCTGGCGAAAAACGATGACGACGACGGCGTGAAGGACAATCGCCATAAGCTTTATCCGTTCATCTTGCCTGCGAAAGAAGTGGGTGGCGACTTTTACGACTTTGTGAAGGTGGATGAAAACCGCCTCGCGTTCCTGATTGCCGATGTCTCGGGCAAGGGGATTCCGGCGGCTCTTTTGATGATGTCTTCGCGCTCGATGCTCAAGAGCGTGGTGCTTGCTGGGAGTTCCGTGGAAGATACGTTCAACGTGGTGAATGACCGCCTCGCGTTCCGCAACTACTTGAACATGTTTGTTACGGTCTGGATGGGCATTCTCGACTTGCGGACGGGTGAAGTGGAATTCGCTTGCGCGGGGCATAATCCGCCGGTGATTTGCCATGATGACGGAACGGTCGAATTTGCAAAGAGCAGGCCCGGGCTTGTGCTTGCCGCAATGGAGGGGACTCGGTACAAACGCCAGACGCTCAAGCTTGAGCCTGGCGATACGATATTCCTTTATACGGACGGCGTGACCGAAGCGACCAATGCGAACGAGGAACTTTTTGGCGACGACCGCCTTTTGCAGACGCTCCGCGAAGCTTGCGGCATGGAACCTGCCGAAATTTGCCCGTTCGTGAAATCGAAAATAGACGCGTTCGTGGGCGACGCCCCGCAGTTCGACGATATCACGATGCTTGCACTCAAGTTCGTGGGTAAGACTTAATTCGAGAATTTGTGCAGAAAAGGAGGTGCCCGCTTACTTCGACTGCGCTCACTTCGATTAAACTCAGTGCAGGCAGCACAGGCTCTGGCGGGCATGACATCTTTGGCACGGAATGCGCGCATGTCGGTAAATGAAAAAAGACCTTGCTTTCGCAAGGCCTTTTTCGGGTGGATGACCGGACTCGAACCGGCAACATCCAGAATCACAATCTGGGACTCTAACCAATTGAGCTACATCCACCATGTAGCGAGACCAAATATAAAAAAGCCATCCCAAATTTCAAGGGATGGCAACAACTTTTTTCCAAAAAATTTGTTTTTAGCGCGTGGAGACTACTTTTTCTGCATGATTCGGAGGAAATTGGCGCGCTTGAAGTCGTTCCTGTGCTCCATGCAGAAGCGCGGATACACGTACTGCTTCGGGAAAATGCGGATGGTGAAGGTGTTGTCGCAACCGTCGAGGCAGCACTTGAATTCCAGGTCCATGGCTTCCGTGTAGTTGTGGCGGAAGATGATGTTCTTGGATTCGATGTTCTCGATGTCCTTCTTTTGCTTTTGGCGCTGCTTGATGTCGCGGTGCAGTTCGCAGTACTTCGCGATCGGGTGACCCCAGAATTCACGGCCGCAACCGGGTTCCTGGCAGACTTTGAGCTTGATGCGTTTCTTCTTTTTGTACTTAGGTAATTGCATAGAGACCTCAATTAGTAGTAAAGATAATAAAAAACGTCGTTTTTGTAAAAAAAATGAATTTTCTGAAGGGCGGAACGGGCCAAAATCGCGAAAAAAGCGTGTTATATAAGTAGGGGGTGCTGAGAAACCTCGAAAAAAGGATCGGCTATGAAATTTTTGTGGATTATTGTTATGGCGGCTGCGCTTGGTGGCTGCATGTACGTGAGCGGGTCGGCGGAGGGCGAAACATCAATGCGCGTTACGGCGATTGACGTGGGGCAGGGGCTCGCGGTGCTCCTCGAATATGGCGGGCGCTATGCGATGTACGATTTCGGGCCTGATTCGGTGGGTGTGGTGGATTCGCTTTTGGCGCGCGGGGTCGATACGCTTGATTGGGTGGTGCTGAGCCACAACCATCGGGACCACATTGGCGGGTTCATGGAACTCCCTGGGCGGGGCGTTTTTGTGCGACGGCTGTACGTGGGACCGGATACGGCGGGCGGTTTCTTTCGCGATAGTGTTTTGCGGGTGGCGAGAGCGCTTGGAACGCCAGTGGATACGCTATTGCGTGGCGAGAATGTAAGTTTTGGGGGCGGGGCTAATGGCTCTGCTGGCGGAGAATGTCCGCATTTTGAAGTGCTGTGGCCAGCGAGCTATTGGCGCGTAGGCGAGAATCGTGCGAGCTTGGTATTGCTCGGAAAGCTTGGCGCAAGCAAGATGCTTTTGACGGGCGACCTGGATTCGGTGGGCGAGCGCCATGTGCTTGAGATGAATCCGACGCTTTCGGCTGACCTTTTGCAGGTGGCGCATCACGGTTCGGCGGGGAGCAATACGTTAAGTTTCTTGTCGCAGGTTTCGCCGAAGTACGCATTTGTAAGTGTGGGGGCTGGTAATCGTTACGGGCATCCCGCTCCATCTGTTGTACGTAAACTGAACTTGGTGCTTGGGGATTCTTTGAAGCTTTCCCGCACCGATTTGCTGGGCTCCATCCGCTTTGAACTCTCGCCTAGCATGGGCGTGGTAGTGCCGTAGGGGGATGTGTCATTCCCACAGAGCGCTGTCATTCCGCACACCGATGCGGAATCTCTCGCCTCTGTATTCGCAAGTTGTTGATTAGCTTGTCATTCCCGCCACCGAGCGGGAATCTCCTTTTTGACGAATGTCCTTCTGACTATTTTTTTATATTGTTTCACCGCATTTGGGGTATTCGCGAGATTTTTGAGGGTTATGGTTCACAAGATTCACATCCCGGTGATGGGCATTTGCTATACGGCGGACACGCCGATTCGCGTGGCGCATTTGGGCATTACGTCTGTGATTTCGCTTGTGGATGATGGCCTCCTCGAAGAATACCGCATGGCTTATGCGGAACGCCTGGGCCTTGATTTGGGATCTCCGCAGACAACCCGCATTGGGCGCATTCGCTCGTATCTAGATTTTGTGGCGGACGAAGTAGAACGCAAGTTTACGAGACTTTGTGCGGAACGTTTTGATGGCGGTAGCGACAAGGACCTTTATTTTTTGATGTTGCCGTTAGATTCTCGGCTCCGCGTGGAGTATGATGGCATCTTTGCAAAGACGGGGCTTGCCCGCATTGCGGCCGAGGCAGCACTTACCGAAAAAATGGAACCGGGCGAAATCCAGGCGAACATCATGGTTGGCCTCAATCACGATGAGGCGGCTTTTGATGCGGTTCGCGGTTTTGCCGCTTCGAAAGTGGCGGGCGCGCTTGTGTTGAGTGCTGGTGTGAACTTGTCCGTCTTTGAAGAAATTGCAAAGTATAAGGATTTTTATAGAACTCGTGACAAGGCACCAACGAAGAAGATTATTCTGAAAGTTTCGGATTATCGCTCGGCACTAGTGCAAGGGCGCTATTTGGCGAAGAAGGGCTTGGAAGTTTACGAATACCGCATTGAATCGGGCGTGAACTGCGGCGGTCATGCGTTTTTTGAATCCAAGAAGTTGTTGCTTGACGTTGTTCAAGAATTTGTCGAAAAGCGCAAGGAGCTTTTTGAAACAACACGCGCGATGATTGCGAAGTTTGCGCAGTCTGCTGAAAATGCGATTTTTTCTGCGGGTGGAACTGCTGCGCGGTCTGCAGGTTCGAATGTGTCTGTTCAAGGAATTCTCCCGCCGCCGTCGCCTGCGCGGATTACCGCGCAGGGTGGGCTTTGCGCTCCCGAGGACATTGAAAAAATCATGTCGCTTGGGATTGATGGCGTTGGTGTCGGAACTCCGTTCTTGCTTGTACCCCAAGCGACAAGCGTCGATAAAGAAACTCGCCGATTGCTCGCGAACGCAAAGTCCGAAGATGTTTGCATCAGCCATGCCTCCCCGCTCGGAATCCCGTTTGTGAATTTGCAAACATCGACGGCGGCGAAAATTTGTGAGCGGAAAATTCAGGAATATTTCGCACCAGAATCTGAAAAGTCCGGGAACCCAGAATTGAAACCCGGATTCCCGTGTCGCCAACATTACCTTTGCCAAAAAATTCCGGGTTTTGACCATCCCGTGTGCAGAGCTTCCCGCGAGTATGTTGTGTGGCGCCTCGCGGAAATTGATGAGCAGGAAAAGGAAGAACTCGCGGCATTTTGTCGTTCGTCGTTGGATCCTATCGCCTCCGGCTCCAGGATGACAGACTCAAGAAAAGTGGGCTCCAGGATGACGTGCGGAATTGACGATCAAAATGATTGTCATTCTGGAGGGAGCGTCGCGACCGATAGAATCCATACAATTCACGAAAAGTACAATGCGCTCCGCCGCGTCACGCTTTCGCGTGAATGCATCTGCCGATTCCTCGGGAATGCCGGCCGCGAAGAAATCCGCGAGAAAAGTCCATCGCTTCATTACCAGCCGGAATGTGTCGCCGTCGCTCGTGGCTCGCAGCCCGCTCGCACTCGCGAACCGGTCACCATTTGCCCAAATCCGGATATTGGCTACTTCGACCGTGAATACACGCTGTTCGAAATGATGCGTCACCTCTACGGCACAGGCCCTTGCCTTACGCCCAAAGACAAACCATGTGCCTTCGAAATCGAAGAACGCTTGCTGAAGAATGTGCTATTGTAAGGAAATTGCTTTCTCTCGTCTTTCGTCTGTAGTCGCGAAGCGACGTTCTTTCGTCTGATTTAGTCCGCAAATCCGATTCTTGCCTGGAAATGGCATTGAGTCATGTCGTCGGCGTTCATCCCGAAAAAGTAGGCGTGGTGGTTCGTGTTCTTGAACCTCACGACATTCACTTTCCCACCGAGCGGAATTTGTGTAATGTAGTTTATCTGTATCGAACGGATTCTTCTTGTTCTGAGTTCATCCGGATCGAGTGAGTCCATCACCCATTCTACATAGCGGCAGTGGTTCACATGCTTGTTCATGTCCAGGTCGCTGTATTTTGCCGTTTCCTGGGCGATAACCTTTGGCTCCACTTGCGGATCAAGAATGTCCATCATTTCGGGGAGTGCGTTCTTGCCCGGAATCAGCGGAATGGGGTATGGCGAGTTGGCTGGATTTTCGGCCTTGCCAGTTTTCATGTTTACCAAGAGCCACGAAGAGGTTGCCTGCGCGATGGAATGCCCCTGCGCATCGAGAATGGAATAATCCTTAAGACAAACTTTGTCCTTGATGATGTCTTTAGCCCATGTGGAAATGGAGAGCTTTTCGCCCCAGACCGGGTGGTGCAACAGGCGGATCTTCAGTCGCGTGATGACCGTGGTGTAGCCAGCCTTCATCATCTTCCATATCCCAAAGCCGTTCTGTTCGGCATCGGCGATGGCGGTTTCTTCCATGAACAAGAAGAGATTTGAAAGTTTGAGTCGGCTGTGGTGGTCGCAGTCCGAGAAACGTACTTCAAAATTTTTGGTGGTGACTTCCGGTTCCATGATATTCCTCACGTGGTTGTGTGATTTTCGACTCGCTTTGGACGCCTGCGAAAAAACACGGTATGATAATAATGTATAATTTTTCTTGTATGAACGACTCTCAATTTCGCCCTAGTTTTAAACAGCTTGACGCTTATCATTCTTTTAATGGCTCTATCCGTGTTCCGGGGTCCAAAAGCATTACTAATCGAGTGCTTTTGATTTCGGCCATTGCTAACGGGACAACTCGCTTGCACAACCTGCTGCGTAGCGACGATACTCGCTATATGGGCGAGGCTTTAAAACGTCTTGGCGTGAAGGTCGAATTTTCGGACGATTTTACGGACGCCGTTATTGAAGGGCATGGCAAGCCGTTTGACGCGGGCAATTTCCCGGTGGAGCTTTATCTTGGGAATGCCGGCACGGCGATGCGCTCCTTGACGGCCGCGCTTTCGCTTGGTTGGGGCAAGTTCATTTTGCGTGGCGAAGAACGCATGGGCGAACGCCCGATTCGCGACTTGGTCGATGCGCTCAGTACGCTTGGTGCCGACATCAAGTATCTGGAATCCGAAGGCTACCCGCCGGTCCGCATCAAGGCCGATGGCCTCAAGGGTGGCGATGTGAGCGTTCGCGGTAACATTTCGAGCCAGTACCTCACGGCCCTTTTGATTTGCGCTCCGTACTGTAAGACCCCGCTCCACATCCATGTGGAAGGCGAGCTGATTTCTGCACCGTACATTGAACTCACGCTCGACGTGATGAAGTGCTTTGGCGTGAACGTGCGCCACGATGACCTGACGGACTTCTACGTGCCGCAGGGTGTTTACCAGAGCCCTGGTGACTATTATGTCGAAGGCGATGCAAGCTCTGCGACGTACCCCCTTGCCGCTGCCGCAATTTCTGGCGGTGAAGTTAAAGTCTTGGGAATCGGCGAAGGCAGTATCCAGGGCGATATCGCCTTTATCGATGTTCTAAAGCGCATGGGTGCCGAAGTTACCCCGAGTGTGGAACCCAGTGGCGAAAAGTGCATTATCTGCAAGGGTCCTAAAAATCGACGCTTACAGAGCTTAGGTGATTTTAGTGCTGTTGAAATTCCTGATGCCGCCATGACGCTTGCCGTGCTTGCCCTGTTTGCGGACGCTCCGACGACGATTCGCGGCATTGGCAGCTGGCGCGTGAAAGAGACCGACCGCATTGCAGCCATGGTTGCAGAACTCCGCAAAGTTGGTGCAACGGTTTCTTCTGACATGGATTCAATTACGATTGAACCGCCCGCGCAATTGCAACCGGCGACGATTGAAACTTACAATGACCACCGCATGGCGATGTGCTTTAGCCTTGTCTCTCTCGGTGGCGTGCCCATCAAGATTCTCGACCCTGCGTGTGTGAACAAGACTTATCCCCAATTCTTTGAAGATTTCGGAAGACTCGCTCAATGATAAGCCTCGTCTCGAAGATAGTTTCCACGAGTTTTGCTCGGCTAGTAGTCTGCGCTGGCCTCGTGTTTGGCGCTCTTGCTGCCCCCGCTACGGCGACGGATACGCTTTCGATTTGGATCATGGACAATGGCCTCGGTTCGAAAAACGCCATGCACCGGCTTGTGAAAAAGTTCTATCGCGAGACGGGAATCCCGGTCAAGTTAACCTCGCTTAGCTGGGGCGAGGCGTTCAACAGGATTACGCGCGCGTTTACTGATTCGAACGATGTCGCTCCTGACGTGATTCAGCTCGGTTCCACATGGGTTCCGCATTTTGCGTCGGCTGGCCATATCCGCCCGATTGATTACTTGATGCCGCAGATTGATTCGGCTCGGTTCTTGGGCGAGGGGCTTCGCAGTACGCATATTTCTGGAAAGCCCGAGACGTATGCGGTGCCGTGGTTTATTGATGTTCGCGGCTTTTTTGTGAACGAACGCATTTGGCGCGAACTCGGGTTTGAAGAATCCGATCTCGAGTCGTACCCGCAGTTCCTTGGCGTGCTGAAGACAATTGCAAATTCGGACATGAAGACGGAAAGTGGAGTCAAGGTGACTCCGTTTACACTCCCCGGTAAAGACGACTGGGCGGGCCAGCAGTGCATGGCTCCGTTTGTCTGGAGTTATGGTGGCGATTTCGTGGTGCCATCAGGCAAGGGTTACCGCAGTGCGCTTCTGGATTCGAATACACTTGTCGGTCTTGCTCTTTATGCAAAAATTATGGGTGACGCGCAGATGGCGCCTCATAGCTTGTATGAAAATTCATCGGACAATGCCGACGGCTTCGTGCGCTCGGAACGCGTATTCCATTACGGCACGTCTGAATTGATAAAGCAACTGGAATTCCCGGAACAGGCGGGCGGCCTTGCAAATTCCTCGATTGCAAAAGATGGAATCAAGGTGATGGTTTTGCCCGCCGGGCCTTTCGGAAGGTTCTCTTTCATGGGCGGGAGCCATTTGGCGCTTGGCAACAAGAAGGATACCTCCAAGTATGCGCTTGCCGAACAGCTGCTTGCCTACATGCTCCGTGCCGACAATATCGATGCTTTCTCGCGCCAGGTCGGGTTCTTGCCTGCAGACCGCAGCATTCTCCACATCTGGAATCGCGATTCTCGTTATTCCAAGATTGTTGCTGAACTCGAGCATAGCCGCAGCTTCCCGAATATCCCGGAATGGGGCGAGGTCGAAAAAGTCCTGATTGACCTTTCGAACAGCATGGGCGCATTGTTTGTGAATACGAAGCACAAGAAAAAACGCAGTGCCGCCCTTGCCCAGATGGTCTACGAAGCTAATGCAAAAATCAATGAGATTTTGAATTTCCCCGATACTTTAGAAGGCTCGGAACGGATGCATTGGGCTCAGCAGTTCTTCCTTTATGATTATAAAGAAATTTATCCGAAAAATGTAGCGAATATCATTGGCCGTAACGAACACCCTTCGGCAGATGAATTCAAGGATTGGCTTGATGCATCTAAGTATTTGCTCATTTCGGTTGGTGCAGGAATTTTGGTGATTTGCGTTCTCGTCACTTGCTTTAGAAGAAGAAAAAAGTAGTTTTCGCTCATGAATAAGTTGTTTAAAGTCGCCTCATTGTTGCCGTTTTTGGTGGCACCGCTTTTTGCACATGTCAACGTGGCCTCTTACAAAAACTATGTCGATTCGCTTTTGCCGGGGACGACTTTTGGGATGTCTTTGCGCTCTGTGAAGACGGGCAAGGAAATTGGCAACGTAAACGGAAATGAAATGTTTACGCCGGCAAGTACGCTTAAAACCTTGACGACTGCTGCCGCAATCCATTTTTTGCCGCTTGATTACGAGCCGAAAACCGAAATGACGGTGCTTGGCGAAATTAAAAAGCGCACGCTTACGGGGTCGCTTAAGATTCGTGGCGAAGGCGACCCGAACATTTCGGCGAGGTATTACGACGACCCGTTCTACATTTTGAACAACATGGCCGATTCTTTGCGTGCAATGAATATCGATACCATCGTTGGACGAATTGACCTGGATACGAGTTACTATACGGGTCCGTGGAAGGCGGAGAATTGGCGCCGCAATTATTACGATTCCTGGTACGGTGCCGAAATTGGCCCGCTCGGGTTCAATGACAACTGCGTGACGGTCCGCTTCTGGCCGGGGTATTTCCGTGGCGATACGGCGGTCGTGTCGTTACAGCCCGATGTGGGCTACGTCAAGGTTGTAAACAACTTAAAGACCGTCAAGGGTCTCAAGAAAAAGTGGGTGTATTCCATTGACCCCGACAAGTCCATCATTACGCTTGGCGGGACGATTGGCGAAGATGTTGATTCTGCGAGCATGGTGCTCCCGATCCGTAATCCGATTGGATATTTCAGGGCGGCGTTCATGTATGCGCTCAAGGACCGTGGCATCGTCTTTAAAGAAGATGCGACGATTGCTTCCGATAGCGAGCTGAAACGTTTTTCGTATTCGGCTGCGCCACTCTTGAGCATTCTCGATGAAATCAATCAGCGCAGCCAGAATTTCCATGCCGAGACGCTGTTGAGAAATCTCGGGGCGCAGATTGCAGGCGAAGGTAGCGTCGAGGGTGGCCGCAAGGCGGAACGCAAGTTCCTTTTGGATATTGGACTCAATCCGACTGATTTTGACGTGTGGGACGGCAGCGGGCTTTCTCCTGAAAACAAGGTGAAACCGTCGACGGTCACGAGATTACTTGCAAAGATGGCTCGCCATCCGAAGGGCGCCTACTATATCAACAGTTTTGCAAGCCCGGGCGTGGGTTCCGGTGCAAAGCGCATGGTTGATTTTGAAGCTCCGTGGCTTACGCGGTTCAAGACTGGCTACATTGCAGAAGTTCACGGCTTGGTCGGTTACATTTATACGGTGGATGGCGATACGCTTACGGCGGCCATGTACCTGAACGGCACCAATACCAATCCAGATTACAAGAGCAAGGACGTTCTCGATACGCTTTGGATGCGCCTTATCAGCTACACCAACAATAATTACAAGTCGCTTTTGCAAATGAAAACGCTTTGGCTCGATGCCCAGGGCATAAGCGGGCTCAACAAACGCCTGGATTATTTCTCGAAGCGCCTGATTGGGACTCCTTACAAGCTAGGCCCGATGGGCGAAGGCCATCTGGATACGGTTGAAGATAAGCCGCTAGTTTATCTGGACTCTGTCGATTGCGTGACGTACTTGGAGCATGTCGTAGCCCTTGCAATGGCGAAAAGCGAAAAGTCTCTGTACAGGCAACTGCAACGCCTCCGCTACAAAGGCGGCAAGGTGAGTTACCTCAATCGCAAACACTACCTGCTCGACGACTGGATTGGCGAGGGCAAGTATGCCAAGGTCATTCCGATGGAAAACGAAGTTTCTGTAGAACGCACGATGCCCAAGAAAGAGTTCTTTGCAAACCACAAGTTGAAATATACGGGCAAGGAAAAGCCGGTCAAAGTTCGCTATATGCCGCTGGACAAGGCTATTGAAATGGCAAAGAAGACGTACAAGGGCGCAATGAAGGTTCTTGGCGTTGGAATTGTCGGGACGTCAGACAAAATTGACCTCACGCATACGGGATTTGTGATTTTCAATCCGGGACAAAAGCCGGTACTGCGCCATGCGTCATCGCAAAAGAAGCAAGTCGTGGAAGTCCCGCTCGCCGAATACTTGCAGACCCGCAAAGTCCCCGGCGTCACGTTCTTTAAATTCATTCAGCACTAGCTGTTAGTCATTGGTTACTAGTTGATAGCCGGTTGCACTTTGTCATGCCCGCCTCCGAACGGGCATCGCCTTTTTGACGTCATCCTGAACCCAAAGGGTGAAGGATCCGGTTGAATTTTGTTTATTGCTCTGTCATGCCCGACTTGATCGGGCATCTCCTTTTTTGCCGTCATCCTGACGCCGTAGGCGGAAGGATCCAGTGAAGTCTATAACACTTTTATATGTAAATTTACATTGGAAAATTTTAAACATAGATGAACTTGCATTTGGTTGGGATGGGCTGTCGGCAAAATCTCTTATTTAATTTTGTTCGGATTATTATTTATATTTACATTGGATGAATTTGTTTCCTGTCTGTTTTAAAACGGCAAGGGAGGGATTTTATGAAGGGTGAATTTTTTAGACTGATTGGTGTTGCGATGACTGCTCTCGTATGCGTAGGCATGTGGGGGTGCATGGGCTGTAGCGATGAAAAAGTCATTGATAGTGGAACTTCGATAGGCAATCATTTTTACGTGGTCGATGATAGCACTATAATGTTGGATTTTTTCAATTGGGAAACGGTTGAATTCTATTCATCGTATATTCACGGACAAGACGAAGAAACCCGTGTGACGGAATATTTGGCGTACCTAGTGAATGTTAATAGGGATACAGTATATAAGAAGATAGATTTCCCAGAAAATAAAAAATCGGAAAGTTTGGATCAGGTGGAGGATGGCTTGATTTTTTTCTTCAACAAAGACGACTATGCAACTGGAGATTTAAGTAAGGCCTCGGAGTGGAGATTCGCACAAAGTGGAAATGTGGTCAAGTTGAATGTAGTGTCTGGCGATATTGATAGTACGGATTATCTTGTAGACTTTCGCAATGAAAACTTTAAAGGGAAAAAAATTTTGTCTCTTCATGATATGAAGTTGGGATTTGAATATAGAAGTCGTTTCTTTTATGTTTGGAATATTGTGCCGAATTCTATAGCGAGGTGGGAGCCGACAGGGGAATCTGCGTGGATGGCTGAATGCAACGATATCCGGTGGACGGAAAAACAATTTAGATGTCTGATGGCTAAAGGAGATATTTTCCTTTTCGATGAGAATAAAAATGTATTGGATTCCTTGGCTAAAGGTTCCTATCAGTTAGATGTGAGTGCAAATTATAGTCTTCGTTTTTACGGTAATTATATCGGTGTCGGTCACCATATTTACAAGATGTATGATGATGGTAAAATTGGTGATAAGCCCTTGTTTGAAATTGATTTTGAATTACCTGCAAGAGATCGAACTGTGCTATACCCGAGTTCCGGAGATACCGTTTACTATTCCGAAGAAAATATTAAATAGGAATTAACCCTTTGTTTACAGGGGATGAAGGAATAATATGTTGAAGAAAGTTCTCTTTTTGTTGATTTCGTTAAAAATAGTTGCTATTGCCATTCCGATGGAATCGCTGAACGAATACAATTTGGTGCTCATCCATGGTGCTGGCTCGCATTGGGGCGGATTAGATTGTGAAAACGGGGATATCAGGCACGAAAAAATGGGCTTTAGTAGTGATAAATATCAAGACGCATATGAGTATTATTGGCATGGATCTAGTGGTCCGAATACGAGAATTGGCGGAAAGTTCTCCGAGGGCTTGATTTCGGATGATTCAACATCTTCGGCTACAGGGATGATTGCGGAACTTAAACCATGGATTCAGGACACCGTGTTTGAAGGGGATTATGAGTGGCTTGTATATCTCCAGCGTCCTTTTACAAATCCAGCAAACTCACCTTCCAATAACGGTAACGAAATCGGTAAGAGAACATGGAAGGGAAGTAATAAATGTTCTGCACGTCGTTCGCTTTTTGAAGAAATACAGGAGGTTCACGCAAAGGGGCAGAACAAACTTGACACGTTAAGAAAAGATGATGTTGATTCTTATCGCAAGATTCCTTCGAGATATATTCTGGTTTCTCATTCCATGGGCGGTGTTGCTTCTCGCGAATATGTGCAAGGTAACTTTTATAATGGTGATGTTGACAAGATAATTACGGCTTGATTCGCCACACGAAGGCACTGGTGCGTTGAATATGCAAATCAAAAATGAGGCTAGAGGTGACTTGATATATGATTAAATGGCAAGTACACTTGCTACTGCTTTTACGACTATGGAATTGACTGCGGTTCCTTTACTTCTTTCTTTTAAAGCAGAGAATCTAGCGCGACGATGGCGACAAGGCTGTGCTCGCTCTCGCCCGATTCAAAAATTGTCCAGGCATCAGGAGCCCACCCGTAGGCGTTCATCGTGAGTTCGTTGCCCATCGCAATTTCGGCGGCTTCGACTTCTTCCCACTTGATATTCCCGGTTGGCGCCTTGTAGTAGCGCAACATGCCAATCGCGTCCATCATCTCGGGATAGTTGTCTACGAGCTCGTAAACGCAGTCCTTGTAGCTCTTGCCGCTCACGCGCACGACTTCGAACGTTCTGTTGTCCTGGAGAAATTTGCACAAGTCGTCGCGGTGCATGCTGATCTTGGCCGTGCCGCTAAAAAAAGTTACGAGTTCGCGAAAAACTTCCGAATCTTCTTCGAGGAGCGGCGATAGTTTTTTGATAAGCGATTTAATTTCTTCAGCCATGCTCTAAAGATAAGAAATTTGTATTTTACGAAGGCGGTCAGGATTGGAGCTTCTAGGAATAGCCTCCTTTTTTGAGGCTTTTTTAAGGCATAAGCTCTAACCCCTAGCCGCTGTGGACTAACCACTTTTTATATCTTTATGGCGAAAAAGGGCTCCAGGGAAGTACCTTGGGGAAACCGTTTCGGTTGTCAAAGAAATAAAACGAAGGATTTATGGCAAATCGTGTTGTTATCGGCTCCCAGTGGGGCGACGAAGGAAAAGCCAAGGTTGTAGATTTCTTAACGCTCGATGCAGACTATATCGTGCGTTTCCAGGGCGGTGCTAACGCCGGTCACACTGTGGAAGTAGGCGACAAGAAGTTCGTCTTCCACCTTATTCCCTCGGGCATTATGCACCCGGACAAGATTTGCGTCATCGGTAACGGCGTCGTGCTCGACCCGATTCAGACATTGAACGAAATTGCAGACCTCCACACGAAGGGAATCAACCCGGAAGGCCGTCTGTTCATCGCTGATAACGCACATGTCGTGCTCCCGTACCACTCCACCTTGGACCGCGCCAAGGAAAAGAAGGCCGGCAAGGCTGCTATCGGTACCACGGGTCGCGGTATCGGTCCGTGCTATAGCGACAAGGTGAACCGCATCGGTGTCCGCGTGGGCGACCTCATGGACGAACGTGAACTCCGTCCGCGTGTCGAAGCTATGGCTAAGGTCCACAACGAAGAATTTAAGGTGATGTACGACGTTCCGGAAATCGATCCGGAAGTGGTCATCAAGGACTACCTCGAACTCGGCCAGAAGATCAAGCCGTTCGTGCGTGACGTGAGCGAAATGCTCTACAAGGCCGTCAAGGAAGGTAAGCGTCTCGTGTTCGAAGGCGCTCAGGGCACTATCCTCGACGTTGACCAGGGTACTTACCCGTTCGTGACCTCCAGCAACACTGTTGCCGGTTACGCAAGTTGCGGCGCTGGCATTGGCCCCACGGCTATCGACCAGGTTGTCGGTGTCGTGAAGGCTTACACGACTCGCGTGGGTAATGGTCCGTTCCCGACGGAACTCTTGGACGAAACGGGCGACACGCTCCGCAAGATCGGTAACGAATACGGTGCAACGACTGGCCGTAACCGCCGCTGCGGTTGGTTTGACGCTCCGGTTGTCCGCAAGGCCGCCGTGGTGAATGGCCTTACGCACCTCGCCATCACGAAGCTCGACGTGCTCGACACGTTCGATACCATCAAGATTTGCACTCACTATGAATGCGACGGCGAAAAGATCGAAAACTTCCCGAACCAGCTTTCCAAGGTCGGACGTTGTGTGCCGGTTTACGAGGAAATGCCGGGCTGGAAGTGTGATACCACCAAGTGCCGCAAGCTCGAAGAATTGCCGGCTAACGCTCGCAAGTATCTCGACCGCATGGCGGAACTTGTCGGCGTGAAGATTGGCATGATTTCTATCGGTGCAAAGCGCGACCAGAGTATCATTGTTGATTTAGACTAAACAAAAAAAAGGGAAGGAAAAATGGATACATCCACAGTTGATTTGCTGAAGGGCGTCGAGCTCTTTTCGGAGTTGAACGAAGAACAGTTGGGGATGATTGCCAATCTGGTAATCGTCAAGAACTACAATCGTGATGAGACTGTGGTCTTGGAAGGTGACGATTCTGTGCAGGCTCTGTACTTGATTGCCACTGGTTCCGTGCAAGTCTACATGACAGGCATCGACGGACGTGAAACCATTTTGTCCTTCCTTGAACGCGGGGACTTTTTCGGGGAAATGTCGCTGATTGACGGCGAACCCCGGTCTGCCTCCGTCCGTACGGTGACTGACGCCAAACTTCTCGTCATCCACCGTGAATCTTTCCTTAGCTTGCTTCGCAAGTCTCCCGAAATCGCCATGGCCCTCATGAGCGAACTTTGCAAGAGACTCCGCAAGGCGAACAAGCAGATTGGCTCTCTTTCGACCATGTCTGTATCTGGTCGCGTGGCGGGTACGCTCCTCAACCTGATGCAGGAACGCGGTGTCCGCATCCATACGGACAACGGAAACATGGTGACCGTTATCCACAATCGTCCGACGCAGCAGCAGCTTGCCGACATGTCCGGGACGACTCGTGAAACGGTGAGCCGCATTTGTTCCTTGCTTGTAAGGGCTAACGCCATTGCAATGACCGGCAAGGATATCGTCATTTTTGACGAAGACGCTCTCCAGGAAAAAGCTACTAAGGGCTAAGCCCAAGAATTTGTTATGAATAAAATAAAGTCGCTTTGGAACAAGGTTAGACAAACCGCCATTTTCAAGGCTTTCGTCATTTGGATTGTTGTTGTAATCGCGCTTGTGATTATGGTCGATAAGCTCTTGATGCCTGCGTTTGCGGGCGCTTTCGCAAGCACGGGCGCGGTGCCAAATCTCGAAGGCATGTCCGAAAAGGCTGCAGAAACGGCATTGACGGAAGCGGGTTTCAAGTTTGAATGGATTAAGGAAGGCCGCTACAGTTCACAGATTCCGGCGGGAATGGTGCTTGTGCAGATGCCAAAAGCTGGCCGTATCGCAAAAATTGGCCGTACCGTGAAACTCACGAAGAGCCTTGGGCTTCGCAAGGTGGTTATCCCGGATTTGCGCGGCAAGAGCCAGAAGCAGGCCGATATCTCGCTTGTCCGTGCAGGCCTTGTCAACGGCGGTACAATTCAGGGCGCTCACCAGAGCATTCCTCGCGGTGCCGTGATTCGTACGCTTCCGCTTGCAGGCGATACCGTCCGCGTGGGCGATACGGTGAAGGTTGTGATTTCGGCTGGCGCTACGACTGGTAGAACATTGCTCCCCAATTTTGAAGGCATCCTGATGGACGAAGTTTATCCGCAGATGGATAGGCTTGGTTTCAAGGTGGGTTACATCAAGCGCCAGAAAAGTGAAGATGGCGCCCGTCCCGGTTCCGTGATTGAGACTTCTCCGAAGTACGGTGACTATCTCAAGCCGGGTTCCCGCGTAAACTTTATCATTGCTGACTAGAACTTTTTAGGGAGTTTTTAATGCGTCATGTCTTTTTTCCATGGGTGCTTTCTTTGGGTATGGCCGCTTTGTGCGCCTGTAGTTCTGCACCTGCCAAAAAGACTGATGTCGCAGCCAAGACTTTGACTTCGGTCGACTCCGCTGTAATCCAGAAGGTCGTGGAATCCAAGGTGGAAAAGCCAAAGGTCGAGGTTGACCTCGAGGCGGCCCACGAATTTTTCTTCCTTGCTAAAAACATGGAAATGCGTGGCGACCAGCGTGAGGCGGATTTCTTTTGGAAACAGGCCTACAAGGCAGACCCGACGAGCCGTTATTTAGGTTTCGGTGTGGCAGAACGCCTGGTTGCTGCGGGTGAAGATTCTCTTGCTCTTGTCGAGGCGCAAAAGGCCTCCCGCCTTAAAGGCAAGCGCACTGCGGCCCAGTATGCTTTGCTTGCGCGACTCTACGTGAAGGCGGGCGAAGCCGATTCTAGCCGCAAGTATTTTGTGCTTGGCCTGGATTCCTCGCGTTATCAGGACTTGGGCTTGCTTTATGACTACAGCCTGTTCCTTGAAGCTCTCCGTGACGAGAAAGAACTTGTCCGTATTTACGATTTGCTTTTGCCGAAGGTCAACTATATCTCGACCTTGTTCCAGCGTCAGCTTTCGCTCCTTTTGGATATGGGGCGTGATTCTGCTGTAGTTGAACTGTTCGGTAAAGCTCACGATGCCACGGGCGACAAGCAGATGCTTTTGCAGAAGGTGCGCGGCCTCATGGCGATGAAGCGCTTCAGGGAAGCTGCCGCTATTGCGGATACGCTTACGAGTGCAAAACCTGAAGACGAAGAAATGACGATTTTGGTGCTTTCTTCGATGCCGGGGGATAGCGCTTATGCATTTGCTCGAAAGAAATATTACGATGACGGCGTCAGGACGCCTGCGGTGCTTTGCTTTATCGGTCAGTATGAATATGATATCGGCATGCGCGATAGCGCGAAGGTCCACTTGCTTGCTTCCATCGATAAATTGCAAGGCCAGCCGAAATATGCGAACCGTGCATACCTTGGTCTCGTGAATATCTTTGCGAGCGAACAAAATTACGCCGAAGCAATTAAGTATGCCGAAAAGTCCGATTCTGTATCGAACGGCGATACGAGAATGTTGTTGGCTTCGGTCTATGCACTTGCAGACAAGTTTGACAAGGCGTTCCCGTTGCTGGATTCGCTTATGCAGTTCTGGGAAACGTGGAAACCGCTCCCGGGCGTTGTGGATTCTGCAAATATGGTGCAGCTGAAAAACGAGGCGCAAGTTAGGTACTTGCAGGTCTTGGACATTTATTCGAGAGCGCTCATCGGTGAAGCTCTGGAATTGGAAAAGGATACACGTGCTGATTCGCTCAAGAAGGCTCATGCTGTTAACAATCGCACACGTGCCGAGGCCATGCTCGAAAAGTTCTTTGCGAAGGATTCCTCGTACAATCGCGTGCGCCTCTCGATGGCGATGAACCTGGAACGCCTCAAGCGCTATGACGAATCGTTCCGGCATTTTGAATACCTCTTGAAACTTTCGGAATTCTCGCCGCGTGAAAGAGCCTCGACTTTGAACTATTACGGCTATTCGCTCATCGAATTGAACCGCACGCCTGCCGAAGTCGAGAAGGGCTACAAGCTCGTGCTCGAAGCGCTTGCTCTCGAAAAGGATGGCGATGGCAAGGACGCTTATTTGGATTCCAAGGCATGGGGCTTGTACCGCTTGGGCCGTTTTGATGAAGCTTATGAGGCCATGCAGCTGATCGATAGCAAGAAGATGAGCCGCGACGATGTGTTCTGGGAACACATGGGCGCCATTCAGGAAGCTCTCGGCCTTAAGAAAGAAGCTCGTAAGTCTTACAACAAGTTGAAGAAGCTCAATCCCAAGCACCCTGCCGTACTGAAGTTCTTTGGCAAAAAGAAGTAGGGGCTTATGGCTATGGCGGTAGCGAAAAACGGCGCCTTTTTGCGGGGATTTTGTGCGCTCCTCCTGCTTTCGCTTTTCTTGATGGGCTGTACTGGCGGACATCAGGCGGCGTCAAACGCTGCGGAACCAGCCGAAGCCCCTGCAGATAGCCTGCGTGCAAAGTTTTTACTCACCATACATTCGGTGGACGGAAAATCGCAGGAACTGGATGCGGTGCTTTTCTCTGTGCCCGGCAAGCGCTACCGCATGGAGCTGACTGGCTCGCTAGGCATTGGTGTGGCCTCGCTCTTGTGGCTCCCTGAAGGCTGGCAGATGGTTTTCCCGACTGAAAAGCTTTATATGCAGGGGGCGGGCTATATGGTCGGGCTTTTGAACGATCCTTCGCTTCCGCTGGTGCACATCCATCAAGTTGCTGGGCTGTTCGAGGGGCGTGTCGTGCCCGAAAATCTTGAAGAAGTCTCGGTGCGGGATTCCGCCTGCGTCAGCGATTCCGGCGCTGTTGCCACAGGCGGATGCATAGTCAAGATTCACGAAGCTCGCGATGCGCTGACCCGCCACTTTACTTATGCCGAAAAAAATGGCGAGGTGCTTTGGCTCAAGATGCTTGGCCGCGATGGCAAAGACGAAACGCTTGTAATTGAGGAATATAAGGAATTCTCCGGTGTGAAAACGCCTTCAAGAATATCATTTGTTCGTGATGATATGGTTTTCCTTGAAATTCGCGTGCGTAAAATTGATCATGGAAAGAAATTTGGCTTGGGCACTTGGCGCCTCAACATCCCGCGGAGCTATCAGCGTATCGGTGGGTAATTTCGTAGATTTTGCTCGCCTTACGCAGTTGTCCTACTTCCTATTACTAAGTTGACTATAAAACCTAAAAAACTAAGTTCTAGGTTCTAAGTTCTAAGTTCTATTTTAGTAAATTATAAACATGAAGTTAAATGCCAAGATTTTCGCATTGTTTTTGGGTGTCCTCTCTTTTGCGTCTTTCACGCATGCGGCGGACACGCTCGAAGTTTTTGTGTTGCGTGTGCAGTTTAAAAAGGAGTCTCCGGATAACTCGCTCACTACAGGTACCGGGCGATTTGGCTCCGATACGGCAACGTATAACCTGGACCCCTCCGAAAGTCGCGGGAACAAGTATTACTGGGAAAAGCATTTGCAGTTTGCGAATTCCTATTACCAGGCGGCGAGCGGTGGCAAACTCGTCATCAAGGCGACGATATTCCCTGAAAATGGGACGGCTTACGAAATCAACAAGCCGATAATCGACTATAACCGAACCCAGAAACTGAAGGGCGAAAAGACGGCTGCGTATGACGAAGCCCGTAGCCATGACTACTTGCGTTTTGTCTATGACGCGGTGATGGCCGCGCACAAGTCCGAAGATGGATCTCCGTTCAAGATTCCGCTTTCCGAAAATCCGAATACCAGACGTTCGTTCATGATTGCGCATGCGGGTGCTAACCGCTTGCTCGATGGCGGCAGCATGGGGACTAAGGGCGCAAATACTCCGGGGGATTTCCTGGATATTTACATTGGAAGGCCGGACTGGATTTACCTGCAGAGTGATTCGCTTCCGGAGCTTGTTGTTTCTGATGATTCCCTGTACAATGGCCTTGTGCTGAAGGGTTCTGCTATTGATACGCTCAAGAGCATCATGGTGGTGAGCGAAACGGCGTCGCAGGATGGCCTGAACTGGGGCATTAACGGTATTGTGGTGAACCAGATTGGCCGTGAACTTGGCATGCCCGATACCTACGACCGTGTCCAAGGAATTTCTCGCCTGGGCTATTTCGATGTGATGGATTTTGCAGGCTACAATACGGGTAACGGATTCTTCCCGGTTTTGCCGGCTGCATGGGAACGTGCCTACATGGGCTGGTCGAATGTCAAGGAAGTGCACCCGACGGCAGGGCATCCGGTGACGGTTGATATTGCGGCGGCGGGTAGTGGCCTTGGCACCGAAATCGTGAAGGTCGCCTTAAGCGCAAACGAGTACATCTTGATCGAGAATCGTCAGCGTTCTTGGGACAAAGACGGCATGGTGACGGTTTATCTTGGCGAGGCTAAGCAAAATAACGATGTCGAAAAACGCTCGGTCATTGCGGATAGCCTGAATACAGTTTTTGAAGACAGCCTTTGCACGGATGGCAAGTGCAAGCGTAATACGAACATGGCAAAGGGTCTCGTTCTGGGCGTGAGCAGCTTTGATGCCGCTCTCCCGGCAAGCGGCATTGCCGTGTGGAAAGTCAACGACTGGTACTTGCGCGAAACCGTACAGTACGGGGCTGCAAACCTTTGGGGCGGTAATGATTATCGCGACCACCAGTTCGGGCTTTCGCTTGTGGAATCTGATGGCGTGCTGAGCATTGGCAAAACCTTCAAGAATGCCATTGGAGAAGACGCCTATGATTTCGGAAGCGGTGCCGACCTGCTCCCGCATGCTCGCTATTCAAAGGACAAGAAGCCCAGGGATACTGTCATGGCTATTCTCCCGACGGGCTATGCCAATACGGCTACGACGCAGGGCGGTCATACGGGAATCAAGATTTCTGTTGAGATCCCGAAGGATGCCCGTATCGAAAGGAACGCAAACTCGTTCAGAGGCGATAGCGTGTATAACTTTGCCGCTCCGGTGATTCGCGTGACGATTAGCGTCGATGACGGCAGCATCGAGAATTCGAAGTTCCCGAAGAATGTTGGGCTTGCAAATGCGGTGCGCGGTGCGGTGTTCGTCAATTACGAAGATGACGAGACGGGCAAGGCGATTGTGTTTGCCTCCGAAGACGGAACGCTCCAGGCGATGAACGCTCTTGGCGATTCCCTTTTTGCTTCGGATACGTCTGTCGTGATTGGGCAGGTCTCGAAAAACAAGGCTAAGGTGGATCAGCCGTTGTATCGCGTGGGTCCGAATTACGGTGCACTTGTCGGGATTGCAGGCGATGGAGAACGTGTCTATTCGTTGCATAAAAAGTATCTAGTGCGTACATCGTTTAATGCCGGCGTCCCGATGCAAGATGTAATGGACTTGCAGAAATCTGTCTCGGGAGCACCTACAATCAAGTCGGCTCTGGTCGGCCCGATTGTTGCGAACTCGCACTTGTTCTTTGCCTCTGATTCGGGATTCTGGACGGTGAACTTGACCGACGAAATGACTCGTACGTTTACTTCGACGGAAGGCGTTCGCCCGCAGGACATGGCCCTTTGCAAGACGGACAAGAAAGATTACTTTGGCGTTGTTGTGGGCGATGAAGGAAAAATCTTCATGCGCAAGTTTACGCTCGAAGACAAGGCCGATGAACGCCCGAGCTTTAGCAAGCAAAGGGCTGGCTATTCGCAGGTGTCTGCCGCCAGTGGCGAAAAGTTCCGCGTGGCTTGTACAGATTTAGACCGTGACGGAACCGTTGAGGCGGTGATGCTTGGTTCTCGCGGAACAATTGCAAGTTTTAAGCTTGGTGAAGGGGGTAAGCTCTTGTCGGAATGGAACCAGGAATACAAGCGCGGTTCTCGTGGCACGAGCGGTCTCAAGGACGAAATGTCTGGTTTTGCTCTTGGCGATATCAATGGCGACGGATACCCTGAAATCGTGTTCCTTGGCGATAACCTCGTTTACGCGCTCGACCGCTTCGGTGTGCCGGTAGAAGGCTTCCCTGTAATGATTAATCGCGGTACGCCTATCGTCGGATTCCATAGTGACCCGATTCTTGTGGATGTCACGGGCGACAAGATTCCTGAAATTCTCGTGCCTTCAAGCGATGGCCTTGTGTATGCTTACACGGGCAAGGGCAAGCGCGTTTCTGAACGCTTCCCGATTGCCGCGGGCAGTTACGAAATGAACGATTCGCTTTCGCAAATTGTTCCGATGAGCATTTACGTGACCGATGCGGTCAAGGATTCCAAGGGACCGGAACTTTACGCATTCCACAGAAATTCTGTGACCGCATTCCGCTTGGACAAGGCGGCTAACGGTGCTGAAAGGTTTGCTGGTGCATGGGCGCTCCCGGCGGGAGGCAATGAACGTACAGGATTCTTCGATGCGTCTAAGCTTGGCGATGTCAACGCCGTAAAGTCGAAGGACGAGATTACGGAATTCTTTATTTATCCGAACCCGGTGCGCGGTGGCGATGCGAAGGTGCGTATGGAACTTGGTGCAAAGCCGCGGTCCATCAAGCTGGAACTCTACGATATCACGGGACTCTGCGTTTTCAAGACGGACATCGCAGATGGCGTGGCTGGCAAGAATCAAGCCAATTTCGACTTGCGTAATCTCGGCAGTGACGTTTATACGGCACGCCTGAAGGTGAAGTTCGAAAGTGGCAAGACCAAGCAGAAACTTTACCGCGTGGGCGTAGTCCGCTAGCGGATATATTTGGGGCGAAAAGGGGGCGAAACCATGAATTGTAGACTTTATCTGTTGAGAGGCCTTGTGCTTGCGTTGTGCGCGCCAGTTCTATTTGCTGCGTGCACGGCAAGTGGCGATGCTGTCGAAAGCGAGGCCGCTTTCCCGATAGACAATGGTGACAAGTCTTCCTCCGGTCCCAAATCCTCTTCGAGTAACGACCCGTCAAAAATAGATCCCTCGATTTTTAACTTGTTCGACTGGGTGCAGATTCCCAAGACTTCAATTACTCGTGGCGTGAATTCCTTTGGAGTAAACTCCTTTGCCATCGCATCGACCGAAGTGACCCAGAAGGTCTATGAGTTTGTCATGAATGACTTGCCGAAACAGTCTAAGGAAGGCGAAAGTAGGGCCGTCTCAAACGTGGACTGGTACCATGCGGTTCTGTTCTGCAATGCGTTTTCAAAGTTAGCCGGGCTCGATACGGCTTACGTTTACGAGTACATTTCTAGGGAATCTGTCTTGGTTGGCTTGACGATTAACTATTCGGTAGCGGCAGTAAGGCTCCCGACAGAAAATGAATGGGAAATTGCGGCTCGTGGCGGCGCCACGACGACATATTACTGGGATACCGATGAGGCGTCTAAGTATGCCTATTATGGACAAACTGCTGGTCCGGATGTGGTGGCTCAAAAATTGCCGAATGAATATGGTCTTTATGACATGGCCGGTAACGTTGCCGAATGGATGAACGACTGGTATGACGCTTATCCAAAAAATAAAAGCGATAACTATGTCGGCCCCAAGTCCGGCGAATACCGCATTGTTCGCGGGGGCGGCTGGTCGGACAAGGTAACCGCGCTAGCCCCGAAAGAACGCGAAAAGCTGAGCCCGGCTCAGTCCAAGGCTACTCTTGGCTTTAGACTGGTCTATTCTACCGGTTTTTAAAGTCGTTCTCCTTTTGCCTTGTTTGAAATTTTTTAGATTATTGCGCATGAAATATGCCATTGCTGTAACCGCTCTCCTTTGCGGATTTTTTGTGGGTTGTTCCGAAGAAAAGAAGGAACCGCTTCCTGATTTGCCTCCTGTAGAAATCCCTGCGGATGTCTTTGGCTACTATTCGGGCAAAATGCCTTGCGATGACTGCAATGAGCGAGTCCTAGAAATGGACTTGCAAAAAGATGGATCTGCCCTGGTCATCGAAACGGTCTTGAAGGATTCCCTGCATGTCGATACGCTTCACGGAACGTTTGTGTACGCTGATAGCGTTGTAAAACTGGACATTTCGCAGAGTAATGCCCACTGGGCGTTCAAACGCGACAAAGTCGGGAACCTGGCCCTGTTGAAGTTTGGAAACGTGTACCGCGATGCCGATGGCTTAAAAGCGGTCATGGTCCGTTATTATAAAAAGTTTAAAAAGTAAGAGCGGGAGAATATGTTTACTGCGTTAATAGCCGATGATGAACCTCTAGCTCGTGTACGAATGCGCTCCCTGCTCGAAGCTTATTCGAGTGAAATCGAAATTTTGGGTGAAGCGTCTTCGGGAACACAGACCATTGAAAAAATTCACGACCTCGACCCGGATGTCGTTTTCCTCGATATCCAGATGCCTGACATGGATGCGTTCGAGGTCCTGAAGTCGCTCAACGAAGACGATATCCCGCTTATCGTGTTCACGACGGCGTATGATAATTTCGCTCTCCGCGCTTACGAAGAGAACGTTGTCGATTACCTCCTGAAACCGATTGACCCCGAGCGCTTGCAGGCGACGATGAGCAAACTCCGCAAGCGCATGCCGCACGAAAGCGGCCAAGGTGTGCCTGCTGATTTCTCGTGGGAAAAGTTCAAGGAGATGATGAGCATAAGCGGGCTTTACATGCAGCGTTTGCAGGTCAAGCAGTCCGACCGTATTCTGCTTGTGAACATGGACGAGGTCATCCGTTTCCAGAGCGAGGAAAAGTACACGACCGCTTACACGACTACTGCGCAGTACGTGATTGACCAGACGCTTATTGAACTGGAAAAGCGCTTGGACCCGCGACAGTTTGTGCGCGTACACCGAGCGCACCTAGTTGCCATTGACTACATCGCCGAAATCCGCAAGAACGATAGTGGGCGCCTGTGCGTGGTGCTCCGTGACAAAAATCGCACGCAGATTACGGTGAGCCGCAATTTTGTTAAGACCGTTAAGAGCCTGTAATTTGGAGTCCTGATGGAACAGACACCTGAAAAAAAATCAGCCAAGAAATTTTTGAAAACTTTTACGCGTGAAATTATTGTCCCTGTCGTCCTTGCGCTAATCGTCATCCAGTACGTCATCCAGGCGTTCCAGATTCCGAGCGGTTCCATGGAAGATTCCCTCAAGACGGGAGACTTCTTGCTTGGCCTCAAGTTCACTTACGGTTCCCCGATTCCGTTCTCGAACCAGAAGTTCCCTGGCTATACCGAACCGAAACATGGCGACGTGGTTATCTTCCGTTATCCGGGTGAACCGGAATATCCTGATAACAATCCCAAACGCTACACGCACTTGTTCAATGCGCTCATGCTTGGGAATTACTACTGGGACCACTCTCCTGAAAATGGCCAGCCGCATATTGTGCATTACGGTGATGGCCCGAAGGATTACATCAAGCGCTGCGTCGCCGTGAGTGGCGATACTGTTGCTGTGCATGGAGGCAAGCTCTTCTTGAATGGCAAACGCCAGGATTCTCTCCCAGCATTTGGTAAGTGGACTGCCAGTGTGCGCACGCTCTCGCCGCGAGATGAAGTCGAAGAATTTGTGGTGCCGTCCGTTGGCGATACGCTGTTTGTCGATTCGCTTTCGATGGTGAAGCTCTGGTGGCTACGTTCGCTCGTGGCCCAGGAAAATCCGGATTCCTCCGTGCGCCTGGAACTTTCGCTTTTGCGTAATGGCCGCGAAAACAACAATTACGTGTTTACGGATTTCAGGTTCCCGGTTGAAAATGACCGCGGTCTCCTGCTGCAGTCGATGTACGACCGGAATAGGACTGTTCGTCAGCAACGCTTTATGCAGGGCGACACTTTATCTGGCGCCATGCCGTTCAACTATTTTAGGGAAATCGCGAAGATTGGCTTTTTGCCTTTGATCGATCCGCACGATCCGCAACTGAATAGCGGGTTTACGCGCCCGGTGAGCTATGTATCGTTTGAAGGTTCCATTCTCCAGGATCTCGAAGGCAACGTGAAACGTTTGAATGTGGCAACGCCTGCCCTGGATTCTACGGACACCGCTGAAGTTGTCGAAAAGAATCATTTTGAAATCCAGCGCAGCCTTTATCTGGGTTCCGAAAAGATAGACCGCTATGTCGTGAAGTATCCGCAGTTCTTCATGATGGGCGATAACCGCGACAACTCTGCCGATAGCCGCTACTGGGGAGTGGTCTCGCTCCGCAACATCCGTGCAAAAGCTTTTGTCATCTACTTCTCGTTTGAAAATGATGATGGAAAGTTTGCTCTCGGGAACCCGTTCACCTGGTGGCGCATTCCGTTCCGCATTCGTTTCACCCGCATTGGCAAGATTATCGACCTGATTAAGTAAATGAAGTTTTCGAGTGTGGCATACTTCTTGGCGTCGTGCCTGATGATTGCCGCTTGTGCAACGCAAGTGGCGCCGACAGGCGGTCCCGAAGATAAGCTCCCGCCGCGTGTGGCTGGAGTCTTGCCTGCGCCAAAGACGGCGAACCACCCGAATGAACTTTATGTGAAACTGGAATTTGATGAATGGATTAACGCTTCGATTCCGCGTGGGGCCATAACCATTTCGCCTCCGATTGAAAAGAAGTTGCGTTACGAAGTTCACGGCAAGACGCTCGAAGTCTATTCGCGTGCGGAACTCGATACCGGTACAACTTACACTGTGACATTCGCGGGTGGCATCAAGGACTTGCGCGGAAACGCTCTTGCAAAGCCTTTTCAGGTGGTGTTCTCGACGGGTGCAACGATTGACTCGCTTTCGCTTAGCGGCCGCGTGATGGTTCCGGATTCTCTTGTTCGCAAAAAAGCTTATCCGAGCGTAGGTCTTTATCTGATGGGGCCTGAACGTGAGTCCAAACGCTATCTCGAGAAGTACCGCGATACGACCACGAAGGTGCTTGATTCGCTTCCGATGCTCACGAAGGAAGAGCCGCTTTACCTCACGGCAGCGGATAGCATCGGTAGCTTCGCGTTTACGGGCCTCAAGGCGGGGCGCTACCGTGTTGTCGCTTTTGTCGATGGCAATGGCAACCACAAGATTGAGCCTTCGTCGGAACTTGCGGGCGTCTGGATCTCGGATTTGCATCTGGATGAATCAACGCAAGATACGCTTTGGATAGCCCTTGCCGACCAGGATACTTCGCTTCTGGAAATGGACAACGTAAATCAGCCGTTTGCAAATATTCTCGAAGCGAACTTTACGCGACGTGTTTATTTCGATTCTGCCTTTGCCGATACATCCAACTGCTTTCTTTCTTCGTCCACGGGCGATACGCTTTATCCGCGACTTGTGTATCTCGGTACGTCGAGCGCTCCGCGGTTCTACTTTGACCCGAAACCGAAAGACGAAGTTTTGTACAAATTTACATGCATGGCTGGCCACGATTCTCTGAACCGCGCTTTGGATACGGTCCGCAACTATGCCGAAATCGAATGGAAAGAGATGGAAGCCGATACGCTTGAACCTTCTATCCAGACGGTCAAGGTCATGGGAAAGGCGAAAAGTGCGTTCCCGGATGATTCCCTTGTCGTGATTTATAACAAGCCAGTGCTTGATTCCCTGAAGGACATGTTCTTTATCGTCGAGAATAAAGATACAACTCAGGTTTCCGTCCGTAAGCTCGACCCTATCCGTTTTGTTGTCAAACGTGGCGAGCCCTGGCCGACCGATAGTAAGTTCTCCCTATTGCGTGGATACCAGGATACGACTTTGGCAAAGGCTGACAGTAATGGCGTCCGCGATACAGTAATTGAGACAAAATATCAAGGTAAGCTAACTTTCGAGACAATCTCTAAGTTGAAACTGGCTTCGATGGTGGGGCGAATCCCTGGCGCCAAAAGCGGTGCCATTGTACGCCTCAAGTCTGTCGAAACTGGAAAATTTGAATATGCAAAGTGTTCCCGTTATGGGGCTTTCGCTTTTAACGACCTCGTTGAGGGCGGTTACATTATTGATTATTATTATGCAGCGGAAGGTTCGGATTTGCCCAATGGCGGATCCTTGCAACCTTTCAAATACGGTTCTGCATGGCGCGCGCCGCTTGATACGCTAAAGATTAAGAGTGGAGCAAACGATTTAGAACAACTGATGCCGAACCTTCCGGCATTGCCTTAAAGGATGGATTAAGATGGTAAAGATTCCAGCATTTGTAGCGCTTGACTTGGAAACGACAGGTCTCGATTTCGAAAAAGACGAAATAATCGAGGTCGCGCTTGTTCGCTTTGAAAATGGCGAACCGAAGGAAAATCTCGATTTCCTGGTGAAGCCCACTTCCGCAGAGCTTCGCCCGTTTATCGAAACGCTTACTGGAATTAACAAGACCGACTTGGAAAGTGCATCGGACTTTGCAACGATTGCAGGCCAGATTTGCTCCTTTGTCGGTGACCTCCCGATTGTGGCGCACAACGCCGTTTTCGATTCCAAGTTCTTGAAGCAGACGTTTACGAAGGTCGGTATTTCTTACGATTCCCATGTGTTCTGGGATTCGCTCACGCTTTCGCGCATTGCGTTCCAGGATGTGCCGAACCATCGCCTTGATACGCTCGTGCAGGAACTGGGCATTGAACGTAGCCGTGCCCACCGCGCCTTGCCCGACGCCGATGCTTGCGGACGCTTGTTCGTGAAGGCTCTTGAAAAAATTTCTACGATGGACCCGTGGATTTACGATGCCCTTTCTCAAGTGGCTAAGGGTTCCGGCTACGAGACGCTCTTTACTTCGAACGTCGAAAAACTTTCTCCTCCGAAGTACAAGTTGCCTGCCGCCCCTGCTGTGGAAGCTTTGCCCAAGTCCAAGGCTCCGCGCGTGAGCGAGTTTTTCAAGGAAGGTGGATTCATCTCGTTTGTTGTCGATGATTATAAGCCACGCCACAATCAGCAGGATTTTGCCTCGGTCATGGAACGCAACATGTACAAGGGCGGCCTCTGCGTGCTCGAAGCTCCGACCGGTTCCGGAAAGACTCTGTCTTACCTCATTACCGCCGCAAACAAGGCTATCACGGGTGAACGCGTGCTCATCAGTACCGCAACGCGCACCTTGCAGGAGCAGCTCTGGACCGAAGCTATCCCGCAGATTGCAAAGATTTACAATGGCGAACTCCGCCCGGCAATTTTGAAAGGCCGCGACAACTACCTTTGCCTTCGCAAGTTCGAAGAGCTGCTGATGCACCCGCAGACGCTCCTCTCCGCCGAAGAACGCGATTCCTTCATGGCGCTTATCCCGTGGGTTTTGACGACCGAAACGGGCGACATCAACGAATGCAATTCCTTTAGCCAGAGCCGCAATCGTGTGCTTTGGTCCAAGCTCTCGTGCAGCGCCTCTTGCTGCAACGGCGAAAACCACTCGCATCACGAAAACTGCCCGGCGCTCATTGCAAAGCGCAAGGCCATGAATGCAAACATGGTGCTTGTGAACCATTCACTCTTCCTTTCGGACTTGCAGCTTGACTTTGCTTTGCTCCCATCTTACGAACACATCGTCTTTGACGAAGCGCACCGCCTGCCCGAAATCAGCAACCAGGTATTTGGCCGCTCCATCTCGTTTTTCGGATTCAGAAACATCGCGAAGACGCTTGAGCCTTCCAAGGCGGGTGGCGATGGTCTCATTGCAGAAATTGCAAGTCGTATCCCGGCAGAACAGCCGGAACTTCATGAACTCTGCGACAAGCTTTCCGAAGCTTTGGGCGAAGCCGAAAAGGCTCTGCACCGCTTCTTCATGAAAATCGGCAAGAAGCTTGCCAAGCAGAAAAATGGCCGCAGCGGCTTTACTTACACGAACAGCATCCTCGCTGAATACGAAGCAGACCCGGCAACGTTCCTTGAACAGTACAATAATGCACGTGGCTTTGCCGAAAAACTCATTGCGGCAACAGCGAACATGGATAGCCTCAAGGGAGTCGTGAGCGATCTCGATAGCCGCATGACAGAAATCGGCCATTTCATGTCAGACTTTGAATTTGTCACAAAGGCGGGTCGCAATGACTGGGTATTCTACATGGAAGAACCGTTCAACCCGCATACCATCAAGCTGCATGCGCTCCCGCTCCATTCCGGTAACGTTTGGAGAGAAAAATTCTATCCGTGGATCAAGTCCGCAACGTTTACGTCCGCAACGCTTTCTGTGCAGGCCGACCTCACGTACTTCTTGCAGAAGATGGGCATGGACAACTTGCGTCTTGGCAAACAGCCGTTCGTGCGCGTTTATACGGAACAGTCCGATGTGAACGAACGCCGTTCCGTGATGGTTGCAAAGTTCCTCCCGAAGCCTTCGACTCCAGAATTTGGCGATGCCTTGAACGAGACGCTCTTGAATGTGCTCCCGAATGTCGAAGAAAATACGATGGTGCTCTTTACGAGTGTCGCAACGATGATGAAGGCGCAGGCCGTGCTTGCCCCGGCATTTGCCGAACGCAACAAACTTTTGCTTTGCCAGCATGTCGATGGCTCGCTCGATGGCCTTGTGGCAATGTTCCGCAAGGAACGTGGCGCTTGCCTGCTCGGTTGCCAAAGCCTCTGGGAAGGCGTGGACTTCCCGGGTGATGCGCTCAAGTTGCTCGTCATCACGAAGCTCCCGTTCCCGAACCCGAGCGATCCGCTTGTCGCAGGCCTCACGAACGAGATGAAGGCTGCTAACAAGAACTTCTTCAAGGATTACTTTATCCCGGAAGCCTACATCGAACTCCGTCAGGGCATGGGTCGCCTCTTACGCTCCGATTCCGATTCTGGCAAGGTCCTCATCCTGGACAACCGCGTTGTCCTCGAACGCTACGGCAAGACCTTCTCCCGCATCTGGAACTTCAAGCAGCGCATCGCAGGCTCCGTCTCCGACATCGAACGCTTCGTGAAGTAAATCTTGCTTTGCAATGTGTCATCCTGAGCGAAGTCGAAGGATCCAGTGACTTGTCATGCCCGCCACCGCGCTGGCTTTGTCTTACATATTCCTGTTGCTTTGTCATGCCGCACTTGTTGCGGCATCTCCTTTTCTAAATAAAAATGATATATTAAAGTATTATGGGAATGGAGATGTTTATGAATAGGCTTTTAAAATTTATTACAATTTTGATTTTGTGTCTAGTTGCAGAAACTATGGCTTATGAATTTCAATTCAAACCATTTTTCTTGCAGATAAAAGATTCTAATGGTCAAACAATGGCTGAAGCTTTGAGCCGTGTTTATTATGGAAAAATTCGTGTTGATGCGAAAAAGGGGAGATGCTATTTTTTCCAACCTGAATATAGAGCTAATGATGTTGAATATGAAATAGACCATTGTATGTTGAATTATACTCAGATAAATATTTATAGTCAGGCAGATAGATTAAATGGAATTGAATTGAAAGGTTTAGCTTGGATTGAAGGAAATTCATATCGCACGAGACCTATTGGGGGCGAATGGAGCCGTTGGCGAGATTCTCAGATGTTTTCTTCGTCTGTTTGGAATCCAAGGACGGGATTGTCTTTTAGGAAGGAAAATGGTAAGTTTATTTTTGAATTAGGCGATAATCTTAAAAGAATTCATGATAAGCCGAATCAGAATAGTATTTTTGTTCCTAAAGCTCAATCTGAACCACAAAAGCCTCCTGTAAAGGGGTATATAGATATTAGAGCCAGCGGTAGTGGCGAATCAAGCTACTATGAAGAACGTCGATGATTCTGTGTTTCTTTCTGGATTACATTTCTCCATACCCCAAAGCGTAGCGACCCGAAAGGGCGAAGCCCGACCTCATACCTAGCATTTCCTTCCTACCGCCTACTGTCTACTTCCTACTGCTCGGCACCTGTTCACGTGTGTAGCCCCTTAACTAACGGCCTATTTTTTACTATATTTGGCTTCCCGTTCTCAGGTGCATAATGTTTGATTTAAGTGCTTTTTTTGATGGAATGTCCAAGCCCTTGCTTCGTAACGCCCACGCGAAGGCGTTCGGCAAAAAGGGCCTTTTAAACAATGCTCTCATCCAGTCCGAAACGCTTTCTTACTATTCCGATAAGGAACGCGTTGCGGGACTTTTTTCCAAGATGGAAATGTGGCAGCGCCGCTGCCTGAACTTGATTTACAATAGTGGCTCCAGGGGCCTTGCGTTTAATGAACTTCGCCTCACCGTTCCTGTGAGCAAGAACCGCGAACTCCAGACGTTCCTCCTTTCGATGTGCCGCGAGTACTTGATTTACCGTTCCTTTGTGGGTGGCACGCCGATTTACATGGGCTTTAGCGATTTTGTCGGCTGCTTTGACATAAAGCCCGAAGGCGAAATCGACACGGTATCTCCGCTGATTTCTTTCCAGAACCTCTTGGATTGGCATATTTGCGTCGTGCTCGCAAATGCCAAAAAGAAGCAGCTCCGCATCAACGCGAACGGAACGCTTCACCGCCGTGGCCGCCAGATCTGTGCCGAAGTGTTTACCGCATCCCGCCACGTTTCTGAAAAGGCTTGCGAACAGGAAATCTCGCTCATCTTCAGCTTCCTTGTGCAGAACGGCTGGCTCGAACGCGAGAATACATTCTTGCTCCCGTCCGCATCTGCTATTGACTTTATTCACAAGAACGGTTTCCGCCTCCATCAGGACGTGATTTCCTGGTGGATCAAGGAACGCTTCCACGGCGACCGCGACCTTTGCGCCCGTCTGCTTAACAGCATTGGCGAAGGCCTCTCCGCTGCTGACGCCGCACAGCTCTTCTGGGTGATGGACCCGTCTTACCGCCTGCAAGAAAAGAACAGGGTCTTGCCGTGGGAATTCCTGCCGCGTCCGCTTTGTGAACTCTGGATTTTGGGCCTTGTCGATTTCCGCATGGCTCAAGGCAAGGTGACTGCGGTTGTCGTAAGCAAGTCCGGCAAGGACTGGCTCGAAACTTCCATCGCCTCGATTCCCGAAGCGAATCTCACCGCGCTCCCGAACTTTGACTTGGTCGTCTCGACTGGCATGGCTCCGCGTGTGCTCTACTCCCTCGCATGCCTTGCAAAAGTCAAGAACGACGAAACGTTCCTCTGCTTTACGCTCGAAAAAGAAACGTATGTTGCAGGCCTCAAGTCGGGCTTCCCAGAATCCGAAGTCGAAAATCTCCGCAACTGGCTTAAGCCTCCTGAGAACGTGTCTTCGACGCTTGCCGAATGGAATGCCTCTTTCTACGGCGCCAAAGTGCGCACGGCCCGCCTTTTGAAGGTTGAAAGCGCCGAAGTGCTTAGCGAACTTTCACGCTTCCCGCAGTTCATGGAATGCACCGAAGAATATATTCCGGGCTACGGCTTTATTCTGAATTCCGAGAAGGAACCGCGCGCACTCGAGATTCTCGAAAACTACGGATTTTTCCCGTGTGCAGGCGAATCGAGCGAAAACCGCACGCCAGCCGCCCAAGAAGAATGGAAGGCCGAATTCTCGATTGCATGGCCCGAGGCAAAGAAGATTGACTACGAGCTGCGCGATGAAGCCGATGAAGCCTCTGCCCAGGCGACGATGGATTCTACCAAGTACGGTAGCGTTTATCAGAAACTGAGCACGTTCGATCTCGTGAAGGTCCTCCGTTACGCAAAGACCGTGGGCACCCCGCTCGCCGCAAAGATCATGGACAAGACCAAGCGAAACGCAAAGCTCGAGGAAAAGATGTTCTACGTGCATGCGCTCCACCTCGCGAAATCCCCGTCGATTGTCGAAATCCAGGAAAGCGGCAAGGAAGAAAAGTTCTCTCTCGACCTTTCGTTTATCCAAGAAATCAAGGTCCTGAGCAAGAAGGCTACCGCCCCGCAAGGGTAAGCGCTTGTTTTGCCGTTCCGCTCTTTTGCAATGTCACCCCGCACACCGTTGCGGGGTCTTTTTATATAAAAGAATACTATCGACTAGGTGAGTTGTTTTTTTTAGTTTGTGAATAAATAAATTTTGAGTAAAGTTTTTTTTTTCTTGTTTTAAATTTTTATTTTGTATATATTGTGGATGACAATGAAGGAATGAATAAATGAAGAAATTATCTTTAATGATGCTTTTTACGGCTTACTCTGTATATGCTGGTGTTTTATTACGAGCTCCTACGGAGGTGAATGTGTCTACGTATGCGATTAATGATTATTCAAGGGTGGAACGATGCAATGATTTGTCGCGGTCAATTGCTGATAAGAATAGATTTGTTGAACAAATGACTAGTCAGATAAAAGCGAAATACCCTAATACGACGGTTCGACATTTACGTGATCGGGAAAATGCTAATGCGACTGCGAATAGCTTTTTGACGGATTATACTGATGATTCAGAAATCGTTTTCTTTTCTGGGCATGGGGAACCTCAAACGCTGTTTTTCCATGATAAACAACAAGATTTTGGAATCAATACAAAAAGATTTGGTGGGAAAACTCGTTGGGTTTTCCTTGAGGCGTGTTTGTTTTTGAATGTGAATAAGAGTGATCGGTTGAGTGGTAGCTTGAGTGATAATGAAAATATTGATTATAATAAAATGGCTGTAATTGGAAGTATGTTTAATGGGGTTCATGCTATTTTGGGTAATTATGCAGTTGGGTGGCAAGGAACGATTAAAAAACATTGGTATAGTAGTGCTCGTTGGCGAACTGAAGATCGCTTTAATTATTTTGCACAATACTTTATTAAAGATGGAAATGGAATATGGGACTCTTATGTATCTGCTGTGAAAAAAGTTTATAAAAACTTTAACTATGATAGCGCGTTAGGTTATAGTGCTGGTATAACGGGGTATAAACCTGCTATTGCTTATTTCTATAAACAGGGGACAAATGGAAATGCGTTGGATATGTCCTTAGAATCGTACGCGCTTTCTTATGATGCTCCTGTAAGTGATGGCAGCGTTAGTGTGTATTCGATAAGATTCAAGGCTGTTTCTATTGGTTATCCTAAATATAATTAAGGTAAGAGGAAAGTTATTTCTTATGATGAAAATTTTAGTTACTATTTTGTTGATGTTTTGCGTATCCTATTCAAAACCAAATTTGAGGTTTGATCAATCAGCAAAAAAGTTTTTGAAAGAACGACATTTGATATCTGGTCACCGTATGAGTTTTTCTACAACAGTACGAAAAAATTCTAGAAAGTCGTTTGTGGTAGATGTGGATACAACGTCGAAGATGCAGTCTTTGATTATGCTTTCTTTAAAAGGAAAATGTAGCGTCTTGAAAAATGATGATAATTCGTTACGGATAAAAAATGATAAGTTCCGTATTGCTATGGATAAGATGAAAAAAAATGAATCGAAGTTTAGTGAGTTAGTTCTAAAAAAACTATTACCCGATTTTATTGCTAAACAATTTGATTTTATATCTCTTGATGTAGAACAACAGTTTGATCTTTATTCTGATAAAGCTGAAGAAATAGGCTACATTTTTAATTATCAAAGAGTGTATAATAACAGAATTGTTCGTAGTGCGTATGATTACCTTACGATTGCTTTAGATTCAGATGGTAAGCTCAAATGGGCTGAAATTATGATGAGTGATTTGAAAACAACGTTGGAATACGTTGAAACAGAAGAAAGCGTAGATGAAAATGAAAATGCGTTAGGTGAGGTTGTTTCTACAACCATTGATTCTTTGGAAAATAGACAGACTCATGAAAGAAGAAATGTTAAATCTGTAGTTGCCAATAGTGCTGCAGAGGCGTATTGTGAAGTTGAAGATGGTGGCAAAATAAAATTGCATCCGTGTATATCCTATACTGCAACTATGGAACTTGATAATGGGGAATCTGTATTTACAATTATAGATGCTCCGCATTCACTTAAATCATGGAGGAATTATAAAAATGGTAAGAAGAAACATATTCATTATGCTAATGGCGGCGTTAGCGGTTCTGTGTTCGTGCTCCGCAAGTGAAGACGTTGGCAATTTGAATTTTAGCATAAAGAATCGCTGTAAGGATCGTTCTGTACAAACGTTGTCTAAAAGTGATAGTGAAATTCAAGAGACCGCGACGAATGATACAGTGTATTTTGAGAAAAGGGCCAATGGTCAGGTATATGCGAATATTGAAATTCCGGTTTCTTGTGGAGATATTGAATTTTCACTTTATTCTGATATGAATGGTGATACGTTATTTGTGGATGCGAAAACGAAAGGTGGTGTTAGTACGTCATGCAGTTGCATGGCAGAGGTTGAAGTGGATATTCCGAACGATATGCTGTTTGCAAAATATCTCGTGCTACAAAGAAAGCGTTTTTTTGTTAAGACTGTTATTTTTAGAGAGTAGATTATTGCTTAAGAAAAGGTACAGTTTCATTAAAAGTGGTGTTTATACATTTTTTTTGAAGGTTTTATGAAAAATTGTTTTTATTCAATTCCTTTGTGTTTCTTGATGTCGGTGACATCCCTCTTTGCTTCTGAATCTTTCAGTGGTATTGGTGTTTCGATTTGTCAAACAAAAGATGGTGTTGAAGTTGCGGAGGTTATCCCCGGCACACCCGCTGCAGAGGCCAAGCTACAAGCAAAAGATATTATCATTGCGGTTGATGGAGAATCGCTTAAAGGTATGTCTATTGAAGTGTCGAAGTCGAAACTTCGTGGACAGGAAAATAGACCACTTGAAATCATTTTCGTCAGCAATGGTGATACACTTTCGACAACGCTTCGCCGTACTCAGATTACGGTAAAGGATTTGGATAGTGAACAAATTGAATCTTGGTATGGCAATAAGTTTGAGTTAAATGCTCAGGAGATTGAAACTTATGCTGGTGCGACTGAAGGTGACAAGCGACTGGTGGCTGTGTTGCAAAACGGAACGTTGGTAAAGTCGAAATCGCCGGTTTTTGCTAGAGGGCTAAATGGGGTTTATGTCGAAAAAAAGAACGAGTTTGCCCACAAAGTGAAACGGCCCAATTTAAATAAAAACGTATCGGCGATATTGAAAGAACTGAGTCGAACGTCGGTTGGTTTTGAACTGAAATCTGCCGGTAATGCTGTAATTACCATTATGAATGCTGATGGTTCTGTGGTTGCAACGTTTGTTTATGAAAACGCTCGATCTGGATATAATTCTCTGAAATGGAATTTGGAGAATGTTCTCAGTGGCCGTTATATGGTAACTATCGAGCACAACGGCTCTGTTAGTGGAAAAAATGTTATGCTGAAATAATTAAGTTGCAATCTATTTAGATTGTGAATGCTCCGATTTGTTAAAGTCGGGGCCTTTTTTATGAATTGGAGGCTTTGTCGTATTTCGTTTTTCGTCTAAATTACTATCATTCCTCCAATGAATTTCGTCCGCATATTCCTTTTGCTGGGTGCGCTAGCCGCGTACTCTTTCGGAGCATCCTCTTCTATGGAAAACCTTCTGTTCAATGGCCGCTGGTCCCATGCAGGCGGCGTAAGCCGCGCGAGTGCGCCCGCCGTATCCATCACGTTCAACGCCAAGGCCTCAAAGATTACGTTTACGGTCGAAGGCCATTCCCGCTGGCGCCTTGACCGCGACGGCAGGCAAATCGACCAGTTCGAAGTCGATGCCAAGGAAGAACGTTCCATCAAGGTTGAGGACGACGGCTCCTTCCATAAGTACCGCTTCATCAAGATTAGCGAAAGCGGCGTTCCCGAAATCAAGTTCTACGGCATTTCCGTCGATGGCGAATTTGGCGAAGCCCCCAAGCCCTCCAGTCGCCGCATCGAGTTCATCGGCGATTCCTTTACCGCAGGCTATGGCTGCGAAGGCTCCTCCGCCGAAGACGCTCCCGAATTCGACAAGACGAACGCCTCCAAGAGCTATGCCTACCTCCTTGCGAGCGGTTTCAACGCCGACTACCAGATCAATGCCTACAGCGGACGCGGCCTTGTGCGCAACTACGACAACATGGTGCCCGAATGGACGTACGAACGCCTCTATGATTACACGGTCATGGGCTCCGTGACCTCGTATCCGAAACCGGAACGCTGGGATTTGGAAAAGTTCCACCCGCAGGTTGTCGTGATTTTTGAAGGAATTAACGATTTTCAGGGGACTCCGCCGTATGCAGATAAAGGAAAATTCAAAAAAGCGTACGCCAAATTGCTCGATAGACTTCGCAAGGCGCATCCCGGCGTGAAATTCTTGCTCGTTTCCACGAAAGTTTGGCCGAACGATGACCTTGGACCGACAATTAAGTCGATTTACGATGAACAAGTTGCTGCTGGTCACAAGGACTTGGAATACAAACACGTGTTTACATCGAATGTCGGTCTGCATGGTCACCCCGATGTCCATTCCCAGGAAGAGCTCGCGAACACGCTGAGACCCATAATAGCACGGCTTGGACGGTGGCTTTCAAGATAATTTAGGCACGGGAAAAAACCTTTTTTATATATTTAGAAAGCACTGATGCCAAAAATGGATATGTGATTATGTCTTCAAAAGTTATGCGAAAAGCTTATGCCCTTTTCAGGATGAATTTCCTGATTATTGTGCTCCTTGTGGTTACTGCCGTAGCCATGTTTGCGTATAGGCATTTCTTAGATGACGTCCTGGACATCAATCTTGGCGAATACCCCTACGTGGTCGCAAGTGCCGACTCGGTTGATGGGGGTACCTCTGCCATTTCCATGACGCGTACCGATAGCTCCGTGCTTATCGAATACGAACTCCGCGAAGGCTATGCTTACCCGTACGTGGGCATCAAGGTTTACCTCGGCGATGGCAAGACCATGGGCCGCGACCTCTCCAACTACGATAGCATATTCGTGTGGCTCAAGCCGCGTAACGAGGGCTCCGTCCGTCTTTACATGCGCGGTTACGATAGCGCTCTCTACCGCAAGAACGACGAGACATCCCTCAAGTTCAACGAAATCGAATTTATTCCGACCAAGGAACCGTACCCGGCCGTGTTTGTCCCGCAGGAATTCCGCGTGGCAGGCTGGTGGGTCTCCCAGAACGAAATCAACGTCCACAAGGCGCGTGTAGACCTCTCGAACATTCCGCTCATTGAAATCCAGACCGGTACGAACGCTCCGCTCGGCTATGGCGGCTGGGAAATCAAGGGGCTTCGCTTCAAGGGCAAGAAGATTTCGCAGGTGGACCTCGTGACGACGCTTGTCGCTCTCTGGTTTGTCACCTTCCTTATCATCTTGATTATCAGGTTCTTTGACTACAGCCGCGAACGCGCTCTCAACAGGAAAAAGCAAGAGGAACTCAAGAAGAACCTCATTGCTCTCGAAATAGAAAAGAGCGAATATGAAAAGTCGAGCAAGGAAGACCCGCTTACGGGCTGCCTCAACCGTGCTGGCTTTAGTGGCGTGCTCCTCCGCGAACAGGAAAAGCTGAACCGCACGGGTTCGCCGGTCTCGTTCATGATTTTCGACATTGACCATTTCAAGAATGTGAACGACACTTACGGACATCTCGTCGGTGACGAAGTTCTCGTGAATCTCGCAAAGCTTGTGCAGGGCATGATCCGCAATACGGACTCGCTCGTGCGTTGGGGCGGTGAAGAATTTGTCATCTTGAGCGATGATACGAGCATCCAGAATGCCGCGTTCCTCGCCGAGAAGTTGCGCAAGGCGGTTGAATCCTCGACGCTTATTACGCAGCAGCAGGTGACATGCTCCTTCGGTGTGACCGAAATGGTGCCGGGCGAAGACCCGAAGTCTCTTATAGCCCGTGCGGACAAGGCGCTCTACTCTTCGAAGGAGAATGGGCGTAACCGCGTGACGGTCGCGACGTTCAGGCGTAACCATTAAGAGGTCCCCATGGTTCGCGGTTGGCTCTTTGCTGTCACTGTTGTCGCGTTTGCCTTGCTGCTCGTTTCGTGTACCAAGCACCCCGAAGTGGACAACTTCAAACAGGTCCAGCTGCACTGGAATGCGGCGGACGATGCTGCCGAATCATCGGAACACAAGGATAGATGTGTGATAGAAATCACGTCGCTTGTGATGCGCGACCCGATGGTGCTCAAGTCCAAGCTTGTCGAAATCTCTTACGAAGTCGTTTATAGCCTGGAGGAAAATGGTGCTATTGCCTTTGTTGGCCGCTGTAGCGACTCGCGCTTTAGCGATTTGCCGGAATGTACATGGCAGGCGACTTGCTCTGGTGGTTCGGCGCCCGTTGTAAAATTCGACAACGAACGATAGCGGTTAGCCCTAACCGATTGAGCTGTATATAGATATCTTTATAGAGGTTCAAACCGCCCGCATTGTCTAGTGTCGGCAGCTCGCCGTGAGGAATTTCTGTGAAACCGATTTTTGAATATACCGATTATCGCGAATGGATTAGGGATGCTTTTGAAGATTTCAAGAAGCGTAAGACCGTCATATCCTGGCGATACATGGCTATGAAGCTCGGCGCAGATCCCGGCAACCTCCTCCGCATTTCGCAGGGCAAGATCCACCTCGCGGTAAACTTCATCAAGCCGATGGCAGAGTTCTTCGAGCTTGACGAAAAGGAAACTGCCTACTGGTCGGAACTCGTGTACTTCGGTCGCGCGAAAAGCGACCAGGAAGCACTGAACCATTATGAGAAGATGCAGGCACTGAAGGGCATCCCTTTAAAGCGCCTTGCCAAAAAAGAACTTGAATTTTACCGCCATTGGTACTACAACGCTATCCGTTCTGTAATCGGTATTTGTAATTTTAAAGATGATTATGAAGGTCTTGCCGAATGCTGCACGCCGGCTATCACGGTGGAACAGGCGAAGGATGCCATCAAGCTCCTGCACGACCTGAACATGATTTCTGAGGGTAAGGACGGGTACTGGAAAGTGAATGATACATTTGTGAGTACAGGTGGTAACTGGAGATCCGAAGCGGTTCGGACATTCCAGAAGGAGACGATTCGCCTTGCGGGTGAATCGCTTGAACGGCATGCGCCTCCTCTGCGCGATATCAGCACGGTGACGATGACGTTCAACATGAACGATATCCAGCTCATTCGCGAAAAGATCAAGGAGTTCCGCTCGGACTTGCTGCGTCTTTCTCAGGATGGCACGGGTGACGATACGGTGTTCCAGCTGAACGTTCAGCTGTTCCCGCTTGCATTTACTAAGAAATTGCAGGAGAAGTCAAAATGAAAAGGCTAGCCTGCATACTTTCAGCTCTTATGCTCTGGAGCTGCTCGGATAAGGTCGCAGGAGGCCCCGGCAGCGAAACGACGAACGGCATTGCCTACTTGGGCAATGGCGCAGTGGCGTCTTATGCACGTGTGGCGGTCAGGAGTGTCGATCACACTTCGACGGCCGATAGCGCTACTAATGAAATTGTGAACGCGGACTTCTACGCGGATTCCCTCGGTAACTTCTCGTTCGAGGCTCCGGAAGGCAAGTACCGCTTGACGATCGTGTATGGCGGTTCTGCCTACACTGGACTTTACTCGGGCGATACGACCTTGGGCGATGTAAGTCTTGAACCGACGGCCGCTCTTGGCGGCTTGGCCGACATGCCTGAAGATTGCGACTTTGTCTGGGTGGGCGTGCGCGGCATGGACGTGCTCGTGCGCTCCGATTCGACCGGCCGCTTTATGCTCTCGCAGTTGCCGTCGAACGACTCGTTGCAGGTGTACTTCTTGCGCGGTGACGACAACACGGTCTATGATGACTTGGCTGTAAAGCTCTCGCCGAACGAAACGGAAATGATTGACCTCCAGCCCGAAAAGCCGGACCCGTACGCCGGGAAGGTTAAGTTTGTGGTGGTGGCAGATGGCAAGGTTGTTCCGTATGCATCGCTTGCAATCCGCAAGGCTGACGCGCGCGTCGATTCTCTGCACGTGAGTAACGTCATTGCCGAGGCGGACGCCTATGCCGACAAGGATGGCCTCTTTGTCATTGATTCCTTGAAGTCTGGCGATTACCGCCTCACGGTGATGCAGTCGGGCGCCGCCTATTCCAAGGTGCTTTCGGCAAAAGAGATTGCTGCGATTGATACGATTAAGCTCCAGGAGACGGCAAACTACATGAGCCGCGTGACGCTCCATGCCGGCGAAAAGTATGCCTGGGTGGGTGTCTATGGCCTTGACGTCTTGACGAAGACGAACGAAGAAGGAACGTTTACACTCCCGATGCTCCCGACGAACGATTCGCTTGATATCTATGTTGTCACTACTAAAGATAGCTTGTATGTAACAAAGCGCATTGCGCCTTCCAAGGGCTCTGCTGATTTCGATTACCCGTATGTCGTGATGCAGGACTTCGAGGATATCGAAAAGGATACGACGAGCTGGTACTTTAGCGTGGATTCCATCGGCTCCAAGGTTGTTTCCAAGGCCTTTGAAGATGATAAGGAACGCAAGTCTAAAGTGTTCCATGGCAAGTATAATCTGATCGGTACGAACAATACTTACGCTTGGGTCCTGACGGGTATGTTCCTCCGCGACGAAGGCTGGAACCTCTCCACGCTCGATTCTATTTCGTTCTATGCCAAGGGCTCGGGCCAGATTCGCGTGTCTCTTGAAAACTGGACCCGTGAATCCGAAGTCGCAGGGCTCTCGCTCAAGGCTGCCTCGGAATGGAAGGACCTGAATTCGCAGAAATGGACGCGTTACGTCGTGAAATACGATGACCTGTGCTATACCGCCCAGGATAATGAAAATTGCTTTATCGCCTGGAATACGCTCAAGGACGATGTCCGCCAGCTGCATTTCTTCGTAAGAAATGGAACAGAATTCTATCTGGACGATATAGTGCTTTATGGCGCTCTTTTCTAAAAATTAGACCTTTTAAGTGCGCCTCGAATTAAGTATCTTTGTGCACATGCAGTCTATTGAATCAGAAGCAAAAATTGCTCAGGAATATCTCGCCCGCATCGCCAAAGATGCCGAGGCGAAGTTTGATGAACATCTCCCCCCAGTAAAGGACCGTCCGTGCCGTTTGCACGAGGCTATGCGCTATTCCATGTTCGCAGGCGGCAAGCGACTCCGCCCGGGACTTGCCAAGGCCGCGTTTGACATGTTTGGCGGCAAGGGAGACAAGATTTGGCTTGCAACGAGCGCTCTCGAAATGCTCCACACGTTCAGCCTTATCCACGATGACCTTCCGTGCGTCGATAACGACGACTACCGCCGTGGAAAGCTCACAAGCCACAAGAAGTTTGGCGAAGCTACTGCCGTGATGGCAGGCGACGCCCTCTGCATCCACGCCTTCGAGATGATGGGCAAGACCGGTAACGCAAAGGCTATCGAAGTCCTTGCACACTTGCTCGGCACGTACGGCATGATCGGTGGCGAAATGACCGACATCGAATGCGAAGGCAAGACTGTCGACCTCGAAATTGTTGATTACATTCACTACCACAAGACGGCAGCCCTCATCGAAGCTGCTCTCCTCGTGGGTGCAATGCTTGCCGATGCAAGCGAAAAGGATATGGAAATCATCCGCAACTATGGCCGCTCCATCGGGCTTGCCTTCCAGATTGTGGATGACATTCTGGACATTGTCTCTACGACCGAAGAACTTGGCAAGGACGCCGGGTCTGACATCGAAAAGGGCAAGGCAACTTACCCGTCCATCGTTGGACTGGAAAAGTCTAGGGAACGCGCTAGGGAACTCTACGAGGAATCCATCAAGGCTTTGGATGGCCTTACATGCGATACCTCCATCCTCCGTTCTATAGCGGCATACATCATCACGCGAGTGAAATAAATGGAACTGAAAGACGTTAAGTCGCCTCAGGACTTGAAGCACTGTTCCGTCGAGGAACTGAACCATCTCGCCGCGCAGATCCGCGAGACCATCATTGGTCAAGTGGCTAAGCACGGTGGTCATTTGGCGTCGAGCCTTGGCGTTGTTGAACTGACTCTTGCGCTGCACTACGTGTTCAACGCACCCGACGATAAGATCGTTTGGGACGTGGGGCACCAGGCGTACGTGCATAAGTTATTGACCGGCCGCTATGACCGGTTCGATACCTTGCGCCAGCAGGGAGGCATTTCCGGCTTCCTCAAGAGGAACGAAAGCGTTTACGACTGCTTCGGGGCGGGCCACGCCACGACGTCTATTTCTGCGGCTCTTGGTTTTGCCGTTGCGCGTGACCATTTCAACCGCAACAACAACGTGGTCGCTGTCATTGGAGATGGCTCCATGACGGGCGGTATGGCTTACGAGGCTATCAATAACGTTGGCGCCTCCAAGCAGAACATGACCATCATCTTGAACGATAACAAGATGAGTATCGCACCGAACATCGGCGGTTTTAGCAAGTACCTGAACCGCGTGATTTCGGACCCGGTTTACAACAAGATGCGTACCGACCTGGATCGCCTGATGAACCGTTTGCCGGGCATTCTGGGTTCTCGTTTCCGTGACCTCTTCTTGCAGGTCGAGAATGCGGCGAAGAACGCCGTGAAGCCTGGTCGCTTCTTTGAAGACCTCGGCATCCGCTACTTTGGTCCGATTGATGGTCACGACATTGATGAACTCGTGATGATTCTTGAACGCGTCAAGCAGCAGCAGGGCCCGTGCCTTGTTCATGTGCTGACCGAGAAGGGCCGCGGTTTTGACGCTGCCGAAAAAAATCCGACTAAGTATCACGGTTGCGGTGCGTTTGACCCTGAAAGCGGACTCCCGCTTGCTCCGGGTAATCCGAACCCGTCTCTCACGAGCGTGTTTGGCAATACGCTTTTGCAGCTTGCCCGCAAGGATAAGCGCATCATGGGTATCACGGCTGCAATGCCTACGGGCTGCGGCATGGATATCGTCGCAAAGGAACTCCCGGACCGCGTGATTGACGTGGGCATTGCCGAAGAGCATGCCGTGACGTTTGCGGCGGGCATGGCATGCGATGGCGTTGTGCCTGTGGTCGCGATTTACTCGTCGTTCATGCAGCGCGCTTACGACCAGATTATCCACGACATTGCACTCCAGAACTTGCATGTGGTGCTTGTGCTTGACCGTGCCGGCCTTGTCGGTGCAGACGGTCCGACGCATCATGGCGCCTTTGACTTGTCGTTCTTGCGGACTGTTCCCGGAATGACCATTTTGGCACCCTCCAACGAAAATGAACTACGCGACATGTTGACTGCCGCAATCGATATGGAAGGTGTCGTGGCTATCCGCTACCCGAGAGGCACTGCACTTGCTGCAGAACTCGTCCCCTCGGAAGGACCGTTCGACTATAAAAGCCCCAAGATTCTTGAGAAGGGCTCCGGCATACTCCTTCTGGGCGCCGGATTCATGACAAATGAACTCAAGAAAACAGCCGCCGTGCTTTGTGAAAACGGATACAACCCGACGCTTGTGGATGCCCGTTTTATTAAGCCGCTCGACCAGGAATGCTACCGTTCGCTGTTTGACAGCCACAATGTCATTGTGACGCTCGAAGACAATACGAAGGTGGGTGGCTATGGTTCAGCCATTGCGGAACTTTTGTCCGATCTCGGCTATACGGACAAGAAACTGTACCGGTTTGGTCTTCCGGACAGGTTCGTTGAACAGGGAGAAATCAAGGCTCTCTACAAGATCTTAGAAATTGACGGGGAATCCGTCGCCAAACAGTTGATGGAAAAACTATGAGTGAAGAAGAAAACAAACCGAAGCGTACCGTAAGAATCACGCTTGACCGTAAATTTGGAGTCAGCGAAGCTCCTGAACGCCGCCCTCGTCGTGATGATGACCGCGGTTCCTTTGGCGACAAGCCCTCGTTCCGTGGGGATCGTGGCGACCGTCGTTTTGACCGCGACCGCGGTGACCGCCGCTTTGATCGTGGTGAACGCCGTTTTGATCGCGACAACCGCGATGAAAACCGCGAAGGCCGTCCGTTCAACCGTGAAGAACGCCGTGGTGGTGGCCGCTTTGACCGTGACCGTCGTCCGCGCCGCTTTGGCGACAAGCCGTTTAACCGCGGACCGCGCGGCGCTATGAACGCCCCGGTTTACCGCCAGCGCCCCGAACAGAAGGAAGCCGTTGACGAGAACTTGGACGAAGCCGCACTCGAAGCACGCGCCGCCCAGATTGAAGCCGTTGAAGATGCAGGCTCTACACCGCCGTGGTTCAAGCGCCTCATCGCTTGCACGACCGAAAAGGGTCGCGAACGCGAAGGCAAGTTCCTTGGCGAAGGCGTTCACGTTGTCGAAGAACTCGTGAAGCACCACCGCGAACTCGTGATTTCTGTTTACGTTGTTGAAGGTTTTGAAAACGAAGAACTCATCGAAGCTATTAACGAAGCCGAAATTACGCTCCACACTCTTACCGAAGACCAGATGAAGCGCCTCTCTTCGACGATGACGACGCAGGGCATCATCGCTTACTGCAACATCGCAAGCAAGAAGCCGGTCTACGAAACAAGCCGCAGCGTGCTTACACTTGTGGATGCCGTGCAGGATCCGGGTAACCTCGGCACGCTCTTCCGCACGAGCCTCGGTTTCAATTCTTCGGGCATGATTCTCGGTCGTGGTACCGTGAGCCCGTTCAACCCGAAGGTCGTTCGTGGTTCCTCGGGTACGTTCCTCCGCGTTCCGTTTGAATTCGATGTGGATCTCGTGGACCAGATCAACTTCCTTCGCAGCAAGGGCTATACCATCATCGCTACGGATTTGCATGCTAAGCAGTCCCTCCGCGAAATCCCGGCTCACAAGCTCCGCAAGATGGCATTCCTCGTGGGTAACGAAGGTGCCGGCACGAACCCGTATTTCATCGAACTTGCCGACGAAACGGTGAAGATCCCGATGAGCAGTGAACTTGAATCTCTGAATGTGGCTGTCGCACACGGCATTCTCTCTTACGAAGCCGCCCAGATTCAGGAGGAATTGAAGTAATGACGTGCTTTTACGATCGCCTTGAACAGCGTATTGCAAAGTGCGGTAACCCGGTGTGCATGGGCATGGACCCTGTGCTCAAGCTCATTCCGCTCGAAGGCACTCCCGAAGACCGCATCAAGCGCTTCTATTCCGACATTTTGGAATGCTGCCTCAAGCGTAACGTGCAACCGGCTGTCGTAAAGCCGAACAGCGCTTATTACGAATGCGTGAGCGTGCAGTCGATGCTCGTTTTGCAGCAGCTCATTGCCGATTACAGAAGTGCTGGCATCCCGGTTATCTTGGATGCAAAGCGCGGTGACATTGGCAAGTCCAGTGCCGCCTACGCCAATGCTGCTTACGATGTTTACCGTGCAGACGCCGTGACCGTCTCTCCGTGGATGGGTGCCGATTCCGTCGGTCCGTTCATTCGCGAAGATAGCGAAAACGGTGCCTATGTGCTCCTCCGCACAAGCAACAAGGGCGCTCACGACTTCCAGGATTTGCCTGTTACTCGCAGTGACGATCCGCGCGACGTTGCCGAAGCGTTCTATTCCGTAGCAGACAAGATTATGGAATGGGATGCTGACAAGGGCTACCTTGGTGCCGTTGTTGGTGCAACCCATCCGGAAGAACTTGAGAAGATTACGGCCTATACTGTTGCTCACAAGCACGAAATTCCGTTCCTCATTCCGGGCGTGTCCATTCCGGGCGTGCCGGGCGGTCAGGGCGGCGATGCAAAGACCGTGCTCAACGCTATTGCAAACGGTGGCGGCAAGCGCAAGTTCCACGTGCTCAACTCGAGCAGTGGCCTGAACTTCGCCTGGCAGCGTAACGATACGCCGGCAAACTACGCGAACGATTGCGTCGATGCACTCGAACGCTTAGCGGAGGCTTGTTTAATTTAGAACTTAGAACTTAGCTCGCTTCGCTCTTAGAACTTAGTTTTCTAAGTTCTAAGTTCTGCCAACTGCCAACTAACAATGCGTTTCCTTGCTGCTATTATAACCGCTATTGCCATCATCGCGCTTGCGTTCCATTACGCAAAGCCGCTTCCTGGCACGAACTTTGACGAATCCTTCTTGCCGAAGGCTTCGTCTGTTCGCTATGTAGCTGCAGGGCACGACGCGTCGGTAGCAGGGCTCTTCTGGATCAAGGGCCTCACCGAACTTGGCGAAAGCTACCTCACCGGCAGGGAATATGCGTATCTCGGCCATGTCGCTGAACTTTCGACGAGCCTGGATTCGCTATTCTACACGCCGTATTACTTTGTCGGTGGCGTGACTCCCGTCGATGCTCCCGATACTTCCGATTTTTCTGTATTGCGCCGTGCGACTCGCGTCTATCCTGAAAACTGGCGCCTTTCGCTTTACTTTGCACTCCGCCTCGCTCGTGGCCCGTACCCCAACAGGACCGAAGCCGCCAACGTGATGCGCAAATATTTCGATAGCCCGGATACAACGATTCCCGATCACATCCGCACGATTTACCGCAGCTTTGAACTCGACTCCATGCAGACCGAGACTGCGCTTGAAACTATCTTGAACGACGTGATGCAACCGCGTTTCAAGAAGTTCCGTGCAAGCTTTTATGTGAAAATTCTCAAGCTCCTCGGTTACAAGGGCTTGATTGCCGACTACGACAAGGACGAAAACTACCAGAAAGTCAAGTATCTTGTCGATGGCATGGCCGAAGGCCGCATCCCGCCGGTTGTTGCTTACAACCGCCTCCTTGCCATGAAAAAAGTCGAAGAACCTGCCGTAGATACAACGGCAACCGCGTCACACTGACGCACGCTTCTTCGTCATTCTGACGCTTCCTACTTCGTCGCCCTGAGCAAGGCGAAGGGCCCAGTTAAGTCTTGATGTGAAAAACGCAGCGTTAGAAACGCTGCGGATTCTAATGCTGCGGTTGAAAATGCGCTAAGGCCATTTTAAAAATTATAACCATCTAGATATACAGACTTTGGACCTTGAAGTGAACTTCTTTCAATATCTACGGCTGTTTTTTCTGAAACTTTATATGTAATTTCACTTTTGTCAGGATCAATTCTATATAGCTTCAAGCAATGAAAATAATCTAAATCTGAAACGAACGCTTCTATATCTTTTATTTCTTTTTTGTTGGTGAAAAATAAGAAGAATGCGTTGTTGCCCGATATAAAATATTTTGATCTGATATTAGGATATCCAGTACTTGATGCAAAAACTGCGTTTCCCATTTTTAGTAATCCATTTTTTAACGAATTGCGATAGATTATTGATGTGGGAATTTTTTCATGGTCGCTTAAACATTCATAGTATAATTCGAATACCATATCACTGTTATTTGGCTCTCCCAACATGTATTTTCTTAAATTGTATAGGTAAGCTGGTGTGGAATCGTATTTATTTGCTCTTTCTGAATTATATAATGTTTTTAGTAGCCATCTTGATAACTTGTTATAGTCGTAAGATAGTGTGTATGTTTGTCCGGGCTTTTTTATTTTGAAATCAAAATTTTCTTTGTAAAAGGATAAAAAGTATTCATCAACCTGTGATAAATGAATACCGTTGCAATCTGAACAGACATCTCTAACTATTTGAAAATTTGATGAAATTGTTTCTGTTTTGTTTTGATATCCGACTTGTTTGTTTTTCCCTTTTCCATCAGGATAGTATTTTGATAAAAATTTGTGGGCTATAACATGTTCTCGAGTAAGTTTCTTGTTTTGATCGCAATAGGCGCATATAGGCATGTTTTTTTTCCTTTCGTTTAATTTGTGTAATACACATAGATAATTTTTTTGTAAAAAGGATAAAAATCTTAATATTTCTTTCTTACAAAAGAAGCATTGCTTAATGAAAATGCCTCTAAATCCATCAACCCTTACGGGTTTCTGGATGACGAGTTCGTGAATTACCAGTTTTGGGGATGGCGAGAATTACTTCCCGCAGCGTTCCGCGTTCTTGGGGAGTCCCATCAGCTCGAATGCTGTTTTGCAGCGGTTGAACAGTTCCTTGGATTCGGCTGGATCTGCTTTGCTGAGGTTCTTTGCGCGGTGGTAAAGGATGTTTGCGGTGGTGTAGGGCGTGTTCGCTTCGACCGACTTGGCTTCTGCCTTGCGGTAAAGAGCATCGGCATCGCCTGACTTTTGTAGGTCTGTTAGGCGGGCATCCGTCCAGTAATAAATTCCCGTATCGTCGTCAGTGCGCTTGGCGACCATCTTGAGGGCCTGTTTGGCCTTTTCGTCATTGCGGGCGCCTGCGTATGCGATGGCGCATTCCGAATAAAATGAGCCCTGCAGTTGGTCGTCGAGTTTATCGAGTTCGTTTTCGTTGACGCTTTCGCAAAGTGAAACGGCTTCGCTAAAGTTTTCTTTGGCGTTCTTCAGGCCTGCTTTTGCCTTGACGAGCATGATGCGCGTAGAGACGTCCAGCCAGTTGCTTTTGACATGGCTCAGTAGCGAATCCGCCAATTCAAAGTCAAGACTCATGGTGCGGATTTGCCCCATGGCAATCATGATACGGCTTTCGGCGTGGCGGTTCCCTTCTTTGCGGCTTGCGACCAAGGCGCGTTCCAGCTGCGAATAGCCTTTGGCGAATTTTCCTGCGTGAAAAGACTTTTGGGCGCGTGCGGCAAGCTGCCCCGATTCCGAGGCGAATGATGCTGCAAATCCGCTCAAGGCGATGCAAAGCGCAAGTTTAATAGCGTTGCGCATTACCATAGAGTCTCCACGACAAAGGGAACGGAATCATGCTTTGGAATATTGCTTCTGAAAAGCCACATCTTGGACATGCCGTTAATCAAGTCGTCAGCACTCTGCAATGTGTTTTCTGTCGTGTTCATGAAGTCTTGCAGGCCGGTCGTGACTGTACCGAAATTGGTGACAAGATTGTCTACGCGTCCGACGGTGGAATCCATGGAGTTCAAAAGCGAGGTGACTTGGCCCGGCAGCGGCTTGAAGTCATCAAGCAAGTTTCCTACGTTGTTTGTGACTTCGTTCGCGCGACTAATAAGTGTCGGAACGTCCGTCTTCATCGTATCAAGCAAGAAGGATGTCTTCTTCAGCACGTTCTTGCCAAGGAATGTGATTTCGTCAAGTCGGTAAAGCTGGCGGTTTAAGTTGTCGTAAAGGGCACGGGAACCGAACAATGCACCCATGGTCGTTCCTGTATCGAGAGCCATTGTCACGAGTTCGTCGGCGGCGTCCACAAGGCGGTTCACACGGCCCAAAAGTTGGTTTGCTGTTTCAATGACGGTTTCGATATCTTGAGCCTTGCCTGCCGCTAAGGTGTCGTTGTCTTCGAGAACGCGGCCCTTTTTCTTTTTAATATCGATATTGATGACTCGGGACGAAATCAGGTTCTGGTCGCGGATGGCAAAAGCTTTAGCGCTGTCTGTGATGAGATTCTGGTATTTCTTTTCGATGGTGAATTCCATGAGCACGCTATCGGACATGGCTCCTGTATTATCTTGTTCAATCGATACGTTGGTTACTTGTCCGACATCGACACCGTTGATTTGTACGCTCGTTCCCTTTTTAAGGCCTAGCGCCTTTTCGAATGTACTGTAAAGCTTGTATTTTTCCTTGGTGATACCGTAGGTTTTGTCGTAAAGGTAATGGTAAAGCACCAACGAAAAAATCATGACGGCAACAGTGCTAATGACGCCGACCAAAAGGCCGGACATTTCCATCCAGTTAATCTGTTTTATCTTTTGAAATGCCATTGCTTTCGTGAAATATAAATAGATTATATTGTCAAATTGAATTTAATTGATTTTTTTCGAGGAAATATGGAATTTTTTGATTTTTTGAATACTGCCGTAACGCCGTACCATACCGTAGACGCTTTGAAGTCGTTTTTTAAGGCCAATTCTTTTGCTGAAATTGAACTTGGTGCAAATCTCGAACCTGCAAAAGCTTATTTCGTGTGCCGAGGGGCTTCGGTGATTGCGTTCCGTACGCCGAAAAAGTGGTGTGATACGTCAAAGTTCAGGATTGCGCTTGCGCATACGGACTTCCCGACGCTCAAGATTTCCCCGAATCCGGATGGCATGAATGCGGGAGTGTGTACGCTCCATACGGAGGTCTACGGCTCTCCGCTTTTTACGAGTTGGCTCGACCGCGACCTTGGCTATGCAGGGATGCTTGCGTACGTAGATTCGGCGGACAAGTCCATGACGCTCAAAACAAAACTGTTTCGTGGTGAAAAACTTTTCAGGATTCCGCAGTTGGCAGTCCACCTGAACCGTGGTGTGAATCAAGACGGCCTTAAGGTGAATCCGCAGATAGATTTTAATGCGCTGTGGGCGGGAGCCTCGGAAAGTAATGTTTCTGAAAACCGCAAGAACTTGTTTGTGAAGGCGCTTGAAAAGGAGCTCCCGGCGGGGGCTCGTTTGATTGATTTTGATGTGCAGTTGTTTGATGCTCAGCCTGCAAATCGTGGCGGCTTTAACGACGAATGGATTTATTCTGGAAGGCTTGATAATTTGAGCAGCTGCCATGCCATTGCCGAAGCGATGGTGTCTGCGACATCCGCTGAGAATGATTGCCTTGTGGCGTGTTTCTTCAACAACGAAGAAGTCGGTTCCAATACCCGCGAAGGTGCTGCCGGCAACTTCTTGAAAAGTGTATTGGATTCTATCGCTTCGCTTCAGAATGACAATGCTAGGGATGTCATCCTGGAGGGGCAAAGCCCCGATAGGATCCATGAAACCTTTACATCAAAGGGACATGCCCGACCTCTTACTTCGTACCTTGCAGAGTCCCTCGCGCTCTCTATCGACATGGCCCACGCCGAGCATCCGAACCACACGGAAAAGCACGAGCCGAATCATGCGCCGCTGTTGGGCAAGGGCATTGTGCTCAAGACAAATGCGCAAAAGCGTTACGCAAGCGACTTGATGAGTTCTGCGCAATTCCGTTTGCTTTGTGAAAAAGCGGGAATCCCACTTCAAGTTTTCATTATGCGAAACGACATGCCTTGCGGCTCGACGGTCGGCCCTACGGTTTCTGCAAATCTCGGAATCCCGACAGTCGATATTGGCGAGCCCATGCTTAGCATGCACAGCATCCGCGAGATGATGGCAGCAAGCGACCACGCGGATATGATTAAGCTTGTAAGCGTTTTTTTCTGTGATAAAAACTAGCCAACGGCTGGTTGACAATGATGCTGAACGGGGAATACTTTATTGCAAAGTGAATGACCGCAATTAGTGCGATAGAGAATAAAGTCATCGTGGTAGCGAAGAGAATATATTGAAAATCGCTTGCTGGTAACATATGGACTTTTGCCCACCATTCGGGAAAAAGTATAGATCTAAAAATTGGGAATGCTAAAACTTGGTGAAACGGCAGCAGAGCGAGATTCATTTCGACCGGTTTTGCTAGAATCGGGTTGGTGATTCCGCGACAGATGAGGATGAACCCGATAGAGCCGATGATCGCGTTGGGTATCATTATATAGTATGGCTTGTAAATGCGGAAGAACATTTCCAGATGAAAATGGGTGTTCGTATAAACGTATTGGCTGATAAAATAAGTAGCTGTCATCAGGGCTGTTCCGATAAGGAATGCCCACAGGCGCTTCTTAGTGAGAAAGTTGTATAATCCCGAAAGTTTCTTGTGGCGGAATGCGAATCCTGTATAAGTGAAAATTGTTCCGAATAAAGCGGCATCAAAATTCCAGACAAGTGGAACGTTATGATTCAGGTTGAAAATGATTCCAATGCCAAGCACCAAGAGCGAAAGGATTCCCATTATAGAAAGCCTGCCCTTGGAAAGCCGATGGAATCCAAAGAGAATGATGTCGGTAAAGAACAATGCCGGCAAAAACCAGATGGCGAAAGTCCTGATTTGATTGATGAGGTTTGCGATGCTCTTTATTATAAAGTGCTCGGGAATTGGGAGGTTTAACAACCACTTGATAAGCAGTTCGAAAAGAACGCAGAGAAAACCGAGCCCGAACATGGGAATGATATAACGCTTGAGCTTCTTTACAAGGAAATCGCCGAAGGTCTGGTTTTCGACCTTTAGGGTCATGCCGTTTAAGACAAAGAATACGGGCAGATGGAAAGAAAAAACAAGAGCGACAAAGTTGCATTCCTTGATTCCATGCGTGAACACGACTAAAATCATGGCAAGGAACTTGGCGACATCGATGAATTCAATTCTTTTCATTTTCGTATTTTTGTGTTGAAAGGAGTGTTGGTGGTGAAATATAAAAAATGCCAAGGCATTTAAGCCATGGCGGAAAAAAGAGAAGTCTTGTATTTACCTGTCAACCCACAATGAATAGCCAAGAATGACTTTTTCGGGAGGCATATATGTGCTAGATTGATTTTGCGTGTTACGCCAACGATGAATTTCGATGGTTAAATCTCCATTTGTTTTGGGCGTGAAATCAACGACTTCAAATGCGTTATTGTAGCTTTGTGATTGGGCAATTACTTTCCCGTTCTGAAAAACTTTCAAATCTATATCTTGAGGCAATTTTTCATTAGAGTTATTTAGTCCTTTGTTTTTGATGATGTAGGTTCCGGAAGTCAGCCATGCTATGCCTATACGGTAATGGGCATCTTTGATTCCAGCTTCGGTGAATGTGATTTTTTGACTTGAGTTGAAAACTTCGTTGTTTTCGCCTTCCCATGTACGGAAAGTTCGATTCCATGCTAAACTTGAATATACTGGAATATCCTTTGCTGCAACGGTGGAGTTTTGTGGATCAAATGAAGCCGCGTTAGGGATAGGGCGTTTTCCGCCAGAAACCAAAATTGCTTTGACCAATTCTGGATGTCCTTTCAAATACGGATGATGCGACATCAAGTCTGCAATCGTTGCTGCTGTATAGGGCGTTGCGGCGCTAGTTCCGTTGAAGAAGCCATCGTATGTACATGTCTCGTCGTCGCATGGATATTGGAATGTATAGCTGTTGTTGAATTCGAAGTCTGTGTAGTTGGCGACTTCCGGTTTTTCGTTGCCAATTTCAGAATTTTTCCAATTGGAATAATATACGTAATTGTCGTTAGTGGGATCGACTGCTCCGACTGTGATAGCGTTGAGGGCTTTTCCTGGGGATCTGACATAGAAATTGTCGCCTGGTTGGTCGGAATTGCCTGCAGCGACAACGGCTACTATTCGGGTGTTGTATACATAGTTATCCATCTTGGCGTCGACATCGACGTATTCGCCTGCGGGGCTGTCTGGAGATGCCCATGAGTGCGAAGAAATGAATATGTCGGGATTGTTTGAACCGGTGGGGTGCTGCCCAGGGTTAGGCCAAGGCTGTTGATCCCCATTCATGGCGCCTTCGTCTTGCCCATATATGGTTGCTTCAGGGGCCGTGTTTGACAAAATTTGGAATACGCCAGTGGGGTGCATTTGCACGCCGTGTTCACAGTCGTTTATCGGAACGTATTTTGATGTGCGAAAATAAGGATGCGGACAGCCCGATTCTGCGAAATGTATGCCGACTCCGTTGCCTTTTGCAGTATTGGTAAACGCATGCGTCGAAATTTGTGATTTATTTAGAATGGACGTGTATGCCATTTGGTTGATTGGCTCAACATGCTTTTTTATGTAAATACGTTGGTTCTTTTTTAGTAAGTTTTTGATCTCTTCTGCGCTTAAGGAGTCTGTGTAGCCGGCGACGAAGGTGGGTCTCTCGCGCATGGCTTTTTCGTTTGCTTTTTCGAACTCTTCTTGAGATACTTCTTTGTCATTTAGCCATAGACGGGCTTTTCCTGTTTCTTCGTCTATTTCTATCTTACTTGATGTTGTTTTGACTTTGTAATCGGGAATATCTAAATTTGTAATGTCGACGTGAATCTTACGTTTCTTTGATGTTTTGGCTTTTCCTAAAAGTGTTATTTTGTTAGAACTTTTCTTACGACCGAGAATATCAACTGTGTAGGTCTTTGATGGCGTGACTTGGGGCTCGTAAGATTCTTCTTCGTTTAAGAAATCTTGAATTTCTTTTGATATACTTGAATTTGATGCTTTATAATTATCTTCAGCTGCATAAGACATTCCTAATCCGAATGCTGCAACTAACAATATTGCTGTGTTTTTCATTTCTTCTCCTTTGCTTGAAATGATTTGTATGTATTAATTTAGTATTAAAATTTCGAATTTGTATTTTGTTTGTCTGTAAAACATAAATAAATAAGTTAAAAATAGTTTGTAAATATTGTTAGTGAATTTGTTGTTGGGATCGGGCGTTTTTTTTTTGTGTGTGCTGATAATGATGAAAAATGAAGAAAGTCTTTTTATTGTAAAATTATTTTTGTGTTTGTTGAAAATGATGAAAAAGGAACTTTTTTATTCAGAATAAACAAAGAAACTTACAAATAATTGTTATAATTGTTGTATGCAAAATAAATCTTTTTGGGCGTCAATTCGAAAGAAATGCCCTCGTAAATCCTTGGTTGGACAATTCGTTCGCTATTTGGTGACAGGCGGACTTGCCTTTGTGGTTGATTTCGGGCTTTTTGCTCTTTGCCTTTATAAGTTAGAGTGGCATTACCTGCTTGCAAACTTGGTGGGGCTTGTTGCGGGACTTGTGCTTAATTATGTCTTGAGCGTTGTTTGGGTGTTCTCGGAATGCAAGCGCGTTCTTGAAAACAAAAAGGCCGCCGAGTTTAGCATATTCGCTATTGTTGGTTTTGCCGGTGTCGGTATCAACCAGTTGCTTATGTATTTGATGGTGGGACGTCTTGAATGGAATGAAATGCTGTCGAAAATGGTAGCGGCTATTTTGGTTTTGATGTGGAATTTTGGTGCTCGAAAGCTGATGCTTTTCAGGAAACAAAAAGTTGCATAAAATTTTAAGACTATAGGAAGGATTAAATGACTACTGAAAAAGATTTTAAGAAAACAGCTGTTATCGCTGGTGCTGGCCCTGCAGGCCTCACTGCTGCGCTTGAACTTTTGCGCACGACAGATGTTAAGCCCGTCATTTTTGAAGCAGAAGATGTGATTGGTGGTATTTCTCGCACGGCCCGCTACAATGGTAACCGCATGGATATCGGCGGTCACCGTTTCTTTAGCAAGAGCGACACTGTGATGGACTGGTGGCAGGGGATTTTGCCGCTTCAAGGTGCGGCCTCGAAGGACGATATCGCTATCGGGCGTACGGTTCCGCTGACGGAAGGTGGCCCGGATCCGGAGAAAACGGATTACGTGATGCTCTGCCGTAGCCGCCTTTCCCGAATCCTCTTTTTGCGCAAGTTGTTTAACTATCCGGTGAGCTTGAATGGAGACACTATCCGTAACCTTGGTCTGTGGCGCATGTTCAAGATTGGCATGAGCTATCTCAAGGTGCAGTTGCTCCCTGCCCGTAAAGAAAAAAGTCTTGAAGACTTTATGATCAACCGCTTCGGCGTAGAACTTTACCGCACGTTCTTCCGCGACTACACCGAGAAGGTGTGGGGTGTTCCGTGCAGCAAGATCAGCCCCGATTGGGGTGGACAGCGCATCAAGGGCCTTTCGATCACGAAGACCGTGGTCCATGCGCTCAAGCAAATTTTCGCGGGCAAGAAAAAGGAATCTGCTGCTAATGGTTCCGACATCCGCCAGAAGGATACTGAAACAAGCCTTATCGGTCAGTTCCTTTACCCGAAATTCGGTCCCGGCCAGCTTTGGGAAACGGTTGCCGAAAAGGTTCAGGAAATGGGCGGTGAAATCCGCATGAACGCAAAGGTCGTGGGCGTGAACCGCGATGAAAGCGGCAAGCGCGTAGAAAGTGTCGTTGTGGAATCTCGTGCTGCTGATGGTTCTGTCGTGAAGGAAACGGTCGCCTGCGATTACTTCCTCTCGACCATGCCGGTAAAGGAACTCGTGGTTGCCATGGATAACGAAAAGACTCCGGTCCCGGCCGAAGTCAAGCGCGTGTCCGAAGGCCTTGTTTACCGTGACTTTATTACCGTGGGTCTGTTGCTAGACAAGCTCCTTATCAAGAATCCGGCAAAACCTGGTACTCCCGAAAGCAAGCTCAAGTTCGTGGCGGACAACTGGATTTATGTGCAGGAATCCGACGTGAAGCTTGGTCGTATCCAGATTTTCAATAACTGGAGCCCTTATCTTGTCGCCAATCCGGAAAAGGTCTGGATCGGTCTCGAATACTTTGCTACTGAAGGCGACGAAATGTGGCGCATGCCCGATGACGAATTCATCAAGTTCGCCATTGCTGAACTCGACAAGATTGACGTGGCAAGGCCAGAAGCGGTCCGTGACTCCGTGGTGTTCCATATCAAGAAAGCATACCCCGCTTATTTCGGTACTTACGGCGAATTCGGTAAGGTTCGCGAGTATGTTGATCCCATCGAAAATCTGTTCTTGATGGGACGTAATGGTATGCACAAGTACAACAACATGGACCACAGTATGCTCGCTGCCATGGAAGTGGTAAAGTGCATCCGTGAAAATTCTACGGACAAGACCGCTCTTTGGAACGTCAATAGCGAAGAAGATTATCACGAAGGTAAAAAGTGATTGAGCCCAACTATGAAGTTCGTTAAGAAATTTTTTGCTCTCCCGGAACTGTACTGTCTTTTGATTTTAATCGCTACAGTTGTGGTGGGGCTTGCATGCAGAGTGACTGTTGAAAATGTAACCCTTTTTAGAGGTGGGGTTGAAGAAAAAATATCGTTCCCGCTTCTCCAGAAAATGGGTGATGGAGAACACTTTCAAGTTGATTTAGATGTTATAGGGGGCTCTCCCTATGGCCTGAAAGTGATTCCCGATGATTGCGTCGAAAACATTGTTGTGGGTGAATCGTCGTTGAATTTGAATGGTATTTCCTCTTTGTGCGATTTTGGAAGGGGCTTTGTATTGCCTGAAAGCTTGATTGCGCAAAACCATGATGGTGCCAAGGCTCATTACACGTTCTTTTTAAAAAATAATGGTGGCCCCGGAGGTCTGAATGTTTTTGTTCTTCAGTCGTCTTTACTTTCGACGATTATGAAAGTGCTGGCAATATTGTCTTTTGCCGTACTGTGTCTGTTATTTGCTCGTAGGCTAGGCTTTGGTTGGGGGCTTGCGTTCATCGTTTTGCTTGGCGTGTTGATAAGGACTGCTTTTTTTTCGAATATCCCTTATACTTCTTTCGCTAATGATGTTGATGGGCATGTTGCTTACGTAAATTTTATTCTTGAAAATCATTCCATTCCGGGTGTTGATGATTGCTGGACATGTTACCACCCGCCTGTCTATTATGCATCGGCGGCGCCTTCGTTTATGATCGGTGACTGGATGGGCGTTACGGGAACTACGGGATTGCAGGCGTTCAGTTTGTTACTGTCTGTTTTGACGCTTTTCTTTGGGATAATGTTCTTCAGAACCTTTTTGTCTAAAAGCAGTCTTGGAATAGCGTCTTTTTTGTGGGCTTTTTGGCCTGTGATGATTTTGATGTCTCCTCGAATTGGTAATGATCAAATGTTTTGTATGTTGCATATGTTGTGCCTTTGGGGAGGCGCAAATTATTTAAAAGGTGGACACGGTAAATTTTTGGTAGTTTCTGTGATTGCAGCAGCATTGGCTATGTGGACTAAAACGACGGCCGTAGTGACGCTTGGAATGGTGTTTCTCTTTGCTGTTTGTGGTTTCGTGTGTAATGCGAAAACGCTTCGCCCGACAAAATCAGAGATTGTGGCATGGAGTCTTTTTGTTGCTTTGGTTGGGGGCGTCGTTTTGCAGAAATTGCTCGGCAATGCGGATTTGGTTGGCAATTCAAGTGGATTGAATGGATTGCTGAAGGTGGGGAATGAAGCGTCTAACTATATCTTTTTTGATTTGAAATCCTTTATAAACAACCCTTATACGAGTGCATGGAATGGAGAATGGGGGCGAGAGTATTTTTGGAACTATTCATTAAAAACAGCGATGTTTGGTGAATTTGAATTGGTTCGGACTCAAATGGGGCGTACCCTTGCAACATTGATGAGCGTAGCTCTTTTGGGGCTGCTGGTATATGCGGCTCGAGGATTTTGGAAGACTAAACTGCAGGTAATGCATTGGATTCTTTTAATGCAGACCGTGGCTTTTTTTGCAGCGTTGATGTTTCTGCGAATCAAGGTCCCTTTTTCGTGCAGTAATGATTTCCGATATATTGCGCCGGTAGTCTCTAGTATTGTGCCTTTTGTCGCTTGGGGAATCACTCTTGAAGGGGGTTCTCTTAAGTGGAAAGTGTTGGGCTATGGACTTGTTCTTATGTTTGCCTTGAGTACGGTGTTTTTGTATATTCTTGCCGTGTAATAGCTATTAGAACGCTACTAGAATGTGATTCAGTAAGTAGCCGTAGGCGACTGATAGGATTTAAAGATAAGGGGCAGAAAATGCGATTATCCGTAATTTTGGAAAATATATTGTAGCATACCCCGCAAAATTACTCTGAGAAGTTGAAATTTGATATATTGGTGTTCGAAAAAGAATAAGAAGTGTGAATATGCGAGTTTCTACTGTATTTAAGATTTGTTCTTTGACGATGCTTATGGCTGTGGCTTCGTTTGCCCGTCCCATCAACGATGGCAACAAGCTGTTTGCTGCAGGCGATTATGCCGGTGCGCTCGAAAAATATATGAAGGCCCGCGAAGCAGAGCCTGCGAACCCGCTTTTGTTCTACAACATTGGAACGTGCCAGTACAAGCTCGGCAATTTTGAAGAAGCCAAGAAGGAACTTGAAAGTGCAGTGCGTATGCCGGACAAGAATATGGCGGCAAAGGCGGCGTACAACTTGGCAAATACGCATTTCCGCGTGGGCGAGAAGGCTCAAGAACCGAGTGCCCGCATTGCGGCTTGGCGTGAATCGGTTGCTTATCTGAAAAAAGCAATAGACCTCGACAACGATTTTGAAAATGCCAAGAAGAATGTCGAAATCGTCCAGCGCAAGCTCAAGGAAGAACTCGACAAGCAAAAAGAAAACAAGGACCAGAACCAGGATCAGAACGACCAGAAACAACCTCCGCTGAGCGATAAAGCAAAGCAGGTCTTGGCTCGTGCGCTCCAGCTCTGCAAGGATGGCAAGTACGCCGAAGGCAAGCAGATGCTCGAGAACCTGATTGCCGAAGACGAGACCGCAAGCCAGTTGAGCGGCCACGTGCAGCGCATTGACGACGTCATTGAAATCAAGGCCGGCCGCAAGCCCAAGACTAAGATTGACGCCAGCAACACCGACAACGACCTGGAGGTGATCTAATGGCTATTCTGAGACGAAAGACGAAAGACGAGAGACGAGAGAATTGTGTCATCCTGAGCGGAGCCGTTAGGCGGAGTCGAAGGATCTCTGTTGCTTTGTGCTTAGTATTGCTTTTTGCGGTGGTCGCATTCGCGGCTCCGAAATCTGCTTCGGCCTACTATGGCGACGCTGCGTTCCAGTACATTGAAAATCGCTTGCCGACGGCAGAAATCACTTGCAACGAGGGCTTGCAATATTATCCGAACGATCAGAAATTGCAGATGCTCCTCGACCGCATTCACGAAGCGAAAAACGAGCAGCAAAACGAAAATAAGAAGAACGATCCTAAGAACGACCAGAATCAAGACCAAAATAATCAAGATCAAAATCAGGATCAGAATCAGGACAAGCAAAACCAAGACCAGAATAAAGATCAGCAGAACCAGGATCAGCAAAATCAGAACCAGAATGGCGACCAGAGCTCTTCTAGCGCCCAGAATGACCAGAACCAGGATCAACAGAATCAAGGTCAAAACGGTCAGTCTAGCAGTAGCCAGGGAGGCGATAGTTCCGATAGCAATGGTGGTGCCGGAGAGCAACCGCAGCCGGAACAGTCCGAAGGGAATTCCAGTGACAGTAACGGCGGTGAACCGGAACAGCAGCCGCTTCAACCTGGTGAAATGACTCCCGAAGAAGCGGCCCAGCTCCTCAAGGACTTTGACGAGCAGAATGGCGAACGCAAGCCCTGGAAACCTGTCCGCGGCCAAGTCCGCCCGGCGAAGGACTGGTAAATTAAGCCAGCCAACTTTGCGTCATCTTGTCATGTCCGCCGCAAACCTGTCATGCCCGCCTTGCGCGGGCATCTCCTTTTTTAAACAACTTTTATTAGCGAATTTACAACTCAAGTAAATAAATATTCACTTTGTACTCACTTTTACTTGTGTAATGCTTAAAAAAATTGTACATTAGTAAGGACAATTTAATAAAGAGGATATATGAAAAAGGTTTTAATTGCTCTTCCGGCGGTCGCCCTTGCTTTGACGGGTTGCCTCTCGTCTTCTGAAAGTAGCCCGGCAGCTCCTACTCCTGCAGCTCTCCCGACGGACTATATCATTTCTGAAATGGGTGAATATAGCTATGCTGCCGATGGCACCTTGGAAATAACCAAGGCCACTTGTACAGATTATGCAAATGAAGTTGTTTGGAAAAAGACGACGCAGAATGGCTCCTTGACGGATGCCGGCAATGGTACGGCTCAAATGGATTTGGGCGATGGTGCCGGCAAGAACTCTTATGAATTTAGAGTTGCTCTCGGCGAGCAGTTCCCGGAAGGCAATTACTATAAGAGCGCTTCGCTTAACAACCCGCTGATTGAAGGAGTTGTCCTTGAAGATCCGTATTACAGCGATGTTGTATATATCAATACGGATTGCATTTTCCAAAACTTTGGAGAAATGCAAGAAACGCTCGCTTTGATTGCGAAGGTGCCGAAGAGTTCTATCAACATGAGCTGCAAGACGCTTAGCATCGAAGGCCTTGAAATGACTTACGTCTCCCATACGCAGGGGTCTATTGAATATACGGTGTCGTATGGTGGCGTGACAAGCAATGTCAAGCAGGCCTTCCGCTATGCATTTGTTGAAAACGACTGCCGAAAGGCATTCAAGGATTATCAGCAGGAATATGAAAGTGGCGAAACGCAGGAATTCTTCAATTTTGATCTCTATGATCAGGATATTTCTGCATCCGCTGAATTCGTAGACTTGATTAGCAATTTCCATAATAGAACGGGTCTTGCCAAGTCTTCTGCTACGCCGATGATGACGGAGAAGCAGATTAAGGATATTTTCCGCGCCGTGGGTTCCAAGCTCCGCCACGGTAAGTAATCAACGCTATTTTTAATAGGTACAATGCACCCTGCAATTGCGGGGTGTTTTTGTTTTGTCTGGACGGCGGGGCGTCTAAGTTTATGGACTAATCGCGCACGGTAAATTTGCTGTTGTTGGGAAGACAGCGAAAAAATGCTCAAAATTGCGCATTTTAGGCTTTGGAATCCCATGAGGCGATATATTCCTTTTAAAAAGATATATATTAGTAAAACCTGCCTAAAGATTCGTGGGGAGTTAAAGTATGGATTTTGACAGTATTTTATCGCGCTATAAGGCGAAGACCTGCATTGTTTCCGTTGAATTCTTTTCAGATGGAACTTATGGAAACATTCGCGTTGTCGCGGGAAATAAGGCGCACTATGACGACATGGCGGCGCTGAACCACCCGTTTGTGCCCGGTTGCCCCTATGAAGCCTGCTTCCCGAAGAATCCGAATTTTGAGGAACACTGTTTCCGTTGCGTACACGATGGCGTGCCGCTCCACGCTTACGTAAACCTTTATATGATGAACCTTTGGCTCAACATGTTCCTTCTTCCGCTGAAATCTGACCAGGAAAACATCGGCTATTGCCTTTATTGTTACGATGTGGCGCCCAAGGCGGATTCTTCGGCGATGGCGGACCTTTCTGCGGATACCGCAGCCGATGTGCTCAAGGCGTGTATCAAGTTGCGCGGAACAAACAACATAAAGCAGGCTTTTAGTGAAGTGGTCGAGGATGTCCGCTCCATTTGTAATTCGGATCATTGCTGTATCTTGCTGATTGATGACGAAAAACGCGTTTGTTCTACATTTGCAGAATCGCTTCGGGAAGGTTCGGGACTTTTCCCCATGTCGCGCTACATTGACTCGTTTTACGATGTTGTGCGGACGTGGCCCGATACGCTTGCCGGCAGTACGTGCATCATTCTAAAGGATGAACGCGATGTGGAAAAAATGCGAGAGCAAAATCCATTTTGGGTTTCGACTCTGGACCAGGCTGGGGTGAAAAAGATTGTGCTGTTCCCGCTTCGTCATGGCGGAGAACTGCTCGGCTACATGTGGGTCATCAATTTTGATGTCGATGACATTGTGAAAATCAAGGAAACGCTTGAACTCACGACGTACTTTCTTGCGTCCGAAATTTCAAGCTACCAGCTTTTGAAAAAACTGGAAATCCTGAGCGCGATTGACACCTTGACGGGAATCAAGAACCGTAATGAGATGAACAACCGCGTGGATCGCATTCTGGATGGCGGAGAACCTGTACCGCAGGCAGTGCTCTTTGCGGACCTAAATGGGCTTAAGCGTGTGAACGATGAAATGGGGCATAGCGCAGGTGACAAGATGTTGCGCACGGCAGCTTCGATATTACAGAGCGTGTTCCGCGATGGCGAGGTGTACCGTGCCGGTGGCGACGAGTTCATGATTCTTGTGACCGAAATTTCTGAAGAAGAGGTACAGAACCGCGTGGCGCAAGTTCATTTTTTGTCCGGAAAAACGGAAGAAGTCCGATTCTCTATCGGTGTCTGCTATGGCAAGAAGGATATCCGTAAGGCGATGCGACTTGCCGATGAACGTATGTACGCCAACAAGGCCGTGTACTACGAAGCGCATCCGGAATTGAAATATCGGTGAGTGATTTTTTGTGCAGTAATTTCTATATTTGACGTATGAGATTGCCGCGCGAAACACGTACTTATGTTGCTATCGACTTGAAGTCGTTTTTTGCGTCTGTGGAGTGCGTGCTGCGTGGACTTGATCCGCTGACGACAAATCTTGTGGTGGCCGATGCGAGCCGCACGGAGAAGACGATTTGCTTGGCTGTAACGCCGAGCCTCAAGGCTTACGGGATTCCGGGGCGTGCGCGCTTGTTCGAGGTCAACCAAAAAGTGCGAGAGGTGAAACGCCGAACAGGTGAAGATATCCAGTTTATCATCGCACCGCCGCAGATGGCGAAGTATGTGGAATATTCGACCCGAATCTACAAAGTTTATTTGAAGTACGTGAGTGAGGAGGATATTCACGTCTATTCGATTGACGAGTGCTTTATCGACTTGACACATTATCTTTCGATGTACAAGAAGTCGGCGCGCGAGCTTGCAAAAGAAATGATTCAGGATGTGCTTGAAACGACAGGCATCACGGCAACGGCTGGTATTGGGACGAACCTTTACCTTTGCAAAATTGCGATGGACGTGATGGCAAAGCATGTGGCTCCTGATGCAGATGGAGTGCGCATTGCGGAACTTGACGAGATGACGTACCGCAAGGAACTTTGGGGGCACAGGCCACTGACGAACTTTTGGCAGTTGGGCCGCGGCATTGCGGAGCGCTTGGAACATTGTTACTTGAACAACGGGCGTGGAATTTTTACGATGGGCGACCTCGCACGTGCAAGTGTCAAGAATCCTGATGCGCTGTACAAGATGTTTGGCGTGAATGCAGAAATTTTGATTGACCATGCGTGGGGCTACGAACCCTGCGGCATTGCCGAAATCAAGCGTTACAAGTCAAAATCGCATAGCATTGGTGGCGGGCAGGTTTTAAGTTGTGCGTACGAATGTGCCAAGGCGAAAATTGTCATCCGCGAAATGGTGGATACGCTTGCGCTTGACCTTGTAGAAAAAGGCTTAGTCACAAACGGCCTTACGCTCCACGTGGGCTATGACCGCGAAAATGTAGACAAGGGAATTTATCACGGTGAAACAGTTATTGATGGCTATGGTCGCGAAATTCCGAAACCTGCACACGGAACGGCGCCTCTCTTAAATTACACTTCGTCGGCCTCGACAATTGCTGATGCGGTCATGAAACTTGCCGACCGCATCATGAATCCGTCGCTCACGGTAAAGCGATTGAACCTCACGGCGAATAACGTCTTGGAGGCAACGCAAGAAAGCTATGACCTTTTCACGGATGTGAAAAAGATTGAACGCGAAAAGAAGATGATGCAGGCGCAGATTGCCATCAAGAAGCGCTTTGGCAATAATGCCATTTTCAAGGGAATGGATATGCAGGAAGGCGCGACCACCCGCGAGCGTAACCAGCAAATCGGAGGACACAAGGCGTGATAGACGATTACAAAGATATCATCGACTTGCCGTACCCACGGAACGATTGGAATTTCTTGATGAAACACCCAAGAATGTCTGTGATGAACCGTGCAAAAATTTTCAGCCCGTTTGCGGCGCTGCGTGGCCATAGTGCAAAAATTGCAGAAACTGCTGAACGTCATTTGGAAGAAAATCGCGACGTGAAAAGGCTCAAAAATATGGATTTTTAGGTTTACTTTAAGAGTTCTTTGCCGATTGTGACCATAATCGCAAGTTTTGGCAGGATGTATTTGCATTTTTGCTTTTTTTGATATATTTACTATGGCGGGATCAGGATGATAAATAAGGATTTGAACCAACAATCTCGGATCGAAAAGAGCAATGCGATTATTGAATCCATAGCTGATGAATTTGATTGTGTCTGCTATGTGGACATATCGAAGAATCCCGATGGCGATGATGTAGAAATTTTTCATGCGAGTCATTTTCTGGTGGCACGCGTTCCTGCGCTTCGTGGAGAATGCAATCTCCGTAAGCGTCTTATTTTAATCCGTGATAATTTTGTTTGTGACGAAGACCGTGATATTTTTGACAGGAGCACTCTTCGCGATGTCATTGTCCAAAATCTTGAAAAAAACTCGCAGTATGTAGTGCCTTTCAGATGCCTTTTTGACGGTACGGAAGTCTATTTCCAGATGAGCTTCTTTGCTGACCGCGATGAACAAGGGCTTAAGGGCTTTGTGCTCCGCTTGCGCAATGTGGACCGCGACATCCGTTCCAAGCAGCGCTACGAACTTGAACGCCACCTCAATGAAAATATCGTCATGAAGTTTGGCGAAAAGGTGGAATCCGTTTTTGTCTTCAACCCGACAAAGAGCACGTTCAGGACTTTGTATTGCAAGGACGAACTCAAAGGTTTTTTTCCGGCCGAGGGCAAGCTCGATGGAATTGGTGGGCTTGTTGTTATGGACGTCATTCATCCCGCTGATCGTGAGATGATGATGAAAGGCCTTGACATAAACAATGTCCTTGACCGCCTTTCTCGTGAGCGTAGTTTCCGCTACCTGTTCCGTGATATTGCTCATGGTTATGCCCGCTGGTACGAAGCGCGCGTGATGCGCTTTGATATCGGTGACGATAATGAATTTTTGGTGGGCTTTGTCAACAAGAACGATGAAGTCATCAATAAAAAAATCAACGAAAAAGTCAGTGAAGAATTTGCAAACATTGACCTTATCAACCTGGAAGAGAATATCATACAGGTTGTTCGCAGGTCAAAGTATTACAATGGCGTAAAAGAAAAGGATATTATTCCTTTTGAAGTCGGCTTCAAGAATGCGTCTGCATATGTTCATGAGGAATTCAGGGAACAGTGGAATGAGTTTGGAAGTATTGAAAACTTGAAACGTATTTTTGCGACTACAGATAGCCGGGAAATTGTTTTTAAGCATTTGACGGGTGACGGCTCGTATTTTTGGTGTCGCAACGTGTTTCGTGTCCTGGATAGGATTGACGGTGTTCCGGTAACGCTTGTCATGACGGCTACGGTTGTGGATAGGGACCAGTCCGAAAGGCTCAGCCTAAACGAAAAGCTCGTGCAGCAGAAAAAGGAACTGGAAATCAACCTTTCGATTATCGATGTGCTTGCGTCGGAATATTCTTCGGTGATGTATGTGAACCTCATGACCAAAGAGGTGATTCCATATTCCATGAACGAGTTGTCGCAGCGTTATTATGAGACGATGATAAAAAAGGGTGCGCTCTACAATGAAGTGTACCTGAGCTTTGTAAAAGACTTTGTTTATGACGCCGATAAGCCAAAAATGTTTGAGGCTGGTGAACTCAACAACATCAAGGCTTACCTTAAGAACAATAAGACCTATGTGACGTTGTTCCGTTCGAATGTTGCGGGGCAAATCCGCTACAGCGAAATGAAGTTCGTGAAGGTCGATGATGAAAATGAAGAGCCGACGGCAATGGTGGTCGCCTTTGCAAACCGTGATGACGAGGTTAGCGCACGCTTTGTTCACGAAAAGATTATGGCGGAGTACGAGGCGATTCTCCTTTGCGATTTGTCGAACGATACGGCTCGTGAAATTTTGCCCTCGAAAAATGTTGATTTTGGCAACGAACTGCAACGCAATACATGTTCTTATCGCGCTTCTCGGATGGTGCAAATTGTCGATAGCGAATACAAGGAAGAATGGATGCGCCTTGCAAGCCCGCGGTATATCCAGCGTCTCCTTGCTTACGATGACCGTCGCGAATTGCTCTTTAAGGCTTCGATTTTCAAGAATCCGTGGATAAGCTTTGTGATGCAGGTCGTGGAACGCCGCAATGGCGTTGCGACTCTTGTGATTATGACGTTTGCCGCAGTGGACAAGAAACGCGCCGAAAGAATCCAGCTGAACAAGAAAATTGCAGAACAGAAAGTAGAACTCGAACGCAATATTTCCATTATTGAAGCGCTATCGTCAGAATACACGTCGGTGTACTACATCAATCTCGAAACCGAAGAGATTACGCCTTATTCCATGAACAAGACAACTGCCAATTCGTTTGGCGAAACGTTCAAGCGTAACGTCAAGTATTCGGCAGCGTACTCTGTTTACGTCGACAAGTTTGTGAGTGGCATTTACAAGAATCGGATGCTCCAGGCGGGGTCTATCAAGAATATCCGCGAGCAACTTGCAACCCAGAAAAGCTTTAATACGATGTACGTGAACTTCCTTAATCGCTATTGCGAGATGAAGTTCGTGAAGGTGGGCGATTCGGATCATCCGAAATTTGCGGCGCTTGGCTTTGCCGACAAGGATCATGTGCTTCGCAAGGAAATCCAGCAGCAGGCGGTGATTCAAGGCCTTGCCGAAGACTTTGACTTGGTGTGCTATATAGATACTGTTTCCATGCATGAAAACGTGTACCGCTGTACGGACGTCTTCTTGCGTTTGTTCCCGAACTGGAACGAAATTCAAGGCTTTGCAAATCGAATTGATGCCATTGTCGAAAAGTTTGTCTGCGAAGAGGACCGCGAAGGCTTCTGTAAGGCGACACGTCGAGAAGTTGTTCTCGAAAATCTGAAGAACAAGAACGCCTATTACGTGAACTTCAAGGCGAATGTCTTTGGACACGTTGAATATTGGCAAATCAAGTTTGTGCTGACGGCTACAAACCCAGTGCAGATTGTGGCGGGTTTCCATAGCGTTGACGAAGAAACGCGTAAGCAGAAGAAAGACCAGGAAGCTTTGGAACGGGCGCTACAGATGGCGAATTCTGCTAGCCGCGCGAAGACGACGTTCCTCAACAACATGAGTCATGACATCCGCACACCGATGAACGCCATTATCGGATTTACAGGACTTGCCGCTGAACATGTTGACAACAAGGAACAGGTTGCCGATTACCTTGCTAAAATCGGGAAATCCTCGGAGCATCTGCTTTCGCTGATTAACGATGTTCTTGATATGAGCCGTATTGAATCGGGCAAGATGAATATTGTCAATCGCCCGGAAAGTCTTTCGGATATTGTCCACACACTTAAGGGCATTGTGCAGTCGGATGTTCGCAATCGCAAACAACAGTTCTTTGTGGAACTTGAAAATATCTACAACGAGACGATTCTTTGCGATAAATTGCGCTTGAACCAGGTGCTTTTAAACGTTGTCTCCAATGCAATCAAGTACACGCCGAAAAATGGACTCATTACGATGAATGTCAAGGAATTGCCTGCCGAAGTGGGGTATGGCGTTTATGAGTTCCTGGTGAAAGATAACGGCATCGGCATGAGCGAGAGTTTCTTGAAACAGATTTACGATCCGTTTACCCGCGTGAATTCTTCTACGGTGAGCGGCATTCAGGGGACGGGCCTTGGCATGTCCATCACGAAAAATATTATAGACATGATGGGCGGGACGATTGAAGTGTCGAGTGAAGAAAATGTCGGCACCGAAGTCTTGATGACGTTCAAGTTTAAACTTGGCGAAAACCTTACCGCTCAGGAAAGCGGATTGTTCAAGGGCTTGCATTGCCTTGTCGTCAATGACCGACCGAACATTTGCAGAACCGTTGCCGCTGCTTTAGATTGTGCGGGCTTGCGTTATGATATTTGTTCCTCTGATGCTAGCGCTCTTGATTGCATTGAAAAATCGCGCGTGGCAAAAGATGAATACCGACTGATTCTGATTGACTGGAATGTGCAGGAGATGAAGGCCATTCAGATTACGCGAAAAATTCGCAAGGTGATAGGGGCGAAAACGCCGATTGTGGTGCTCACTTCTTATGACTGGCTCGATATCGAAAGGGAAGCGTATGAAGCGGGCGTGACATCGTTCTTTGCAAAGCCGCTGTTCCCCTCGGATTTGAAGCGAATGCTTGGCAAGTTCAGTGTCGTTTCGTCGGGAGGTTCGCTGGATCCTGATTTTGCGCTGAAGAGTGTTTCTCGGCGACCCCAGACGTATGGCTTTGCGGGCCGCAGGGTGATGCTTGTTGAGGATAATGAACTTAACCGCGAAATTTCGACGGAAATTCTAGAAGACCGTGGCATAGAAGTGACTGCTGTGGAACGTGGCGACTTGGCTGTTGAAAAGCTCAAGTATTCCTCCATCAAGTACGATGCTATTTTGATGGATGTCCAGATGCCAGGTATTGACGGTTACGAGGCGACACGCCGGATTCGCAAATTGGAGAATAAGGATGTGGCGAATGTGCCGATTATTGCGATGACTGCAAACGCGTTTGAGGAAGACAAGCGCGCTGCCTTAGAATCGGGCATGAACGACCATGTGGCAAAACCCGTGAACGTTGATGTGCTCTGCGCCACCCTCGCCAAGTTCTTTAAGTGATTTTTTTATCACTGTTCTAAAAAATATTGATTTGCAATTTTGTTAATTGCGAGAAAAATGAAAAAGCGGAAGCTTTGTAATTCGTCGTGAGAATAAAGCGTCGGCCAAGGATGGGGAGGGTGCAGGGAGGGGCCCGTGCGGCCTTCGCAACTCCGAGCTGGGGCCCCGCCCGCATGATGTACTATTTAGATTCGAAAAAGATTTAAAAAGATGTGTTATCTTTTTTCAATTCCTTTTTCGAACTGGACTTTAAACCATTTCTCTTCGATAACTTCGTAGTCGGAACCGCCGTTAAAGACGTTTGCGTTTCCGTAGACTTCGTAACCCTTGCGCATGGATACGGTGCAGGCGAATTTTTCGGAGAGGTTCCTGCAAACTTCGATGACGATGGATTCCGGGATGTTCTTGCAGATTTCTTGGATGCTACAGGAATCGCCTTTGGAGTTGCGGTCGGTGATGCCGCGTAGGCTGACGCTTATCTGTTCGCTGAAATTGCGGAGCAAAAACTTGTAGCCCTTGTATGTGTATTCAACAGGGGTGTCTGGCGCCGATGCGAGCGCCTCTGCATTACAATAAACCGACCCGATAACACTATATTCGTAATCCATGATTGAATTATAGTAAAACCTAGAACTTCGTTGCAACTCCGAGCTGGGGCCCCGCCCGCATAACTTTCATTTCAGCATTATAAAATGCCTTCAAGCTGAAAGCTCTAGATTTGTCATAAATAGACATTTACATTTTTTATATTTGAAACGATAAAGAACTAGAGGTTTTTAGAAGATGAAATTTATCCATACTGCAGACTGGCATCTTGGTAATATGATGCATGACATTGACCGCACGGATGAAACGGCTGCATTCCTGAAATGGCTGAAAAGTGAAATTGAACAAGTTGGAGCCCAGGCGCTTATCGTTGCTGGCGATATTTTTGATGTCGTGAATCCTTCGAATGTGGCAAAAACGCAGTATTACAAATTCTTGGCATCACTCCTGAAAACGAACTGCACCAATGTCGTTGTCGTTGGCGGTAACCACGATTCGGGTTCGCTTCTCGATGCGCCGGGGGGCATACTCGATGCGCTGAATATCAAGGTGGTGGGCTCGATTAACGACCGCAAGGTTGAAGATTTGGTGGTTGAACTTAAGGATGGTGACGATAAGGTGATTGGCATTTGTTGCGCCGTGCCGTTCATGCGCAATTTGGAACTGGAGCATTTTTTTAAGGTGGCCGGGCAACGTGAATCTAGCGAAAGTGCTGATGTGTCTGACGAAGATTTGCTGAAACGCCTTTATGCTGATGTGTACCGCTACGCCGTAGAATTGCGCGGGGATAGAAATATCCCGATTATTGCGACCGGGCATCTGTACGCTTCGAACCTTTCGGGCCGTAACGGCGATGAGCGAGAATCTAGCGCGGATGGCAATGCTACAGTTCCTGAAAATTCTGTAGAAGATGGTGTCCGTGAAGTCATCGGGACGCTTGGCAATGTGGATATTTCGACGTTCCCGAGTGAACTCGATTATGTGGCGCTAGGGCATATTCATTATGCTTCGATGGTTGCCAAGAATCCGAAGGTGCACTATTCGGGCTCGCCGTTCGTGATGGGCTTTGATGAATCGAATTGCAAGCGCGTTGTGCTTACGGTCGATGTGAAGCCGAATGAGGCGCCTGTTGTTGAAAAGGCGGAAGTCCCGAAATCGATGCGTTTTGAACAGTTCAAGGGCGATCTTGAAACTCTCAAGCGCGATTTGCGAAATCTTGAAAAAGAGCTCGTTGCAAATCCGATGGAAACGTATGTCGACTTGCTTTTGACAACGGGCAATTTTGTGAACTTGAACGATGCGCTCGAAGCCGAAGAATCGGGCAAGCATTTTGTGGTCAAGCGCCATCGCGTTTCTCGAGAGGTTCTGCGAGGTGCTAATGCGTTTGATGACTGCGTGGAATCTACAAAGCAGTACACCAAGGAAGATTATTTCAGAATGCTCATTGCATCGAACGCTCAAGAAAGCGATGAATCTGAAGTTGTGAAAAATCAGTACAATAAGTTTATTAGTCTGTTTAACGAAGCTGTCGCCAAAGCTCAGGACAATGTTTAAGGGAGTGCTCGATGAAGATTAAGAAGGTTGAATTCAGTAATATCAATTCCCTTGCCGGCGAATGGACGATCGATTTTGAATCGCCGGATTTTGCGAATAGTGGCATGTTTTGCATTTCGGGCCCGACTGGTTCCGGAAAAACGTCGATTCTCGATGCGATTTGCCTTGGACTTTATGGCAAGACGCCGCGCTTGGGTGCCATTGTGGGCGATTCCAATGAGGTGATGACTTACGGGGCCAAGAGCTGTTCTGCAAAAGTGACTTTTGAATGCAAGGGCGTTGTCTATTCGGCATGCTGGAATCAGCACCGCTCTTCGAGAACGAATAAGTTGCAGAAATATTCCTGGGCGCTGACGAATGAAACTTCGCAGACTATTGAAGCGTCTTTCTCAAAGCAGGCCGAAATCGAATCGACGATGACACGCGTGATTGGTCTTGACTTTGGACAGTTCACCAAGTCCATGATGCTTGCGCAGGGTGAGTTCAACAAGTTCCTGAAATGCAATGAAAATGAACGTGCGGCGATTCTTGAAAAGCTGACGGGCGATGGAATCTACAGAAAAATTGCAGTGGCGGTTCATGACTTGTATGCCAATGCAAACAGGGCTGTCGAAGACGTTGAAACCAAGATGGGCGCAGTCACGTTGCTGACTGAAGAAGAGCTTGATGCATTGGGCAAAAAAATTGAAGAGGCGACTTCTCAAAAGGATACGCTCGCTCATGAAGAAGAACGCTTCCGCAACATTTGCACTTGGTTCGAAACTCTGCATGGCATTGAATCGCATTTGGACACGGCCAAGGGGCTGCTCGTAACTGCAGAACGCGCCAAGGCTGAATTTGAACCGGACCGCGAAAAACTGGAACGGGCGTTGCGTGCGCAAGAAGTCGAATCGTCGTATGCAGAGTTCAATTCTGTGCGTGGAAATCTTGAACACATGAAAACGCAACTCGGCGAGTGCAATGGCAGACTCCCCGAAGCCGAAGAAAAACTCGAAAGTGCTGCAAAGGATAATGGCGAAAAGCAAGCTGCGTTTGAAAAATGCAAGGCAGAATATGTTGCCAATGAATCTGTCTGGCAGCAGGTTTCTACGCTGGATGGCGATATCCGAAATGCACGTACGCAGGTAAAAAATGCGGATGCTGATGTCGCAAAAATTGCATCTGAAATTAGCACGACCCAGACGAAAATCAAGGAGTTCGGTGATCGAATTTCTGAAAATGAAGGCGCTCTTGAAAAAGTCAAAAAGTACATTGAAGACAACGAAAAAGATGATGCGATTGATGGCTTGTTGCCTCTCTTGAAAGCGATTGCCCTGGAAAGAGACCATGAAAACGCTACAGTTGCTGTTGAATCTCTGCATTTCGATGCCCTGAAAAAAGGGCTGCAGAAATTTGATGAAGCAAGCGAACAGCAAAAGCAAGATTTGAGTGCGTTGCGGGATTATTTGAACGAACATCAGATCGATGCGGACCTTGTGAATTTGTTGCCCGAAATGAATGGCTGTGCTAGCGATGCGGAACGCCATCACGGTGAATCTGTGCGTTTGCAGAGTGATGTTGAATCTAAGCAAAAGCAAATTGCAGGTTTGACAGGTGAACGTGAACAGGCTCAGACGAAATTGTCAACGCTCCTGAATGAGAAGGAAACGATTATCCAGGATGATATTCCCGTTGTTGTTGCTGAACTCCGTCACGCGTTGAAGCCGGGCGAACCGTGCCCTGTTTGCGGCTCGCGTGAACACCTCTCGTGTGACGATTCGGCAAAGGTTGAAAATGGCGCAGAACGCTTGAACGATTTTGCCGCCAAGTTGCGTAAGATCAATGGTGAAATGGAACAGGTCCAGCGCAAACTGGATGGCTTTGCAACGCAACAGCAGAATCTTGAAGAATTGCTTCGCGAAAGTTCGCAAAAGCAGAATGATGAGTCCATTGCCGAAGCGGCCTCGCTTGAACTTTTGAACGCTAAACTTGAGCCGTGGAAGGAAAGCGCGACTCTTGGAAGCGTGACTCTTGAAAATGCTCGTGAGGTTTTGCAGAATCTGCAGACGCTTAAGACAACGTATTTGCAAAAAAAAGAGAATGCCGATGACTTGCAAAACAAGGTCAACAGTGCCGCTGTTGAAAGAGCAAATCTCGTGGGCAACCTGAGCCGTACAGAGGAAACTCTTAAAAAGGCGCAAGATAAGGTGCAGGAGTTCTCGCAGAAAATCGAAAAATTGCTTGAACCGTGGTTCTCGAATATCCGCATGGAAGATCTGGACGCGCTCCTTGCCGAACTCGAAAAGAAGAATGACTGGTGGAGCAAGGCTCAAGATAAAAAGGTCAAGGTCGAAAGCGACTTGGAAACGTTCCGCTCGAATGTGGAACAACTCAAGGAAAATCTTGAACAGGCTCAGTCGAGACTCGATGAAACCAAGCGCAAGCTAGACGGCCTTCGCGAAAATCTCGCCACGCTCGAAAAGAACCGTAACGAGCTCTTTGGTGAAAAGTCTGTGGATGATGAACGCAACAAGGCGAGAACCTTGCGCGACACGGCTGAACGTGTGTCTAATGAAGCCCGCCGTTTGGAACAGCAAATGCGCGAAGCGAAAATTGCGCTTGACAATTCCATTGCGGAATTGAACCGCCACATTGCAGATGCTGAACCGAAACTTGCTGAACTCCAGGCGCTTTTCCTCGAGAATCTCGCTTCGAAGAATTTTGCGAATGAGCAGGAATTCATGGATGCAAAACTCCCGGAATCAGAACGCAGAATGCTCCAGCAAAAGCAAAAGCTTGTGGATGATAGCCTGACGACGGCGCAGACGTCGGTCAAGAATTTCAACGACCAGCTCGCGGAACATCAGCAGAAGCGCAACTTCGAAGAAACCGAAGATGTGGCAAAGCAGAATCGCGATTCCGCAAAGTCCAAGCTGAACGAATGTACCGTAAATCTTGCGACCTGGACGGAACAGCGGAAGAACGATGCACAACTCCGTCAAAAGTTCAACGACATGCAGGCAAAGCTTGTGGAACTCAAGTCCAAGCGTAGCGACTGGGAACAGATGCAGCGCTGGTTTAACGGCAACAGGCTTGATACAGGCAATGGCGATGTATTTGTCAAGTTCATCCAGACGATTACGCTCCGCAATTTGCTGAAAATCGCAAACGGCTACCTGCGCGACATGTTCCCGCGTTACGAGATGGTGACGGAGCCGAATACGCTCAACATCCAGCTTGTGGACCATGACAATAGCGATACCGTTCGCCCGATTGACAACATCTCCGGTGGCGAAGGGTTCCTCGTGAGTCTTTCTCTCGCGCTTGGAATTTCGACGCTTGCCAGCCGCAATGTGCGTATTGATTCCATGTTCCTCGACGAAGGCTTTGGAACGCTTGACTCCAAGATGCTCCAGGAAACGGTTATCGTGCTCCAGAAAATGCAGCAGGAAAAAGGCAAGCTCCTGGGTGTCATTACGCACGTGGATGTGGTCAAAAGTGAACTCAGAACACATATCGAAGTTACACACAATGGTGGCCGTAGCTTCTTGAGCGGGGCGGGTGTGAAAAACGGCCATTGAAATGATGGGATTTGCTATAATTTGCACAAAGTCTATAATTCGTAGCTCGTTGAGAAGGAGTGAAAAGTATGCCGATGTTGCCAAAATTCAAAGCCCAGGTTCCGTTTAAACGTTATGTGCTTTTATGGATGGCGTTGTTCGCTTCATCGGCAGCTTTGGCTGAACCGATAAATCTTGCGCAGCTCGAAGAGGACTATGTAGCGCAGTCCGGTGACACCCTTACGGATACGTTGAGTAGTGCCTATATGCTGTCAATTGCTGATGGTGCCGAAGTGGTGCTCAAAAATGCGGTTGTTGTCAGGGAAGGGTATGAAGGTGGTGCAGGTATAATTTGTGAAGGTTCCTGTACGATTTTCCTTGAAGACTCTAATTTTGTTAAGTCTAATCAGAGTTCTCCCGGTATTCATATCCCGGAAGGCCACACGCTTGTTATTGATGGCCCTGGTTCCCTTGACGTCCGCTCCGACGACTTTGCTGCGGGCATTGGTTCCGGTTACTATTATTCGGATTGTGGCAATATTGAAATTCGTGGTGGCGTGATTACAGCTGTTGGCGGGTCTTCGTCGGCGGGTATCGGTGGTGGTCACGTCGGTAGTGTATGTGGCAATATTGTCATTAGCGGTGGCGAGGTGACTGCTAAAGGTGGTGGTGAAGCCGCCGCTATTGGATGCTCTCACCATGGAAAGTGTGGCGATGTCACGATTACGTCTGGAGTGACAAAAGTTGTTGCTGAAAAAGGCGTAGGTGCTGTGAGTGGAATTGGTCTGGGTGACATCGGCATTCACGGCAAGGTGACTATTGATGGCGTTGAAATAGAAAAAGCGCCCGACAGTGTCTTTACTTTTGTTCCAGGAAATTTTTGGGCGATCAAGTTCGACAAGAATCATGACGACGCAACGGGAACGATGGATAACCAGAAGGCTATTTATCGCGCGACCGCAATACTTGCAAAAAATGCGTTTGTTCGTGATGGCTGGATGTTTGTCGGCTGGAATACATCTGCCGATGGCAAAGGCGTTTCTTATGGCGACCGTGCCGAAGTCAATTGCCATGCACGCAATGTCGGTGATACGGTGACGCTTTACGCTCAGTGGAAAGAGCTGGCTGACCTTGCATGGGCTACCATTGACGATGTCAGGCCGTATTATTTCCTTGATGGAAAAAATCCTGTTCCGGTGGCTTATTCTGTGACATCGTTAGACGGAAAAAATCTGAAGGAAGGTACGGATTACAAAGTCGTTGTTACGAAAGGTCAAAATGAATTCGGGGCGAATGCTATAACTTCTGCTGGCGATTATGTCTTTACGGTTAAAGGCGTTGGCGACTATAAGGGCTCGCAGTCTTTCAAGTTTACGGTGAGTGAGGGGAAGGTTGTTGATTTGTCTTCGTTGACGGGTGACTATGTTGCGAGAAAAGGTGATATCCTTATGGGCAAGCTTGCGGACTCTTACAAGGTCTCGGTTGAGGCCGATGCGACGATAAAAATCAAGGATGCGGTAATCGATAGTGTTGATGAAGAGCGCTACGAATATCAAGGCGTGTACAAGTGTGGCTGGGATAAACCCAGCTGGTCTGGCCTTACATGCGAAGGAAATTGCACGATTATTTTGGATGGTGATAATATTGCAAAGGGACATTGCTGGACGAGTGCCGGTATTTATGTGCCACAGGGCCGTACGCTCACGATTGATGGTAAGGGTTCTCTGGAAACGTCTGCAGGTGGATGGGGTGCGGGTATCGGCGGTGTGGGTCAATCTTCTAAAAGTGGTAATGTCGTAATCCTTGACGGAACCATTAAGGCTACGGGTAAACACAGCTCGGCTGGGATTGGTGGTAGCAATGACGGCCAAAATGGTAGCATCACAATTAAGGGCGGCTTTGTTACTGCAATAGGAAATGGAGGCGCAGCTGGCATTGGCGGTGGCTATAGCAGTGGTAGTGGCGAAAATAGTGCCATTACAATTACGGGGGGAACTGTTATTGCCGAGGGCGGAGAAAATGCTCCTGCTATTGGTGGCGGCTTGTACAGTGTGAACAACGTTATCAAGATTGGTGGCGGAAATATTACGGCAAAGGGCGGTTATGCTAGTGCCGGGATTGGATGTAGCAAGGTTTCGGATTATAATGGATTTGGGGCAATGTGTGCTACTGTTGAAATTAGCGGCGGGTCTGTTGTCGCTGAGGCAGGAACGAATGCTGGGGCTGCGATTGGCGGTGGCAGAGGCGCTGTCTTGATTAGCGGTGGTGACGTGACTGCAACAGGAACTTATGAGGTCCCGGGAATCTGCAGTGAAGATTCTGTGGTGATATCAGGCGGTGCTGTTACAGCTGTCGGTGGCCGTGATGCTCCGGGTATTGGAGGCGTGGGCTTCGTTGCTAGCGAGTACAAAACTTTTGGCGATATCATCATCACTGGTGGAACGGTGAAATCCACGGGCGGTAGGTATTCTTCGGGACTCGGGGCAGGAATCTATAGCCATGGTGGGAACATTATAATTACACCGGATGTTGTGATGGTGTACGTTGATGTGGATGCGGAACATGCAGACGATAGTCCTTATAGCGTGGGGACAGCTTCTTATGGCAGCACGTTAGGTAAGCTTATCATCGATGGCGAAGAATGGGACTACCGTACAGAAAAACCGTTTATTTACTATGGCCGCGGTTATAAGGATACCACCATAATTGATGTTGGTCCGGTCGATATTGCACGCTCCAAAACGATTGGCGGCAACCCCCGTATGGTCAATTTGAAGAAAACGTATAACGCCTTGGGTCGTATTATCAATGATGGCCGCAAAGTTCGGGGTGCATATTACCGTAAGAAATTCCTTGCGCCATAAATCCCGAGAAATTAGCTATAATATAGTTGGATTTCTCGGGAGCGTTTCATGAATTATAACGGACTTATTAAAGGCGCCTGGTCGAACGGACTAGCAAAAAAAATTCTGATTTTGCTGGGCTTGTCCCTGATTATTTTTGTCATCGGCGTTTTCCTCGGCTCGTGGGTGCTTGGCGAAAAGACGCTTGGCTGGAAAGGTTTCTTGTCGGGCTATGTCGTTTTCGCGGTGCTCTTCATCAGCGTGATGATCAATGTTTTCAAGAATACGTCCGAATCCATGCGCGAAGGCAAAAAGCATGTCGATGTGCGTGGCCACGTGCTTGTACTTGGTGCGGGGCATCAGCTCAAAAGTATCTTGCGTGCGCTCAAAGACGATAAGCGCCCGATAGTCGTTGTGAGCCGTCGCGATATTGATGGGCGTTTTATCCATTATAAGAAAGATTACGAGAACGAAGAAGATTTGCTTTTTGCAGGCGCTCTTTTGGCAAGCCAAATTCTAGTGATTGGTGAAGACGGCCCCGAACGCGATTCGCGCAACCTGCACTGCATTGAGGTGCTGCGTATCGTTTGCGAAAAGGCTCCGCGAGATATCCATTGCCATTTGCTGTTGAGCGATCCCTCGACTTCAGAAATTTTGTGGTACCTGAAGGCCCCCGAACAGAATAAGGGACATTTGCTAGTTGACGTCTTTAACGAATACGAATTCATGTCGGAGCAGCTACTTGTGGGTACGGACTTTTTGCCGACGATTCGTGAACCAGAAAATGAACGCTTGCATGTCGTGCTGATTGGTACAGGTCCGATTGCCCAGGCGGTTGCGTTTGCGGTCGCAAATATTTGCCATTACCCGAACTTCAGCCGCACAGGGTTAAAAACCTGCATTACATTTGTCGATGAAGATTGCGAAAAATGGGTGGATCGCCTAGTGGTCTCCCGCATGGGACTTTTTAGACTCTCGAAGTACACCTATGTCGATGCCAATGGAAACAAAGTCACGCACGACCCGGAAACAGCGCGTGGCGATTACCTCGATGTCGAATGGAACTTTGTCGATGCTTACTGCGAAGCTGATTTGGCTCGTAATTTTATTGCTGCCGTGGCTGCAAGCCCGAAGGAACGCCTTGTCGTTTGCATTTGTAAGGAAGACGCCTCCAAGGCTATTTCGACGCTCGTACACTTGCCGCGTGCGGTTTACGATAACGCGGACATCGCCGTTTACTGGCGCGAAGCGAACGACGATATCATCAAGCATATCAACGAAAGTGGCATGTATGGCTATGTGCGTATTATGGGTGATATTGATGAAATGAAGGAATTCGTGCATTCCAAGCGCGTAGAACGTGGCCAGCGTGCAAACTACGTTCGAGAACGCAATGAAAATCCCGATACCCGTGACACCGAAGAAAAAATGTGGTACCGCTTGAGCGAAGCCGATAAAACGTCTGCTATTTACTGTGCGAATGCACTCCCGCTTCGCAAACGCTGTTTTGAAATTTCGGACGATGACTATCTGTTGCGTGAAGCGGAACATCGCCGTTGGATGATGTCCATGCTCTTGATGGGCTATCGCTCAGGTCCGACCGATGAGCGCACGTTTACGCGTCATGACATTATCCCGTTTGACCGTCTTCCCGAAGACCAGAAGTCCAAAGACTCGTACATTCTCGAGAATGCCGAATATATAATGAACGGGTAGTGCGACTTTCCTTTTGTCGCGGCATTCGCGTTGCGACTACAGTTCCTTTAACAAATGAAAGAGCCTCCGCATCGCGGAGGCCTTTTCAAATATTTGCACGTTTAAGCTTGTGCGTTTCGATGAATTACTGGATGCGGATGTTCACGCGGCGGTATTCTTCTCTGGAACCGTACTTGAACTTCTTGAACATGCGCTTGCCATACCACTTGGCAGTGATCTTGGAAGCCGGAATGTACTTGGAGAATTCAGCCTTGACGGTTTCAGCACGGCGCTGAGAAAGTTCGTCGTTGTAAGCGACAGAGCCGAGGTCGCAGGTGTAGCCTTCCACGAGGAGGGATGCGGCATCGATGTTGGTCTGTGCTAACTTGGAACCGACTGTTGCGATGACGGCGCGGCCTTCGCTGCTGAGTTCTGCGCTAGCGAGTTCGAAGAGGCTGCTCACGTTCGGGAATTCGATCGAGGTGGCCTGGCCGTTTTCAACCTTGGCGAATGCGTCGTTGAGGTATGCTTCGACTTCGGCATTCGTGGTCAAGAAAACCTGGGAATTGTTCTTGATAGCTGCGAACTTGGAGAAGTCAAACGGTGCCGGCTGTTCTGGTTCCGGTGCCGGGGCTTCAACCTTGGCCGGTTCCGGCTGCTTGACCGGAGCGGGCTTTTCAGTTTTCTTGTCGCCGCAAGCGACGAGGACAGAGAGCGAGAGTGCTACCGGAAGAATACGACCAATTGTTTTTACCAGATTCATTATAAAACCTCCGATTGAAAAGTGGTATAATCCTTGGATCGTTTTTTAATATAAGTAAAAAAAACAAAAGAGGTAATTTTTTTTTATTTGTACAAAAAAAATTCGCCTTTTACGGCGAATTTTTGTATGAAATTTGGGCGTTTTGTTTGAAATAACGTGCCAAAAACGTTATTTGAGCTTCCATTCGAGCGTTTGTCCGGCGGCAAGCGGCACAACGCCGTTCACGACAGCTGGGACTGTCCACGATTCCTTGACCACCTCGATTTGCTTTGTCGTGCGCGGGAGGTGGTAAAAATCTGCACCAAAACCTGCAATAAAGTTCGGGAGCTTGTCGAGGGCGCCTGCGCGTTCAAATTCCTGCACTAAAAGCGGGATGGCGACCGGAGCGCTGTAGACGCCAGCGGCGCCGCACGGGCATTCTTTTTTGCCTTGCTGGTGCGGGGCGGAATCGGTACCGAGGAAGAACTTCGGGTTTCCGCTGAAGGCGGCTTCGCGGATGGCTTTGCGGTCTTCCGGACGCTTCGGCAAGGGCTTGCAGAAGTGGTGCGGGCGCAGTGCATCGCCGACGATATCATCGAGGGTCATCATCAGGTGGTGTACCGTGAAGGTGGCTGCAACGTTTGCGGGGAGGCGCTTGACGGCTTCAACGGATTTGGCACTGCTCAAGTGCTCAAAAACAATGCGGAGTTTCGGGAACTTTTCGGCGAGCGTTTCGACGCGCTTGATGAAGGCTGGTTCGCGGTCCAGGCAGAATTCACCTGGCTCTTCGCCGTGTACACAAAGTACAAGGCCGAGCTTTTCCATCATCACGACAACCGGGAATACCGCTTCGAAATCGCTGATGCCGTCCTGGCTGTTGGTGGTGACACCTGCGGGGTAGTACTTGCCTGCGACAACGCCTACGGCCATCATGTCCTTCAAATCCTGCTCCGTGTAGTTCGGGTTCAACTTGAATGTCATGAGAGGTTCAAAGTCCGGGCGCACGCTAGCGGCGGCTTCGAGAATCTGCTTTTTGTAGTCGGCAATCGCCTTTGCGCTCGTCATCGCGGGGACGGTGTTCGGCATGATGATGGCGCGTCCAAATTGGGCTACGAGATCGCGGACGTAACCGGGCATGAGTTCGCCCTGGCGCAGGTGTGCATGAAAATCGTCTGGTAATGGAAGGAACATGGCTGTAATTAGGTGTTGAGTGAAACGGATTGAAGGTCGCGGAACTGGTCTTTTGAAATTTCGCTGTCCGAGCGGAGCCAGTAGTCAAAGGAATGCGGCTCGGTGAGCTTTTTCTGGTGCAAGAATACGAGGTTGCAGTCCAATTCTTTTGCAATCATGAGGTCGTGCGTGACGATGATGATGGACGTCTTGAACATCGTTCGCATGTTATCAATCAACGGCAGGAGGTTTCGACGGTTGTAGTTGTCGAGGCCTGCGGTCGGTTCGTCCATGAGCAATAGCTTTGGGTCCATGGCCCAGGACCTTGCAATGGCGACGCGCTTTTGCATGCCCACGCTGAGTTCATGCGGGAACATCTTGGCAAAGTCGCGGACGCGCATCAAGTCCATGGCCATGTTGACTTTTTTCGTGATTTCGTCTTCGGTTCCCATCTTGTGGTAATGGAGCGGGAGTGCGATGTTGTCTACAACTCTCAGGTTTGAAATCAGGGCTGCGTTCTGTAGCACGTAACCCACTTGGCGCTTTGCTACTTCGAGTGCGGATAACCTTTCTGACGGGATGTATTCGCCAAAGTAATAGATGTGCCCCTTGAGCGGGCGTGCAAGACCTGCAATCAAACGGAGGATGGCGCTCTTGCCTTTACCGGATGGGCCTGCGATGCAAATTGTCTCGCCGAGCTTTAGCGTGAGGTTCGCCCCAGCGATGAGCTGGAAATCGTCGTTGCCTTTGCTTGTCCTGATATTTTCAAAATAGCTTACGGCTCTCGGAATCGAAAACATCGTTCCCGAGAGTTCGTTTGTCGAAAGGTAAATATCTTCAAGTCTGAGGGCTTCGTCTAGCATATTAGATAATTGCTGAAAGGTTCTGCATGTAGTCTTTAACGAAGTACATCAAGAATAAGGCGTCGGTAAAAACGATGTAGAGGAAGGACATGATGACAGAGCGGGATGTTGCCTTGGGAACTTGGCGAATATCTCGCTTGATGTTCAGTGCCTGGTAGCATGCGTTGATTGTAATGATGATGCCAAAGATAAGGGGCTTCACAATCGCAAAGACAAAGTCCGGTTTGGTGAGCGCCTTGATAATTTCTGTAGAGAGGTAGCTCCAGGTAATTTGCACGTTGGGGGCGTTTCCGGTAATGAAAATGATTCCCTTCGTGAGGAGGTATCCGGCTCCGATGGCGCTTGTACTAAAGATGATATTCATGATGATCATTGCGATAGTACCACCAATTACGCTAGGCATGACAAGGTAACGGATGGGGTTGATGCCCATGGTCGCAAGAGCGTCAACTTCGGAATCGATGACCATGCTGCCGATGTAGGTCGTGAGAGAAGAACCTGTACGGCCTGCAATAAGGAATGCCGTGAAGATGGGACTCAGTTCGCGGATGATAATCACCACGATGAGAAAGCCGATGTTGTTTGAAAAGCCCATCTTGCCCATGAGGGAGAATAGGTAGATAATGACGACTGTTCCGAACAACGTAGCGACGGCAAAGAGCGGCGGAAAAATTTCGACACCGGTGAAGAACGTCTGCATAATGATATTGCGGGAATCGCTCTTGAAGTTGTGGCTTTTGTCGAAAAGGGACGCTACTGTGCGGAGAAACAGGGCTATGAGCTGCCCCATTCTTGTTTTCAAGATGAATATCCCGAGCGTGTGGAATAAACGCCCGACGGGAGTCATCTTTTGCCAGTTTTTAAGTCGCGTCTTTTCCATTATCGCTATGTATTGCCTCTAGGATTTCGGTCCAGAGTTCATCGAGCCCGGTTTTCTTGAGTGAACTGACGCAAAGCGGCTTTTGGTCGAGGTCCAGGCGCTGCTGGATGTCCCTGAGCCCTTTGGCGAGTTCAGACTGGTTCACCTTGTCACGCTTGCTAGCGACGACCAGCACGGGGCAGCCCGTGGCGCGGATGCTTTCGACTGTCTCGATGTCGATGGGCGTTCCTCCGTGGCGGATATCTACGAGGTAGATGAGTCCCTTGAGGTCCTTGCACTTCTCAACGTATTCTCGGATAAAGTCGGACATTTGGTCGCGCTTTGCATTGTTGACTTTAGCGAACCCTACACCTGGTAAATCTACAAGAAAAAATTCGTCATTGACTTTGAAAAAATTCAATTCGCGCGTTTTTCCGGGGGTCGAACTGATTTTCACGAGCTTTTTCTGGCCCATGAGAGTGTTCATGAGCGAGGACTTGCCCACGTTGGAGCGCCCGAGGAAAGCTATTTGCGGGAGGTGTTCTTCGGGGAGGCCCTTGAGGCTCACGGCGGCCTTGACAAACTTTGCCGAACGGACGGTGTAACCGCCAACTTCGACGGGGGCCTGGTGGACGACTTTTTCTTTTGTACTCATAAGGATACTCTCCCTTCAAATGCGCGAAGCATGGTGACTTCGTCGATGAATTCCAGGTCGCTGCCCATCGGGATGCCACGGGCAAGGCGGGTGCGCTTGACATTGACGCCGGCGAGCATGCGGTCAATCATGAGGGCTGTGCTATCGGCTTCAGGGCTAGAGCCGAGTGCAAGGACAAGTTCTTCGATGTTTTCTGTTTTGATGCGTTCCACGAGCTGTGGCAGGTGGAGCGCTTCGGGGCCGATGCCGTCGAGCGGGGAAATCACGCCGCCGAGGACAAAGTAAAGACCTTTGTGGACAGAGGAACGCTCAAAAGGCAAAATGTCTGAATTTTTTTCGACAACGCAAATGGACTTGGCGCCTTCGCGGGCTCTGCACGTGGGGCAGATGTCTTCGTCGGTGAAGGCGTGGCAGCGCGGGCACGGGTGGACCTTTTCGGCGGCCTGCATCAAGCTATCGGCAAAGCGTTCCACGTCGCCTTTCTTGCGCGAGAGCATGTGGTAGGCGAGGCGGCGGGCCGTCTTTAGTCCAATTCCCGGGAGGGAGGCAAATTCAGAAATCAGGTTTTCCAGACTTTGCGGTTCTACGTTCATGAGCGGGTGTCCAAATGCGCGTACAGCATGATTGTCAGCCATTCCTGGATGTGTTTCATGCCCACCCAAACGATGGCGCCTTTGACGCTTTCAATGACGGGCTTGTTGCGCACGTCGGAATTCACGAATTGCAAAAGATTCGCCGAAATGTCCGGGTGCTTGTCGAATTCATCGCAGAGAACTTCGAGCGTCGGGCGTGTGCGCAAGAGCTTGATGATTTCTAGGATGGCGGCCGATGTGGCGTCAATCTTTTGGCCTGTTACGATTTCGGGTTTTGCAAAATAGAATCCCTGGAAGTAATCGTAGCCGATGTCTTTGCAACGCTTGTATGTCGTTTCGTCTTCGACTTTTTCGGCGAGTAGCTTGATGTTTTTTTCTTTGAAGAACAGTGCCGCTTTCGCGATGTCTTCGGGCGAGTTGTCGACCAGGTCCATCTTGACGTAGGAGACATGTTCGAACAACGGCTCAAAGCGGCTGATGTATTCGTCGCTCATGATAAAGTCATCGAGAGCGAGTTCAAAGCCGAGAGACTTGTGGCGCTGAATGGCGCGGATGAGGTTTTCGTCTACAGTGACGTCTTCGAGAATTTCGAGGACAAAGCGGTCGGGGTTTAAAAGTCCGAACAAGTTGTCGAGGAGAATCTCGCGACTGCAGTTGATAAACGCCTTACTTTCGCCGACGAGGCGTGTAAGCCCGATGCTGTTCAAGATGTTCTCGAGCACCTGGGCGGTTGCCTGCAAGTCGCTTGCGATTATTGCGGTATCGCTACTTGGCGAGTCTCGGAATAACAATTCGTACGCGAAGGTTTTTCCATCGCGGTCGAGAATCGGTTGACGTGCCAAATAAGCGAGAGATTGCATTTTTAGTTCGGAATGCGGAATTAGGAATTCGGAGTTTCTAGTTAGTAGGAAGCTGTAAGAACTTAGTTGGCAGACTTTAGAAATATTTAGGTCAGTAGTCTTTAGTCAATGGTCATTGGTTTTAAAGTATGGCGCCATAGGCGCGAATGCTTGTCTAATAACTAATGACTAACTACTAATGACCTTTCCATTATCTAATTCGTTAAATTCTTGCGCTTTCGATGCCGAACAGGAGGATGCTTCTTGCGCCTGCGTCCCAGAGCTTGTCCATGATGGCGTTGGCTTCTTCGCGCGGCACCATTGCCTTCACGGAGTACCATTCACGACCGTGGAGTTTCGTCACCGTCGGGGCGTCGAGACCCGGAGTCATTTCGCAAGCCTTCGAGAGAAGTTCGGAGGGGCAGTCGTACTCGATCATCATGTACGTCTGGGCGACGAGCTTGCCCTGGATGCGGCGGATGAGCGTGTTGACTTCTTCGAGTTCGGTCTTCTGCGGGTTGCAGAAAATGGCGGCGTTACTGCGGAAGAGCGGTTCTCCGATAATGCGGAGCCCGGCCTGCTTGAGCGTCGTACCCGTTTCAACCACGTCCACGATAGCATTAGCCACACCGAGGCTTACTGAGATTTCGACGGCGCCTTCGAGCACCACGAAATCCATCTTCTTCTTGTAGTAGCTTTCCACGATGTTCGGAAAGCTCGTTGCAATTGTTGCGTCCTTGAGTTCTGCAAGGCTCTGGATCGGGCTTTCGTTCGGGACTGCAGCGCAGAGCTTGGAAGCGCCAAAGGGCAAGTCCAAGACCTTTACGGCCGGGCTCTTGGCTTCGGCGTTGAAGTCGATACCCGTGATGCCGGCGTCGATGATGCCGCGGCCCACGTACATCGGGATGTCACTCGGACGGAGGAAGAAGAATTCGATACCGTTCTTGGTGTCGATCTGGGTCAAAGTCTTGTAGGGCTTGGATGCCTTGTAACCGCAGGCCTTGAGGAGTTCCTGGGTCGGTTCAAAAAGCATGCCCTTGTTCGGGAGAGCTACCTTAATCATAGTTTTGCGTACACTTCTTCGAGGGTGAGACCTTTTTCTGCCATCATGACGGCAACGTAGTAGAGCACTTGAGAAAGTTCGAGGCACTGGGCGTCGCGCGATTCAAAGCGGGCGGCCATCCAGCTTTCGGCGGCTTCTTCGACGAGTTTCTTGCCGATGCCGTGCGGGCCTTTCTTGAAGAGTTCTGTGGTGCCCTTGCCTTCCGGCATGTCTTTCTTGCGCTGGCAGGCCAGTGCGTACATTTCTTCAAACGTCATAATTAGACCTCTTTTGTTTTACACGCCCAAAGATAAAAATTTTAATTAGCTTCGCTTGCGCAGCTTTATTTTTTGAACGCAAAAAAGTACGTCATGCGGCCGTGGCCCGTGGCTGACGCTTTCTGCGAAAATGACGGAAAATAGTTGATTTGTCATGCCCGCCTCCGAGCGGGCTTCTCCTTGCGCAAAATGTCATGCCTCACTTGATGAGGCTTCTCCTTGCGCAAAATGTCATGCCCCACTTGATGAGGCTTCTCCTTGCGCAAAATGTCATGCCCCACTTGATGGGGCATCTCCTTTTTGACGAATTTATATTTATATTCTCACTATGAGTTGGTTTGATTGTTCGACATTTTGGATGCGCCTGTTCGGGGCTTGTACGCTAACTGCGTCTGTGGCGTGGGCTGATGTGGCCGAATCTTTAGAAAACATCAGGATGGAAAAGATAATTTATACGGACAACATGATGATGCCCGCGGCTCCTGCCGGACTGTCTATGATTCGTTCTGGTAACGATGCCGACGTATTCTCTGCAGGTGAACGCTATTTCCCAGTGCTGCTTGTAGAAACATCCGATTTCAAGGCTCTGGATTCCGCCCTTATTGCAAGAATGTTCAATGAAGAAGGCTTCAAGGAAAATGGTGTTTACGGTAGTGTTCGCGATTACTTTGTAGAAAGTTCTGCTGGAAAGTTTAAGCCGACATTTGACATTTATCCGATCAAGCTTCCTAAAAAATTTAGTGAATACAGTGGCGATGCAAAATTTATTCCACCATCCATTGATATGCTTGTCGAACGCAGTGACTTTAAAGCTCGCGCGGGCAAGTATGAAAGCGTTATTCCGTTTGTCATCTTGCACCCCACCTCAAAAGAAGAAGCAAACAAGTACGACCGTTACTTTTTTAATCACATGGATGCCTTGAAAAATAGCATGGGTCGAATTTATTCGAAAAACGGGTACAACTTCAATAAATACGCCTTTGTCTCGCAGAAGGCCGAAAACAAGCCCTATGCAACGAGTACAAAAGATGTCGCTATGCTGGGCGCCTTTATTCATGAGTTTAGCCATGTTATCGGGCTTGTTGACTTGTACAGTGCCGATGAATATGGCTATGCGACAATTGGCCCCTTGCCGTATGACGTGATGGCGCTTGGACTCCGCAATGGAAACGGCGGCTATCCGGCGACATTTTCTGCATTTGAACGCGAGGCTATGGGCTGGCTAAAGCCGACTGAAATCGTCAATGGAGATAGCGTCTACGAACTTAAAAACTTGTCTAAAATGCAGGCGTATGCCGTCTCAAATCCGAATCAGCCCAATGAGTACTATCTTGTTGAGTACCGCCCGGCAGTGGGTTTTGATTCTAAAATCGGAAGTTCCTCGTACAGCCAAAAGAAAGGAAAAAACGGCGTCCTGATTTGGTATGTCGATTACAATTCTAGAGTATTTGCAACAAATGATCCGAACGGAGATATCAATCATCAGCGTGTCGAAGTACGCTCGGTACTGAGCCAAAACCAGGAATCTTTTACGGAATTCGATTTTGTCAACAATAACGGTAAAGCCTCTGTTGACGGGATTTTCAATATCGTCTTTGACGGAAATGACCGAGTCTGTTTTACAACAAAACGCTCCAGGACTTTGAATAAATGCCCCGACATTGCTTCGTCGAGTTCTGCAACATCGTCAAGTTCGCTTTCTGAATCGAGTTCGTCGGTGTCGTCATCGAGTAAAACGGTGTCGCTTACACAAAGTCTTTTGCCGAAAATGCAAATTCACGTGTCACATGGGATGCTGGGTATTGAAGCGCCTGTAGCGGGCAAAAAGACTCTCCGTTTATATGATGCCATCGGGAACATGGTTGGCTCACACTCGTTTGTTGAACAGACCGCTTCTGTTGATATTTCCGGGTGGAATCGTCCCGTTTACGTGCGGCTAGACGTGGATGGCCGATTGTTGCTTGCAAAACGTATCTCAACATTGCCATGACAAAATGGCAAAAATTTTGAGTTAACTATATTTTTGCTGTTGACGCCTATATTAACGCTTTTGCGGGAAGAGGAATCGGATGAAGAAAATTTGCTTACTGGGGAGCGCTTTTGCTCTTGCTTTGTTGGGTTGTGCATTTACGAGAGGCGATAGCGTCTCCAAGGCTGAAAATTTTCAGGGCAAAACGGGCATTATCGGCGTGTTTCGCCAGCCAGCCTATTATTGCGGAGAAGGGATCCCGCATACGATGGTACTTGGCGGCAAGTCCATCATTGTAAAGCCCGCCTTTAGCAGCGAACAGGAAAACGTGTTCTTTAGCGAAATGAAACCTGGCGTTGCAACGCTTACGGAATACAATTACACTTGCGGTGAAAACGAAAACAAGATGCAACTCGATACAACGGGGGCTGGAAATGAACGCTTTCCGACATCGGTTGTGATTCCGGAAAAGGGATTCTGCAAGGTCGTCATTTCGTTTATGGAAGGCGATACGCTGTTTACCTATAATGGCGAACTTTTGAGGGAACAGTTTGCAAAGGCTGAAGTGGCCGTGAATACCGACAGTATCCCATACTGCGACATTCTCGATAACAGAGGCCAAAAGATTTCAATGGTCAATCGCGATTCTATTTTGGATGTGAAGTTTGCCGCTGCAGTGAAGGATGCGTCCGAAGCGCTTGAAGAAGAAAAGTTCACGGTTGTAACTCTTGATGAGTACAGCGACAAGGTGACCTGGAATTCCGACAAGTCAAGACTCCTCGTGGTGACGCTTACGTCCGATCCCGAGACTTATAAAGATGGCGAACTCGTCAAGTCCGATAGCGTCGTATGGGTTGTGAACGAAAAGGAACTCTTGCTCTGGTATCAGGATCATAAGGATGGTGTACGTAACTGGGATTTGCGTTTCAAGCAACTCTTTGGCGAACCGCGAACTTCCAATGCGACACACATGGCGTTCTTGTGGGTGAAGCCGGATGACCTGATGCGCCCGGCGTACATGCCCGATGTCAAGGCGTACGATATGCGCACGGCGTTCGAAGGCGAACTGAGTAACGATGCCGAAATTTCGGAACGCATGATGTGGTTCAAGAACTGGTTCGATGCTCTTGCCTCTAAAATTTACACAGGTCCGGATGCCCGCCCGTGGACTCGATTAGGTTATACGTACGACTGGGGTAGCAAGGCGGACAAGTATGGGCTTACGGAATATATCGTGGTGCCCGGTGCTGAAATGGATGTGCGCTTTACACGCAATTTGAAGTTCATCGCGAATTGGATGAAGGATAGGAAGTAGAACTTAGAACTTAGAGCTTAGAACTTAGAGCTTAGAACTTAGAAAACGTTGCATTGTCATTCCGGCCGGAGCCTGTGCTGAGCGAAGTCGAAGTAAGCCGGAATCACCTTTCGGCAATTTAGAAGTGCGTCGAAACCGTTACCCGCCAGAGTGCTTGGCCAGCTTCTTTGTACTTGCGCTCGAAGGCTGTTTCGGGATTCTCGGGGTCAAAGCTTTCGCAGATGATTTGCGGTTGAGTGTCTGGATGCGCGGCATTGCTAGCCCACTCTGCAAAAACAAATCTCGCGGCTTCTACAAATTCGCGTGCGTAGATTTCCCAATTGGTGCGGAGTTCCGTCATGTCGCCTAATGCAAGTAATGTCGGGAAAATTGGATGCATGTGGAAGCGCTTTGTGGCTTCGCTCTGCTTGGGCCATGGATTCGGGTAATAAACAGCATGGTACGGAATCGTCCATTTGCCAGATTCGACGTGCTCCAATGCGAGTCGCCAAAAGTCCAGAAGTTCGGCGCGAATCCAGAATGCGTTTGCAGGGACATCTTCGCCCGCCGTTTGCGATGGGTTGCCGGCCTTGTTCAGGCGGGCGCAGGACTTGTCTATCCCGATGACAGGAATGCTTGGGAAACGTCGTGCGATGTGGATTGTACTTTCGCCGGTCCCGCAACCGGAATCTAGAATGACGGCGACTGGCGCAGTTCCTGGGGCGCCTCTCCCAATTGCGCTTGTCTCCCCGCACCCTGTTGCGGGGTCGGCATTCCTTGTTGCGTAGAACTTCCGTACGAATTCTTCGACTTGTGCAAACGCTTCTCGCGTGTGGTCTGCGATAGGACGCAAAAAAGTTGTCCGCGCGTACTTACGGACAACTTTTTCAAGATCTTTGTGCAGAGTCTCTTGGTTCGATGTGACTGAATTTGCGCCTGGCATTATTCCTTGACTTTCCAGATATTCTGCAAGTCTTTCCCGATAAACTTGAGATTGTCGAAATAAAGTTCCGCATCGTCATGGAAAACGAGAGAAATAGAAGTTACCCTCTTGCGGTCATCTTCGTTTGGAACAATGTCTGCCCATGCGAATTTGAGCGTTGTCTTTTGACTTGGGAGTATAAATGGGAACTTTCCGGAGGTGTAGCTGTTGAAATCTTTGTCTTTGCGGGTCTCGTCGATGACTTGGATTTCTGCAATGCCGGAACCCCAGGCGTCAAAGGCGATGGAATCAACGGAACTCAGGTCGTAAATTCCCATGGAATTCCCGATGTTCATTTTGATAAATTCCCACGGCGTGTAGTTGTGTGTGTCAGGAACGTCGAATTGGACGTGGACTTCCTTCCCGCCGTACTCGGAATCCTGGATGAGCAACAGGAACGGATGTTGTTGATAATCCTTGGGGAGTTCCGGGTAGATTTTAATCTTCTCGGAATCTGGTACAGGAATGACGGTGGTTATCGTCATCATGTTCCAGTCGCCTTCAAAGAAATTGGATGAGTAAAGGTGCAGGTTGTTTCCGTCTTCGAAATCTTCGATGAGAAGTGTTTCGTTTTCGGATTCGGGAGCCGTTGGCTTGAGCGTTGTGACCGAGTCGCCAGCATCTGTTTCAACAGAAACCTTGACTGTGTCGGCGGTTTCTGTCGGGATAATCACCATGTTCAGGTGACCTGCCGGGAGGCCGAAGATTTCGAACTTGCCGTTTGTGATGGCGGCGGAGTGGTCGAGACCGCGGAACTTGACAAAACCGTTCATGTTCTTCAGACTTTCCGTCGTGTCACCAATAAAGTCGGTAATTGAGCCGCCGATAAAGACGGACTTCTGCAAGTTCTGCTGGCCGAGTGCAACATCGCTTACGGTGTCCTTGACATCAACAGGGAGCTGGAGCGCTGATTCATTGAGGCTTGCTTCCATGGTGTAGCTACCGATGGCGACATTTTCAATCGTCACGTAGCCGCTGTCGTTTGCCGTGGCTGTGTAGCCTTGACCGTCGAGGCTGTTGTGCTCGACGAGCTTGACGCGTGCATTTGCCGCAGGTGCGTTTGCGATAAGAATCTGAGCAGTGATGGCATTACCGGCTTCTGTGCCGCTCGGGCCACCGCCCGCTACGTTGTCAGAACCGCAGGCGCAAAGCGAGAACCCGATTGCAAATGGTGCAATCAGCGAAATCATGCGTCTGTTCTTGTTCTGCTTCACGTCCATACCCTTAATATATAATTTCTTTCCGAAAATCATTTTGCACCTCCTTTGTTTTCGGGCGAGGTAGGGCCTGTTGCCGGATCGTCTACCTTGTCAGAGAGGGGGTACATGGCGATATTCAGTGCGTAAACGCGGTCGGCGCGTTCGCTCTTGCGGGCGAACTGCAAAAGTCCGCGGCGAAATTCTTCAATTTTGTGCTTGATTTCGGGCAGGTCGGATTCATCAGCGGTAAATACCACGCTCGAAATGTCGCGTTCTTCGGGTTTGTGGCGGTCGAGCGATTCCTGCGCAAGTTCCATCGTGTGTCTGTGGAAACTGCGGACTGCGGAACTTTTGACATCGCCGCCGGTGCTGATGATTTGGTCGGTGATGTTCCAGCCGCCGGTGCCGTCCGGCACGACGAGTCCAAGCTGCTTCAAAATGCCAAGCGCATTGCGGGCGTCATCCTGTGAAATAGGCGGGTTCAAATGCTTGCCGAGACCTGCGATATCGCTCGTGTCCTTCGTAATGCCGATGAGGGCGCGGAGGGCCGCACATGCCCAGCTGCCAAAGTAGGCAAGTTCCGGTTCCGAAAGCACGCGCGTTTCAAGGGAACGGAGCTCCAGGAGCTTGTAGTAAAGCTCGGAGAGCGTCTGCTTTGCCTTGGTCTTGTTGAACCTGTAAAGGGTCTTGAAATACTCTGCCCTTCGATCGTCTAGGCCGCAAATTCTGATGAACACGGGCAGAGTGCTCTCGTTCAGATGTCCTTCTTTTTGGAAAACTCGAACAAGCCAGGCCGGGTCCACGCCGGTTTTCTGGCCGAGATAGCGGTACGAGGTGAACGGGTTGTCTTTTTTGGTCTCGACGAACCAGTCCTTGAGGTACTCGCGGTATTCCAGGTAATCTAATACTTCAGGCATACTCTATAATCTATATTATTGTAGGGATGTGTTGCGAAACGCCGTTGAGAAACCGTGGTATAATGTTGTAAAATGTTCAACGAGCGTTGTGAAATGCCATTTCCCTCGGGTTTTGGCCGATTTTAAGGCTGTAAAAATTGCGCAGTGCATATAAAAAGCCCTAAAACGGCTTTTTTATATGCGTTTTCGTGTGGCTTTGGACGAAATGGAGCCTTGGATTGGCTTTTGAAAGCTGTTTACTGCATATAAAACTCAAGAAAATCAATTTTTATATGCATGTTTTTAATTCTGCGCGGTTGTTTTGCTTGTGTAATGCATATAAAAAGCCAAAAACGGCTTTTTTATATGCGTTTTCGTGTTTTGGAAAGTTGAAAAAGCCTTATCCTTCCAAAAATTTCAGCAAATCTGACATTTTATTGTGCGCGTCTTCCTTGCCGAGCTCGTAAAGTTGGGCGATTTTCTTTTTGTTGCTTTCTATGTCCGAAATCTTGATGAGACGGCTCGGGCGGTAGATAAAGACTTTGCCCTCGGATTCGAGCTTGGCGAGCTTGTCGAGTGCCTGGTTGTAGCGAATATGGCGCGTGGCGACTGCTTCGACGAATTTCGGGTAATGGCGGAATGCGAGCTTAACGAGCGGGAGGGCCTTGTTAAGCTTTTTGCGGTAGCCGAGTGGGCGCGTAAGAATTACGACGGCGCGTTCGAAACCGCTTTTGAACATGGGTTCAAACGGAATGCTGTCGGCGACGCCTCCGTCCAGAAATTTTTTCCCATGGATCTCAACGATTTTGCTTAAAATCGGGAGGCTTGCCGATGCGCGAATGCGGTTCATGTCGTCTTCGTTACGGTAATCCAGAATGCGCGGGTATTCGGCTAGGCCTGTTTCGACGTCGGTCATGCAGACGCGAAATTCGGTCTCTTGGCACTGTGCGGCGAACTTGTCAAATTCAAACGGGTCAATTTTGTACGGAATTTGCTTGTAGCAATAGTCAAAAGCAAAGTAGTCGCCTGTGAAAAGCAGGTTCCTGAAACTCATGTAGCGCGGGCTCTTGGAGTGCACGGTATCGACGCGAAAGTTGCGCCCGATTTGCCCCGAGAGGAAGCTGCACAAGTGCGTGGCGCCTGCCGATGTGCCGCAGGCACCGCCAAACTTGATTTCTTTGTCGGCGAGTATGTCAAGAACTCCGCCGGCGTACGACCCGCGTAAACCGCCGCCCTCGACGACAATGGCTGTGTTTTTGTACTTCATAAAAAGACCCAAATCCAATTGTAATAATCTATATAATTGGCCGGCGCTTTTACATTACTTTAAACTTATTTTTGTGTAATTTGTATTGACTGTATCCAAGCGTAATCTTTGGGATGGTCCACGAATTTTTCGGGATTTTGAGCGTGTGAGGCCAAAAAATCATCGCGTGTCATCAAAATGAAGTCATCCACTTCGCCTGGCTGCGGAACGAGATGTCCCAATTCTTCATCGGAAAGCGTTATCTTGTACGTGTCGTAATATTCGTTGTCGAAATACGTTCCGTTGTTCAGGACATTCTCGTGGGTCGCTTCAAAAAGGTATTCTAGATCTTCGGGGCGCTTGGTAATTCCCATCTCCTCGCGGAGTTCGCGGACGCCTGCGTGACGGCTGTCGTCGCCTGCCGAAATATGCCCTGCGCAGCTCGTGTCGAGCAGGTTCGGGTTGTTTTCTTTGAGGTGGCTCCGGAGCTGAAAAACGATTCTGCCGTCGGGTGCAAATGCCCAAATGTGGACGGTGCGGTGCCAAAGGCCTTTTGCATGGACCTCTGTCCGACCGCGGGTATACCCTGCCGGAGTGCCGTCGCTGTTCAAAATGTCTATCATCTCTTCTGCCATATTCGCCACCTGCGGTTTGAGGATTTGCTGAAGAATATAGCAATGTTCCCGAAAAAGTATTTATATTACCTATAGCAGGGGAGCGATGCTCGGAATGGTATATCTATCATTTTTTGTGATTAATCTAATATGAATAATCTATTAGTCATTATCAATCTCCTATGCTACATTTGGGTGCGAAAAAAAGAAGGTGTATAAAATGGACTGGCTAATTGACCTGTTTGCAAAGCCCTCCGTAGGGCAACAAGTACTCGCGCTATCCTTGACGGCTGCCATCGGCATCATGCTGGGTAAGGTTAAGGTGAAAGGCGTGAGCCTTGGGGGAGCTGGCGCTCTTTTCGTGGGAATCCTTCTCGGTCATATCGGAATGCGGATCGAGCCCAGCGTTCTTCATTTTATGCAGGAATTTGGTCTCATTCTCTTTGTCTATACAATCGGTATGCAAGTAGGCCCGGGCTTTATTGACTCCATAAAGCGACACGGTCTGGTGCTCAACATTCTTGCGGTGAGCATTGTCCTCCTGGGTGTACTTGCTACCGTTCTTATTTACTTCACGACAAGTATGCACGATAACGTGCCGGTGCTGATTGGCATGCTTTGCGGTGCCGTGACGAACACTCCCTCGCTCGGTGCTGCAAACTCGGCGCTTACGGCGGCTGGCGTGGACGCTTCACTCACGGGCGTTGGCTATGCGGTGGCTTACCCGTTCGGCGTGATTGGCATTATTCTTGTGATGATTCTTGTGCGCTTGTTCTTTAGGCAAAAGCCGGAAGTTGCTGCCGCAGAATACCAGAAAGAAATTGCAGAACAGTCCAAGGAAATTGTCTCTTGCACGCTCCGTGTGGATAACGTAAATCTTGTGGGCTGCAAGATCAAGGACATTCCGGGCCTTATCTCTTCGGGTGCTGTGGTGACGCGCCATGCTCGCGACCAGGTGATCAACATGCCGAAGGGCGATATGACGCTTGAACTCCATGACTTGGTGCATGTCGTCGGAATGCCGGATGCGATTGAAAGCTTGCAGAAGATTATTGGCGAAAAGCAAGAAAATCCGATTACACTCCAGAAGTCGAATTTGGCGGTCAAGACGATTCTCGTGACGAACAAGAAAATTCTTGGCAAGAGCATTCAGCAGCTTGCGCTCAATGACCGCTTTGGCGTGACCGTGAGCCGCGTGACGCGTGGCGGATTCAAGTTCACCGGGCGCCTTGATATCCGCGTGAAGTTTGCGGATAAGTTGCTCGTGGTCGGTACGCCGGAAAGCATTGCCGCTGCAGCAAAGGAATTGGGTGACTCGCTCACGGCACTTGACCATCCGGAAATTCTCCCCGCATTCCTTGGCATTTTCCTTGGCGTGATTGTCGGTAGCATCCCAGTCGCGATTCCTGGAATGCCGACCCCGCTCAAGCTCGGCCTTGCTGGCGGCCCGCTTATTGTCGCGATTATCCTTAGCCGTAAACGTAAGATTGGCCCGCTCAACTTCTTCATGGCAAACAGCGCAAACCTCATGCTCCGAGAACTCGGCATTACGATATTCCTCAGCTGCGTGGGCCTCAATGCCGGCATCAAGTTCTTCGATGTGCTCTTGAACGGCGACGGATTCTACTACATGGCGCTCTCGGCAATTATCACATTCTTCCCGCTGATGATTGTGGCGATTGTTGGCAAGGCTGTGTTCAAGGTCAATTACCTCTCGCTTTGCGGTGTGCTTGCAGGTGCAACGACAGACCCTCCGGCTCTTGCGTTCGCAAACGGACTCAGCAATTCCGAAGCGACAAACGTTGGTTACGCATCTGTCTATCCGCTTACGATGCTGCTAAGAATCTTGAGTGGGCAAGTGCTCGCGATACTGCTAATCTCTTAAAGCGTTGGCGAGATGCGCGGTTGAATGTATATCAAGATGCGCGCGGCACGATAACAGTTTTTGGTTTTCCTGGTCATAACAAAGGGCGGCTCGAAAGAGTCGCCCTTTTCATAAATGTTCAAGACAATATCCAAAAATGTGTCAAAAGTTTTTAATCGTTGTTTGTTGCATTTTTCGGTGCGTAATCGCTTGGAATATTGTCGCCAAAAATACGATTACGTTCTTCTTGTATATTATCGTAACCGTAACTGGTATTTAGATTTACTGATTTGTAGCCGTATTTTCGTTCTAGCGGGATTGCCATAAGCGTTGCTGAAATCGTGTTCCCATCATCTGTTTGCGTATTGGGGATGAATCGTTCCTTTATGTCTTGTGCCAAATCGTTGGTGCTTTTATTTGTGCTATAGTAATTGATTGTAGCGTCGACAAGTTTATACACTCCTCTGCTGTAGGGGTCAAATTGTTTGCCGATTGCGCTTCTGAAATCATTGGCGTTGAGCAACCGTCCTAAGTCTTTCATATACATTTTTTTGTTTATTGCCTTGAGTTCTTGGACAATGTCTTTTAAGAAGATGTATTTTTGAATTTTTTTGTCTTGCAATACATCAGAAGCGTTTGCTCTGGATGTTCCCTTGTTCATAAAGTCGATTTCGTCAAGTAATTCTATTACGGAATCTCTGATTTCGTTAGGAATGAAATCTATTTTGGATTTGATGATGCTGCTTATTTGAACGAGTTTTTGCAAACCATGCTTTTTTGATGGTGAATCCGATATGTCTTCTGCGTTGTAACTTCGACTTGAAAAGTCGGCTCTTAAGGATATTGTTTCAAATGATATTTTCTGTTGTTCGAGAAATGCGGCTATATCGTTGTTGAGAATTACGTTCCCAAAGAATACGATTTGTTGGGGTTTTAGGATCTTGATGATTTCTTCGAATAGTTCGGTGGCTATTTTCTTGTCATTTGGATTGATTTTGGTGCTGTTTCGAACTATAGAAAAGGGTAGAAAGTAGTAAAAGGCGATGTCCTCTATATTGTGCTTGGGAAGGTGCATGCGGATTCGTTTACGTAATCTTGTACTGGCGGGTGTGTTGCCTAAAAGGGTTTTTTGGGGTACAGAAACAGAGTCGAATTCTTCGACATGCTGAAGTAAGCTTTCTTTTGATGAAAAAATATTGTTCGCTATAGAAATGTTTTTTGGGGTATCTTCGGAATAGGCAAATTCTACGGTTAAAACCCTTTTGTTTGAGTCGAAGTAGTTTTCGCCTATATAGGGGATGAATTTGGGGAAGGGATTGAATAAGTTGCTGAGTTCTTTTTGTGCGACTATACTGCGAATTAACCCTGTAGTTGTTTCCATGGCGTTTTCCTATGCTCAAAGTCTATAGGAGAATATAGTAATTACGGAACTATTTTAGGTGATAAATAATTATAACACTATCTAAAGTAATTAAAATTTAACAGTTTGAGGTATTGACATAGTTAAAATGTATGTATACATTTGGAGCGTGAAAACAAGGAGATTTGAAATGGCTCAGAATTGTAAATGGGACGACTTGGTTTTTAGTTCGAAGTGGAACTGCTATGCTCGTCGTGTGATTGAAGTGGCGAATCCCGCAGTCGAGGTCACTGATTCGTTGATACGAATCGGTTGGCGGCAAATCCAACAGTCAATTGCATTGGAGCGGCAGCTTTGCAGCAATGATAGGACTGAGGTGATTTTGCCCGTTGATGGATTAGGGGAGAAGGTGTTCTTGCGTGCGTGCCGACGACGAGGTTCAGGCCCGTTCCCGTATATTATGAAAGACGTGCTGAGGTTTCAGGATGTCGATTGGAGTCGTTTTGAACCCAATCGGTCTTCTAAGGGTGTGGACGTTGGGGCGTTGATGAACATTGCAGTGAAGGCTGTACAAGGCGATTCCCTAGCTTACGCAAGTCATCATGCTTTGGAACACCACGATCGACTTTGGGGATTGAAGGTCCCTGATAATCGGGAAAAATCTGTGGCGCTGATTAAACGGGTCGTTTATCAGTCCGTCCGGTGTGCTGCTGGCTGCTTGTCGTCTGTTAAGCTAATGATTTATCGCCGTGATGTTCAGCTGGCAATTCCGGTGGTTGGTGATTTTGATAATGAATATAAACTACATTCTGAGATCTTTCTTGTTCTTCGATTCCATGGAAGGGCTGAAGTTTATTGTCCTACCTTTTTGACGCGGGAGCAAGTGTTGCTGGATGTCTCCCTGCCACGAGAATTCTTAAAGAAAAAAGCTGCATAAAGTGGCTGAAAAAAACTTAAACAAACAATCCAAACCGAAAAAAATTATCAAGGAGTAAATATGGTTACATTCAATAAATTCATATCCGTTGGAACCTTAGTATTTGCAGGTCTCCAATATGTGTCAGAGGTGATAGCCCTCTTCAAGGGAAGGAGGTAGCCAACAAAAATGCCTTTGCAGGGGCTCTTAAAGCCCTCCTGTAAAGGATTTTTAAACAAACTAATTATAGGAAACTTTATGTCACAAAATATTTTTGATTTCATCTTCTCCATCGCTAAGGAGCGTTTTGATTCTGGCCGCCCGACGAGGATCCCGGACGTAACGGTCATGGCGAATGATGCTGGATTTAGAACGCGAAAGGGTAAAACGTACCAAGCCGGCGCTCGCGGTTTCTACCGTGTTGTTGCGGACGCCTGTAGATTCTTTCAGCGAAAGGGGAATCCGGAGTACTGGAAAATCCGAGAACTGTTAAATTCTTCTGGCCGGTATAGCTGGAGAAAGGGCAGGTAAAGGTGGATCCGGTTCTTTTGAATTGGCTCGAAAAACTTATGCCTCCCGAGTATCGTAAGGTAGAGAAAGAGACCTGCGATGAAAAGAAGGTCTATTTTGCCCGTGAATCGGAGGAATCTTTGATTCTTGCGATGGCGTGCAAAATAACTCGTAGGAATTTCCTGCCTGAGATACGTTCCTTTGGTGGCGCAGATTGGCTTAGGTCTTTGGAAAAACATGACTCCTGTATCGTCGATTTTCGCGATGTGGTGGTAAACGGTGTGCTTTGCCGCTATTACATTACGAAGGATCAGGCGAAGGAAAAAGTGTGCTACTTCCTGAATTTGTATGTGTGTAAAGGCCGAAAGATGTTTTGCTTGTTTGTGTCTGGCGTGGAACGTGGTGATTCATACCAACGAAGGTCTATTCACGAGGACGAGTATCGCAAAATTGTCGCTGACATTTTCGGAACCTCCTCAGAGAATACCGGGTATGATTACATATATAGGACGCCACGTGAGGGGTGTTGCTTTAGCATGGGCGAGGATCAGTTTTATGATGATCTCTATCCAGAACATCCGCTAACGCAGCTGAGGCTTTTAGTAAAGTCTATTGTGTATAAAGTTGGTAAAGTTGGCGCAAAGGAGGCTGCATGACAGCTCGAAATGTAACTGTGGAAAATGAAGTCGTTGAACATAGCTGGACTGCGGATTGCATCCGTGCTGGTTCTGTTGACGAAATCGTTTTGGCGGTTCGTGCCTTTGCCGAAGATATTGAAAGAATGGCTCGAGAAAACCCTAGCACGTGCATCGCTTTGGATTGTCGTGCGGGGACGTTTGGGGCTTTTAAGATGCGTTCTCTGTCGCAATTGGATGGTCAATTGATGGCGGAAACGAAATAAATCCTAATAAATGTGTTGTGGGGCGGGACTCCGGTTGGGGGCCCCGCTTTTCTTTTAAAAACGAGGATTTTAAAATGAACAAAAAAAGACCTCCGTTGGCTCCTGTAGTGCGCTTCAAGCTTTTTATTGTTTTTGTGGGTATGGCAATAATTTGGTATTTCGCACAGATGTTGGTGTACGTGGAGGTGCTAATTATTTTGAAGAGGCTGGGTGAACGTTTTTAGACTTTTTTACAGTAAAGTTACAAATCGCCGCTTGCCACTATATTCAAATATTGATACATTAATGCATAACCCTTGAAAAGGCCTCAGGCATCCGAAAAAAATCGGATGCTTTTTCTTTTTTTCAAAACTAGGAGGCTAAATGAGTCAAGAAAAAATACGCTCGCGTGACCACGATGGATTCTTCCGCTATGTGTATAGCATTCCCAAGAATGCCAAGGCGCTGTTGAACATCTGCAGTAAAAACAATAGCGATCTTGATAGGATTCTTGCAGGTGTAAACTTGGATACGCTTGTGCGTCTGCCGGACACCTACAGCGAAGTTGGCGAGCGCGGCGAGGCGGACATTGCGTTCAAGGCGCATCTTTCGGGAGGCGGTGAAATTAATGTCGGCATTCTTTTGGAACATAAGTCCAAACAGGAGAAGAGCATGCTTAATCAGGTTGGGCGTTACGCTCTTCGAGTCATCTTGGATCACGAAGACGAAGTGTTCAGCTGGATTCCGACGAAGGCGATTATCATTTATAATGGTCCTACCGGATGGGATCCTTTGGCGGAATTTCGCAAAAGGGCTCGTGCCAAATTCCAGGGTAATGAGCTTCCTTTTGAGTGCGTGCTTGTGAATCTTGGCGCAGCTGACGATGTTGCCTGTGTTGAATCCGAATCCCCTGCGGCGGCTGTCGGGGTAATGGCGATGAAATACGCTTTCAGTCCTGAAGGCTTTAAGTCGGCTATCTCGAATGTCGAAACTATTCTTCGTAAAATGTCTAGCGCTGAGCAGGCTACCCTTGTTGAGAAAATCATACTATATTTAGGAGAGTATATTGACGAAGGTACCGTGGAGGAACTTCAGATGGCATGGAAAAGTATCGGACAGAGAATGGGCTTTGTAAGCGCCGGGGATGCCCGCCGTGCCGCTGAAAAAGCTGGTCGGGAAGAAGGCTTGAAAAAGGGGCTTGAAGAAGGACGTAAAGAAGGCTTTGACGATGCTTTAGATGCTATGCGCAAGCTTGGAATTCCTGAAGAAAAAATTCAGGAAGCGAAAGCGATGCAAGAAAAGTCGAAGGTCAAATAATTCGGCGTTTTGAAATTGCATTTAGAGAAAGAGCTGCTGCAAAGAATGCAACAGCTCTTTCTTGTAATATTGAAAGTAAAGATTGTGTTTTTAGCTTTTACCCTTGCTCTGCTTTCTTCTTGTCCATGTGTGCGAAAATACCGGCGAGGATTGTTCCACTGATGGAATGGTAGGCGCAGCTGATGGCGCACGGCACAACGCAGAGGGCTGCTTCCGGGTGGAGGGCGAGATTCTCCGGGTTGGCGAAGAATGCTCCGGCGAGGACTGTTGCCATGCCTGCGTTCTGCACGCCGACTTCAATAGAAATAGTACGCTTTTTGGCGGTGTTGAATTTGAACAAGCGACCGACATTGTAGCCGAGCACGTAGCCGAGGCCGTTATGCAAAAATACCACCGCAAGGATGAGCGCGATAAGGCCAAATCCGTTCGCAAAAAGTTGCGGGCGAACGGTCACGATAACGCCACCGACGATCAATGCAAGGCCGATAACGCTCACGGCGGGCATGTTCGATTGGAATTCCTTGAAGCCTGCGCGCTTGCCGAAGAAGTAGTTGCAAGTGAAGCCGATTGCAATCGGGAATATGGTCACGTAAAGGATGTTGAGGAACATGCCGACGGCGTTCACTTCGATGCTCGTGTCAGCGAGCCAAAGGACCAAAAGCGGGGTCATGAGCGGAGCGAGAAGTGTGCTTGCCATGGTCATGCTCACGGAATAGGTCACGTCGCCTTTAGCCAAAAAACTCATAACGTTACTTGAAACGCCACCTGGGCAGCAACCGACTAGGATGATGCCGATGGCCAAATACGGGTCAAGCCCGAAGACTTTCGTGAGTGTAAATGCGACGAGCGGCATGATGGTGTATTGTGCAACCGCACCGAGGAAAATGTCGCCGGGACGTTTCATCAAGTTGCGGACGTCGTCCATGGTAATGGTGAGGCCCATGCTGAGCATGATGATGCCGAGAATAATCGAGCTTGTGTTGCCGTGAACCCAGCCAAAAAGCGTCGGGATGAAAAACGCGATGACCGCGCATGCGATGACGAAAAGCGATGTGTATGTCGATAAAAAGCGGCAAACAGCCCTTATTAAATTAAGCATTGTTATATCCTTCTTTTTGAGGTGCCTTAAATATAGGCATATATGCGGGATGTGGCTAGATAATAAGAAAACGGCACCGAATGTCGGTGTCGTTTTTTGGTGTATAGAGGTGTAAAAGATTAGACTTTTTCGAGAGCCTGCGTGAGGTCGGCGATGATGTCTTCGACATTTTCGATACCCACGCTGAAGCGGATGAGGTCCGGTGCAACGCCTGCTTCGATGAGCTGTTCGTCGCTGAGCTGACGGTGCGTGTGGCTTGCCGGATGCAGCACGCAGCTGCGGGCGTCGGCCACGTGGGTCACGATGCAGATCATCTTGAGGCTATCCATGAACTGGATGGACTTATCACGACCGCCCTTGATGCCGAACGTGAGAACGCCGCACGGGAGGCCGCCCTTGAACTGCTTCTGGGCGAGTTCATGGTACTTGTCGCCTTCGAGGCCAGCGTAGTTAACCCAAGCGACCTTCGGGTGGTTCTTGAGGAACTTGGCGCAGGCGAGAGCGTTTTCGCAGTGACGCGGCATGCGGAGGTGCAACGTTTCGAGACCGACGTTCAGGAGGAATGCGTTCTGCGGAGACTGGATAGAACCGAAGTCGCGCATGAGCTGTGCGGTTGCCTTCGTGATGTAAGCGCCCTTGCCAAATGCCTTGGTGTAAGCGAGGCCGTGGTAGCTCGGATCCGGTTCGGTGAGGCCCTTGAAACGGTCGTGGTTTGCTTCCCAGTCGAAGTTGCCGCTGTCAACGATGCAGCCACCGACTGCCATGGCGTGGCCGTCCATGTACTTGGTCGTGGAGTGGGTCACGATGTCAACGCCGAATTCAATCGGACGGCAGAGAATCGGGGTCGGGAAGGTGTTGTCGACGATCATCGGAACGCCGTGCTTGTGGGCGATATCGGCGAAGCGCTTGAGGTCCAGGACCTTACCAGCCGGGTTTGCGACGGTTTCGCCGAAGACGCACTTGGTGTTCGGGCGGAAAGCCTTTTCGATTTCTTCGTCAGAGGCGTCCTGGTCCACGAACGTGCATTCGATGCCGAGCTTCTTCATCGTCACGGAGAAGAGGTTGCTCGTACCGCCATAAATAGCGGAAGTGCTGATGAAGTGGTCGCCGGATTCGCAAATGTTGAAAACGGCGTAGAAGTTTGCGGCCTGACCGGAACTCGTGAGCATAGCAGCCACACCGCCTTCGAGAGCGGCGATCTTGTTAGCGACGGCGTCGTTAGTCGGGTTCTGCAGACGGGTGTAGAAGTAGCCACTGGCCTTCAGGTCGAACAAGTCGGCCATGTCATTGGTGGTTTCGTACTTGAACGTGGTGCTCTGGTAGATGGGGAGAACGCGCGGTTCGCCGTTTTTCGGCTGCCAACCGCCCTGAATGCAAAGAGTTTCGATCTTGGACATTTTTTTAGAATCCTTTATAAATTATTTATGGCCTGTAATATAGTTAGATTCTATAGCTTGGTCTAGTGAAAAGATTTTCGAAAATGGCGGAAAAACAGAAAGTATTGGCAAAATTAGGTAAAAGTTATAGATGGTAATAGGAAAACGTTATAACTGTGAAATGTATTTTGAACAGCTTCTTTTGTTTTTAATGCCGTTTATTTTATGAAAAGATGTCGTGTTTCGCGTTTTTTTTGTAAATTAAGAACAAAGAAAGAAAAATGCGCTTCTCGAGAAATATTTTTTGCTCAAGTGTTTTGGCACTTTGTCTTGTCGCATGTAGTGACGACTCCGTTGCGATAAATGATGCTATTGTTGCGATTTCCTCTAGCTGTGAAACGTTTAACGAATCGTCTAGCGAAATGTCTGGGAACAGTGTGGTTTCTTCGAGTGATGCGTTGTCGTCTGAAAACTTGATTTCTTCAAGTAGCGAGGTTGAGGCTACGTCTAGTACTGCGGTTTCATCTTCTTCGGTATCTCGTTTTGAAGGAATTGTTTTTCGAAATGGTGACAAGAAAACAGCTGTTCAAATGTCTGACATCGATTCTGTTAAAACTCAGGCCGCGGGGCGTTTTTGGCTTGTGATGAGGGATCCCCTAAACCAAAAAGAAACAGAATCCCTTGAAAATATTGGAATTTACAGACAACGTTGCTATGAAGGCTATTGGTATTATCTGTATGACTATAATGGTCCCTCCCGAGATGATTTGGGGTACATGTGTCTTTGCCTTATGAAGGCGGAAAAAGATGTCCAAAAGAGTGCTATCGATTCACGGATTAACGAATTCTACAACTCATTTGATGCGGATGAAACGGTGGCGGAAGGCATTGTCTGGGAATCCCGAGATCAGAAAACGGTGGTCAAAAGATTTGGCGATGATTCCCTTATGACGCAAGCCGCAGGGCGTTTTTGGCTTATTACGGATTATTCGTTGAACAAAGAAGCAAGAGCATCTCTTGAAGCTTTCGGAGTAGAAACGCTAAGCTGTTCTGCTCTCCATACCGAAAGTTTGGACATGGGCATTTGCTT